>CAZXXB010000188.1:2090-7392 GCA_964644185.1 uncultured Myxococcota bacterium
CCCGGCGGATTCACCGTATCGGCGCGCAACAAAGTTTTGAAAAGCTCAAGCGACTCGGTGTTCACCGACGCCCAGTCAAAACCAGCAGCGAGCCGCTTCGCACGTTCACCCGCCGCCGCCGTGTCATACGTTACCGCCATGCTCGCTCGTGCCCCGCTCTCGTGCCCGCTGCTCTCGCGACCGCTGCTCTCGTGCCCGCGTGCTCTCTCGTGCTCTACGCGACGCAGCCACACCTCACGGCAGACGACCCTGCTTACGCGCGTCGTCGAGAAACTGCTTCAGCCCAATGTCGGTCAGCGGATGCTTCAACAGCTTGCGAATCACCTCGAGCGGCATCGTCCCCACATGCGCACCCATCCGCGCCGAGTGCAGCACATGCGTCGGGTGCCGAATGCTCGCCACAAGTACCATCGACTCAAAACCGTAGTTCTCGATGATCGTCACGCAATCCTGAATCAGGTCCATCCCGTCGTGACCCACGTCATCGAGACGCCCCACGAACGGCGAAATCAAAAACGCCCCCGCCTTCGCCGCAAGCATCGCCTGCAACGCGCTGAACACCAGCGTCATGTTCACCTTCACACCACGGTCGCTAAACGTCTTGCACGCCTTCAACCCCTCTTCCGTCAACGGAAGCTTCACCACCACGTTCGGCGCAAGTGACGCGAGGTGCGTCCCCTCTTTGATCATCCCGTCATAATCTATCGCCAACACCTCCGCCGACACCGGCCCCTTCACCAACTCGCAAATCTCGCGAATGCAAACGTCGTGATCGTTGCGACCCGCCTTCGCCACCAGCGATGGATTCGTCGTCACGCCGTCAAGCAACCCCATCGAGTGCGCGATGCGAATCTCTTTGATGTCCGCCGAATCAATGTAAAACTTCATCGAAGCATCCTTTGCGCCCGCTCGCCCATGCGATGCGCGCGCAGCCTGAAAAGCCCACAAACCCGCGCCGAAATTCGCCCGACGCAGACCCGTAAAACGTGCGCCCGCTTATACTGCGCACCCACCCGCCGCGCAATCGCACACACACCTCGCTCTTCACCCGCGCCCAGCACCCGCACGTCGCTCTCCACGCATCTCCACGCATCTCCACGCGAATTACCTTCACCGATTCCTCTCAACCTTCATCTTTACCGAAAAACTTGCATTGTGACCCCCGCTTCACTGCGCTAGGGTGAAAGAGGGACTCAATTCGGCTGTTGCGTAACGCTCTCTGCGTGGCGGCGTTTGATTGGTTGGTGCACGACGAATGGTACAGTTTCCCCCCATCTCAAAGCCCGTCGCGTCGAACAGCGTTGTGCTGCTCAACCCCGACACCAACCGCCGCAAGACCCAGGGCTGGATGCATCGCTTCTCCGAGGCCGTGCCACCGCTGGGCCTCGCCTACCTCGCCTCCGTCGCCCGGCAAGAACACTTCACCCCCACCATCATCGACCAGTTCGGCACGCAAGAATCAGACGAACAGGTCGTCGATCGCGTCGCACGCGCCAACGCAAGCGTGCTCGCCATCTCGGCCCTCACACCCACCCTGCGACGCGTCGGTAGCATCGTCCGCCTCTTGCGCCAGCGCTGCCCCGACACCCTCGTCGTCATGGGACACATTCACGCCACCATCTTCTCGCACAAAGTGCTCGACGCGGGCCTCGCCGACGTCTGCGTACAGGGCGAAGGCGAAGAGACCTTCCGCGACATCCTCCGCCGCGTCGCAGCAGGTGAACCCATCGCCGGCACACCCGCAACCGTCGTCAAACAGGGCAGCGAATACATCCACGGCCCACCACGCCCCGAAATCAAAGACCTCGACGCAAAACCCCTCCCCGACTGGGATGCCCTCGACCTCTGGCCCTATCAGGGCGCCCTCCTCCTCGGCGTCCGCAGCCAGATGCTCCCCATCCAGCAATCGCGTGGCTGCGCCTACCGCTGCACCTTCTGCGGACAAGAGGCCATGCACCCCAAAGTCCGCCGTCGCGAAATCCCCTGCGTCGTCGACGAAATCGACTTCTTCCACCGCCGCTACGGCACCGAATACTTCGGCTTCCTCGACGCCTACTTCCCCGTCACCAAATCCGATGGACTCGAATTCTGCGACGCCCTCATGCGCCGCGGGCTGCACAAACGCATCCGCTGGGTCACCGAAACCCGCGTCGACAAAGTCGACCGCGAGCTGATGCAGGCGATGAAAAACGCCGGATGCCACACCATCATGTACGGCTTCGAGTCGGGCAATCAAAAAGTCCTCGACAGCATCGACAAGAAGACCACCGTCGAACAAAACCTCTCCGCCATGCGCCACACCAAAGAGGCCGGCATCATTACCCTCGGCCTCTTCATCATCGGGCTTCCCGGCGAAACCCACGACACCATCCACGACACCATCCGTCACGCCGTCGAACTCGACTGCGACATCGCCAAATTCAACATCGCCACACCGCTGCCCGGCAGCCGCATTCCACCGGGCCTTGTAAAGCCGCTCGCCGGCCAGCCGCATGATCACCGACCTCGTCAAAACCCGCCCCGAACTCGTCGACGAAGACCCCGAAAAATTCTCCTCATGGTTCGACGGCAGCGACGGCGAAGGCACCCTCTACGCACCCGAAGGCATGACCAGCCACGAAGTCCTCGCACTCCAGCGCGAAGCCATGTTCCGCTTCTACATGCGACCCTCACTCATCGCCCGCCACGTCATGCGCCGCTCCGTCGCCATCGAGACCCTCGCCCTCGGCGGCTCGGTGCTCGCCTACAACAAAGCCAAGGTCGCCCTCCCCAGCCTCTCAGGCCTCGGACGCACCAACCTCCTGAGGGCCGGCAGCGACCGCTAACACCTCAACCATACCCAAAACCGCACCCGCTGGCGCCGAACGAAACGTGCCCACAACACTTCTCAACGGCCCACTCCAACTACCCCCCGACTTTCACCCGGGCGGCCTTCTCATCACCCCCGTCGGCGCAGCCCTCGCCCTCCTCGTCGGTTTCGCGCTGCTCGCCGCCTTCACCCGCTCAACACGCGCCATCGCCCTCTTCGCCCTCGCATGGCTCGCCACCGCCCTCATGGTCGCCTTTCCACCCATCGACATCGACGAATCACCCACCCTCCTTTTCGGACAACTCGGCGCGTGGCTCTTCATCATCTTCTACCTGCTCGTAGCCGATCACATGACCCGCGCTGATCCTCGTACATCACCGCCCCTCTCAGCTCGCCTCTCGCCCTGCCTCGACCTCGCCCTCGTCGCCCTCGTCGCCATCACCCGCATCACGTTAGGCTTCGCCGCCGTCCCCCTCGAAAACAGCCTCTTCGGAACCCTCGGCGCAGCCTACGCGCTCCAGGGCACCAACCCCTACGCCGTCAACGACCTCTGGTGGTTCACCACCCCCGGCCTCTACGGCCCCTCAATCTTCATCATCAATCTCCCCGGCGCACTCTTCGGCCACCTCGCCCAGCCGCTGCTCTGGGGTGCCGCTCGCGACGCCGCATGGCCCGCCCTCGCAAACACCGCAGCCACCCTCGCCGCAACCCGCCTCAACGCCACCCTCATCGAACTCGCCATGTTCGCGCTGCTCGCCCGCCTCGCCGCCCCCGGCACCCGCTTCTTCTTCGCCGCCCTCTGGATGCTCTTTCCACTCTCGTTTGCCGCAAGCGAAATCGCCCTCAACGACTTCACCTTCGCGCTGCTCGCGGCAGCCGCGACCGTCGTCGTCGCCTCATCACCCGTTGCCGCCGTCGCAATCGCCACCTTTGCCGGCATCGGCAAACTCACCGCCTTCTCAATCCTCCCCGCCCTCGCACTTTTCGTCCCCGCCCGTCGCCGCCTGCAAACCGCCCTCGCCCTCTTCGCCTCTCTCGCCGCGGGCTTCTTCGCGTGGGGATACCTGCTCTTCACCGCCACCGGCACCTCCATTCTCTCGATGTTCTTCGACCATCAGGCACAGGCCCCGCGCCGCATCTGGGTCTCGGTCTGGACAGGCCTCACCATCGACATCGACCCCCAGCTCTCGGTCGTCATTCGTTTCGCCCTCGGCACCGCAATCGCGCTCGCGCTCATTCACCGCGCCGTCACCCTCACCCGCGCCGGTACACCCACCACCGCCCAGCGACTTGCCCTCGCCGCGGCGTTCTCCACCCTGCCCGCAATCGTCACCAACTTCCTCCACGTCGGCTACTGCGTCCTCCCCTCCTTCCTCTTCATCTGCGCCCTCGCCGCCCACACCGCGACACCGCCCGCCACCACGGCTTCTTCTCTTCCCCCCCTTTCCCTCTCTGGGGGAAAGGGGTAGGGGGATAGGGGGTAAAAAAATCAGCCCTCTCTGGGGGAAGGGGGCCGACGCCCGCCGTCGGCGGGATAGGGGGTAAATACTCAGCCCTCTCTGGGGGTAGGCTTGCTGTCACGGGTAGGGCGAGACAGGTAACCAACGACGCATCATGAGCACGCTCACGCGCCAGCTACACAAAGTCGTCGAATACGTACGACACGACGCCGCCCCCGCGCTCGGCCCCGGCGCGCTCATTCTCGAAACCACCACCAACTGCAACCTCGACTGCCCCATGTGCCAGCGCACCCTGCTCGGCACGCAAGATGGCCTCATGCCCGACGACCTCGTCGAAAAGGCCCTCACCGAATTCGCCGCCCTCGGCGGTCGCCAGGTCTACCTCTACGGACTCGGCGAACCCCTCATGGATAAACGCCTCTACGACATCATCCGCCGCACAAAATCGCTCGGCCTCACCGCCATCGTCTCAACCAACGGCGGCCTGCTCACAGACAAACACCAGCGCGCCCTGCTCGACTCGGGCGTCGACCACGTCATCGTCTGCATCGACGGCACAAGCGACGAGACCTACAACTACTACCGCGCCGGTGGAAACCTCGAAAAAGTCGCCCGCAACGTCCGCGACTTCGCCGCCCTCAAAAAAGCCACCGGCTCACCCGTCCTCCTCGCCGTCCAGTTCATCCAACTCAAACGCAACATCGGCGAAACCGAAGAATTCCTCCGCATCTGGAACAGCGTCGAAGGCATCGACGCCGTCCGCATCAAGCAAGAAGACTTCGGCATCGAAGAACATCGCACCCGCGACCTCGACGACGGCTACCTGCGCCTCAACCCCTGCCACATGCTCTGGAACGGCCCCACCGTCGTCCGCGCCACGGGCCAGGTCTTCCCCTGCTACCACATGGCCGCCATCGCCCCCGAAGCCTGCCTCGGCAACCTCAACACCGAGAGCTTCGCCAGCATGTGGCACGGCCCAATCATGCGCGCCCTGCGTGAAGCCCACGCCCGACGCGACATCGACCGCGACAGC
>CAZXXB010000188.1:7418-7653 GCA_964644185.1 uncultured Myxococcota bacterium
CCCCTTCCTCGTCGCCTCGATGCTCACCGACGTAAAGTCAACCCGCGAAGCCGTCTACATGCTCGAACGCGTGCAAATGCGCTTTCCCAATCTCATCACAGAGCCCCACCAGTCGGCCCGCCGCCCCACCGCCTGAGACCGCCCCGCTCAGCCCAACTACGCCCAGCTACCCCGCCCGACGTGCCTCAATATTGAGCCGCACATAGTCGAGCGTCAGCGTCGGCTTCTGCGCCAG
>CAZXXB010000189.1:0-6248 GCA_964644185.1 uncultured Myxococcota bacterium
CCGACCTTGCGACCGTTGCGCCGCCCGAAGAGGCACTTCCGCCGGAAGAACTCGAGCGCGCCGAGAAGATTCGCGTCTCGGTTGCGGCGATGAAAAACGTCAACCTCGCGGCGATTGAAGAGTTTGACGAGCAGTCGAAGCGCCTCGAAGAGTTGATGGCGCGGCACGAAGAGCTTTCACAGGCTATCGCGAAGCTGCGGCGGGCGATTCAGAAGATCAACCGGGTCTCGGTCGAGCTTTTCGAGCGTACGTTCGAGGCGGTCAATCGGCGGTTCAGTCAGGTGTTTCCGCGGTTGTTCAACGGCGGCAGCGCGGGGCTGCAACTGGTGCGCGAAGAGGGGCAGAGCGTGCTCGAAGCGGGCATCGAGATCATGGCGCAGCCGCCGGGCAAAAAGCTGACGCGGTTGTCGATGATGTCGGGTGGCGAACGGGCGCTGACGGCACTGTCGCTGGTGTTCGCGATCTTCTTGATCAAACCGTCGCCATTTTGCGTGCTCGACGAAGTTGATGCTCCGCTCGACGACGTCAACGTGGCGCGCTTCAATCGTTTGCTGCGCGAGATGTCGCAGCGCACGCAGTTCATCGTCATCACGCACAACAAGGCGACGATGGCGGCGTGCGACGTGCTGTATGGCGTGACGATGCAGGAAGCGGGGGTGTCGAGCCTTGTTCCGTTCGAGTTGAAGAGCAGCGAGCGCGAGCGGGCGAAGGCCGAGATGGCGCGCGTCGAAGCGGCGGTCGAGGGGACGGTCGAGGCGAGCGCCGAGCCGTTGAAGTGGGGTTACAGCGAAGACGAGCTGCAACCGTTGAGCCTTGCCGCGCTCGACGCGGGGGCAGCAGGCGAAGCAGGCGATGCGGCCGAGACGGGTGCCGACGCAGGCACGGCTGCGCCCGCATCATCGCCGGTCGAGGTGGTCGAGACCGAAGTCGCGGCGGTGGTCGAGACGGTGGCGGCGGTATCGCGACGTGGTTGAGCCGCGCGCGCGGCGCCTGTCGCGATGGCACCGTCGGGATGGCACCCATGTGGGGGCGGGTTAGAGGCCCAGCTCGCGCAGGGCGGTGCGCAGGTGCTGCACGCTGACGGGCTTATAGAGCACGCTGCACTCGTTTGACTCACCCGAATGACGACAGAGGTGGCTGACCGTCTTGTCGGCGCCGCGCATCAACATCAACACGTGGCGTGGCGAGCCGACGGCTTTGCATTTTTCGAGGTATTCGCACGAATCCCAACCGGCGATGGGGTGGGCGACGACGAGCACATCGACCGCGATGTCGGTCGCGCCAAGGTAGGCGAGGGTTTCGTTGGGGCAGTTGAAGCGCTGCACGTCGCCGCCGCGTTCGGCGATTTCCATCGCGACGAGGTCGGCGTCACAGCCGGCGTGGTCGAGGATCACGACCTTGCGGGGTGATTCGGTGACGGCGGGGGTAGGTTGCGAAGCAAGAGAGGGTTCAGCCACAGCGGATCAACTCGTTTCAGGTTCAACTGCTGGCGCATGTGCAGCAATCTGCACGCCAAAACACCGACGCCACACGGGCGCCGAAAGCGGGGGTGCGGCGTGACAACCTGTCAAAGACGGTCGCAAGATTTCGACAAACTGTGGGCCATTCGCTGCCCGGTGCGGTTTTGACGTCCCCTGCCCTTCGGGTGGCGCAACCCATGGCGCCGCCAATTGCACGGAGCGTTACTTTTCAGCGTTACTTTACACCGGCTCGCGAGTTCACGTTCATTTACGACGCGGAGTTCGGATTCGCCGCGGGTGGCTCACGTGCCGGTTTCTGCCGTGTCGGTACCCGTGTCTGCGCCGGTGTCGCTTCCGGTGTCTGCGCCGGTGTCGCTTCCCGTGTCTGCGCCGGTGTCGCTTCCGGTGTCTGCGCCGGTGTCGCTTCCCGTGTCTGTGCTGGTGTCGCTACCCGTGTCTGTGCCGGTGTCACCACCGGTGTCTGTACCCGTGTCTGTGCCGGTATCACTGCCCGTGTCACTACCCGTGTCTGTGCCGGTATCGCCACCCGTGTCGCCGGGCAGACGGGTGATTGTCTCATCGACGCGCAGCGAGCACTTGTTGTCGATGCAGTCGTATCCGGCGCGGGTGTTGGCGGGGCAGTCGGTCGGGGTGGTGCACGACTGCGCCGTGGTGGCGATGCACTTGCGCGTCGCGCCGTCGTTGGCGCAGACGAATCCGTTTTCACACTCGGCTGTTGAGTTGCATGCACCCGAGGTTGTGGCGGCGCAGGTGTTGGCGCGGCAGACCTCGAAGGTGGCGCAATCCTGATCGGAGAGGCACGACGTGCCCGCCTCGTCGTCGCAGGCGGCGAGGGTGATGGTCGTTGCGGCGACGACGGCGACAAGCGCGGCGAAAAGGCTTGCGACGGTGAGGCGTTGATCGTTTGCGTTGGTTTGGGCCATGGCGCGTCGAGTGGGTTCGTTTGCGTGCGTCTATTGGAGCACGTCGGGTCGTCGAATCGGGGTTTGCTGGCTCTGAGTTAGCCTAAGGCGTCGCTGGCGTCAAAACCCACCTCTCGCCAACCGGTGCGAAGAGGCCCGCCTGCGGCGCGCGACGACGTCTTTTAGCGGCGCCGCTTCAGAATAAACGGAAGGTGAACCTGATCGTCTTTGTAGTCGAGGCAGAGGGCGTACATGACGAGGTTGACGCCGAAGCGAAAGGCGCGTTCACGCTGCTTATTGCCGCCCTCGACGCTGCGGGTCCAGTTTCCGTAGCCGTCGCGTGCGAAGGCGCCGAGCATGTCGTTGCGCGAGAGGACAACGGCGAGGCGCTCGTCGACGAAGACGCCTTCGACGAAGGGGGCTTTTGAGAGGCGTCCGGCGGGGCCGTCGAGCATGTAGAAGCTGTGGTAGATGACGTGCTCGCCGGGTACGCGGGCGAGTTTGCCGGGGCCGAAGAGGCGCTCGACAAGCGATTGGGCCGAGGCGGCACCTTCGTCGTTGGCGACATCGATGAGCAGAAACCCGCCAGTGAGTAGATAGCGGCGCAGAGCAGCGACCGCCGCGTCGGTGGGTGGGCTGAAGGCTCCGCCGCTGGTGAGGACGGCAAAAGGGCGCTCGAAGAGGCGGGTGTCGGCGGGGTCGGCGATGACGGGGTCGAGGCTCGCTTCGATGCTGGTACGTTTGACGACTTCCCAGGCGAGACGCGAGATGGCGGTGGGGTTGGGGTCGTAGGTGCCGTCGTGTTTGAGTTGCGCGAAGCCGAAGTTGGTGGCTTCGCCGAGGGCGTGGGCGGGCGCGGCGATGATGAGTGTTGAGAGCGCAAGCGCTGCCGCAAGAGCGAGCTGCGAGAGGCGAGAACGCGCGACGCGGTGTGCGGGTACAGGCGTTGAAGGGGTAAGGTGTGACGGTGCGCGCATCGGGGTTCGGTATGGGCAATTCAGCGACGATTTGGGCGGCGCTCGCAACTGTGCTACACCGCCCCCGCTATGAAGCCTGCTTTCGCCGCTCTGCGCAATGACCTGTTTGCCCGTTTTGCTTCCACCGTGTGCGTGGGGGTCTCGGTGGTTTTGGCCCTTGCCGTCGCCGCGTGTGGCGGGTCGAGTGGCTCGTTGAGCACGAGTTACGTGCGGCTGCCGGGTGCAGATGCGAACGCAGCGCGCGCTCCATATGGGGTGCTTGAGGGGTACGGGTCGTGCGGCGGGGGCGGGGTGCTCAACAATCACTATTGCGTCAACAGTTCGACGGGGACGACGCTCTTGAACCTCGACCGAATCAACAACCGGTATGAGGTGCGCTACACGCAGGAACAGGTCACGTGCTCGCTGTCGGCGACAGACCCCGACACGGTGGGCGAGCGGCTCAACGGCGGTCGCTATGTGACGCTCTCGGATGAAGAGTTGCTGTTCATCGCGGAAGACGAGTCGGGCGTCGAGACGGGGCGGGTCGAGCTGTTGTTTGAGACGACGCTCGAAGAGATCGCGTTCTGCGACCCACGCAACACGGCTGGTGGCGAGACTGGCGTGTTTCCGATCGCGTACACGACGATGCGGTGAATGGGGCCGCGCAATAACCGTTGACGCGATGCCCGCGCTGCGTCAAATTTGCGTCGACGATGCACCTCACACTCGACATCTCACAGGCAACGTACAGTCGGCTTCAAGCGAAGGCTGCGCAGCGTGGAACCTCGGTGGATGAGTACGTCGAAACCGTGCTCGCGCGCGAGCTTGTGGCTGACGATGGGCTGCAAGCCGATGACGACCTATCGCGGCTCACGTCGAATGACGATGTGGCAGAGTGGCTGGCGGCGTTGCCGATAGAGACCGAACCGCTGCTGGATGAATCGCGCGGGGTTTCGGTTCGTTGGGTCAACGGCAAAGGATTTAAAGAGGTGGCTGATTGACCCCGGCCCGCGGCACCGTCGTGCTGGTCGCGCTAGATCCAACCGTTGGGCGCGAACAACGGGGCACGCGCCCGTGCGTGGTGGTCAGCGACGCGGCGACCCGCGCGCATCAGCGGTACCCACTCATCGCGGTCGTACCTCTTACAGGAACCCCTGTCGCCGGAGCCATGTATCCACAGCTTGCGCCGGGCGAGAGCGGGCTCACGAAACATTCCACCGCACTTGTCGACCACCTACGGGCGATTGATCCACACCGAATCGCAAAGCTGTACGGGCGAGTTCACCGAGAAGAACTTGAGTCGATTGACAACGCATTGAAAAACTTTCTGGGGCTCGCGTGACTTATGCGGCGGCGTCTTCGGCGGGGGCGGCGGGCTTCTTCACCTGCACCTTCACCTTGCGCACGACCCGCGCGTTTCCATCGATGACGGTGAAGTCGATGTTGTCAAACGCGACGGTCTCGCCCTTCAACGGCACGCCCTCGTGCAACGACAACAGCAACCCCGCCACCGTCGTGTAATCTTCGGCCTCTGGAAGCTCGACGCCAATCGCTTCGGAAAGGTCTTCGACCGCGACGTGTCCACTCACGAGCCATGTACCGTCGGGCTGGGCCGCGACCGGGTCTTCTTCGCGCCCGTGCTCGTCGCGAATGTCGCCCACAAGCTCTTCGAGAATGTCTTCGAGCGTGATGATGCCGCTTGTGCCGCCGTATTCGTCGACGACGATGGCGAGGTGCAGACGCTGAATCTGCAACTCTTTGAGCAGCACCGAGACCTTTTGCGTTTCGGGTACGAATTGAAAGCGGGTGCGCGCCACCGACTCGACGGTGCGCCCGACGGCAGAGGCACCCGCCGCGAGCGCGGTGAGCAGGTCTTTGACGAAGAGCACGCCGACGATGTTGTCGAGCGAGTCGCGGTAGATGGGGATGCGTGAGTGTCCGGTGCGGGCGGCAAGTTCGCGCGCTTCGTCGAGCTTGGCGGTGATGGGCAGCGCGGCGATGTGGGTGCGTGGCACCATGACCTCGCGCACGAGCGTCTCTGAAAACGAAATGACGCTTGTCAGCAGGTCGCCATGAGCCTCTTCGAGCACGCCTTCTTTGTGGCCGAGCTCGATCATGTATTCGATCTCGTCGCGGGTCACCATCGGCTCTTCGGGGTGCTTCATGCGGGTGCCCGTCGCGGCGAGCAACGACTGCGCGAGCAGTTGCAGAACGTACGCGACCGGAAAAAACATGAGATCGACCATGCGCCCAAATGCCGCCGCGAACGGAATAAGAAATTCGCCCTGCTGTTTCGCGAGCGTCTTCGGCGTGACCTCACCGAAAATGAGCACGATCAGCGTGAGGCCGAGAACGGCAGTCACTTCCTGATGTTCGGTGAGCAGCGCATAGGCAAGCCGGGTGCCGAGCACCGACGCGGCGATGTTGACGACGTTGTTGCCAACGAGAAGGCTCGTCAGCACGCGTGCGGTGTGGTCGTTCCAGTGGTTGAGCCATCCACGCGCGAACGGAAAGCGCTCGCCAAGATGCAGCGCGCGCGACTCAGAGATGCCGGTGAGGGTCGTTTCTGTCCACGAAAAGAGCGCACTGAAAAACAGGCAGACGATGATGCCCGCAAGGTCGGCTGCGATCTCACTGGGTATGCTATCCACGTTCCACAGGGCCTCCAGACCCTTCTCCCCTCAACGGATGTTGACGCGCGAACAGTATAAGCCTGCTCGTGCCCATGACAAGCCGCGAAATTTCACGACATCGCTTCGCAACAAAGAGCGCAGTATCGCGGACCCCATCTCAACGCGCCGCAATGGGGCGCACACCCGCCGCGTCGAGGGCAGAGGTGAGGCGGGCAAAGTCGGCAACCGAGAGGGTTTCTGCGCGTGCAGAGGGGGCGATGGCGGCGTCGCTGA
>CAZXXB010000189.1:6328-6611 GCA_964644185.1 uncultured Myxococcota bacterium
AAGCACCACTCGACGACCTGCATGTAGGCGGCGACGCTGGGCACGGGCGCGGCGGGGGCATCGAGGGTGACGAGGCGCAGCACGGTCGAATCGACCTTGGGGCGCGGGGTGAATGAACCCGCGGCGACATGGCGCACACGCTCGATGCGAAAGAGCAGTCCGAGCTTGGCGGTGGGTGCGCCGTAGACTCGCGAGCCGGGCGGAGACATGAGGCGGTCGGCCATCTCGCGCTGAATCATCACCACCATGCCGCCGAGGTGCGCGCGCGCCGATGCGGCGTGGA
>CAZXXB010000189.1:6640-7636 GCA_964644185.1 uncultured Myxococcota bacterium
CACCTGGTAGGGCAGATTGCCTGCGAGCCAGACGCGACCCGACGCGTTGCGCGCGGCGATCGCGGCAAAATCGACCGATTGCGCCTCTCCGTCGAAGAGTTCGAAGCGACCCTCGTTTGCCTCGCGGGCGTGCTCTTCGCGCAAGAGGGTGACGAAGCCGGGGTCGGGCTCGACGGCGTAGACGCGAAGTTCGCGTGCGAGAAGGGCGCGGGTGAGGTTGCCCGGGCCGCTGCCGGCCTCGACGACCCAGTCGCCGCGGTTGATGGGGCACGATGGCGCGCCGACCGCGCGGGCGATGTCGTCGAGCGCTTTTTGATCGTGTAGGAAGTTCTGGCTCCACGATTTTTTGGCGTGAAGCCCATGGCGGGCGAGCAGCGCGCGTAACTTCTCGGGTTTGCCGTCGAGTGCTTCGTCGGGTTTGCTTTCGGGGCGTCCGTCGGATCGGCGTTCGTCGATCATGGCAGGGCAAGCCCCACGCCGAGCGGTTCGCTTGCGATGGCAGCGAGACGGTAGAGGTCGTCAAAGTCGTTGCGCGCAAAGCGGTGCGTCGCCGCGGCACCGATCATCGCGGCGTTGTCGGTGCAGTATTGCATGGGCGGAAAGACGACGGTCGCGCCGTGTCGCGCGGCGGCGGCGATCATCATCGTGCGCAGGCGCGAGTTGGCGGCGACGCCACCCGCGACGACGATGCGCTTGCGACGGCAATGTTTTGCGGCTTCAAAGGTTTTGAAGACGAGCACGTCGCAAATTGCTTCGCGCAACGATGCCGCGAGATCGTTGCGTTGCAGTTCGGTCAACGCAGCGGCTCCACCGAGTTTTTCGACCTGTGAGCGGACAGCAGTTTTGACGCCCGAAAACGAGAAGTCGTAGTTGCCGTGGCGCCACAGCGGTCGCGGAAACTTGAACGCCTCTGCGTTGCCCGTGTCGCCGAGTTTGTCGATGAGCGCGCCGCCGGGGTAGGCGAGCCCCATCAATTTGGCGGCTTTGTCGAACGCT
>CAZXXB010000190.1:0-7623 GCA_964644185.1 uncultured Myxococcota bacterium
TCGGTGTCGTCGCCCGTGTCGGTGTCGTCGCCCGTGTCGGTGTCGTCGCCCGTGTCGGTGTCGTCGCCCGTCGTGTCGGTGTCGTCGCCCGTGTCGGTGTCGTCGCCCGTGTCGGTGTCGTCACCCGCCGTGTCGGTATCTTCACCTGTCGTCACCTGGTCGATCGCGGTCTCGCCGGTATTGGCGGTACCACCCGCGGTGTCGTCGAACGAGTCTTCGCCCGACGAGTCACCCGTGCCGCCATCGTCGTCATCTTCCGGAAACGTGAAGCCGCCGTCGTCGCCGGTGATTGATGTGTCGTCGTCGTCATCGAGGTTGCCGAAGTCGTCGCCCGTCGCACCATCGGTATTGCCAAACGTCACGGTGTCTTCGTCTTCATCACCACCGCAGGCGACGACGCCAGACACGAGTGAACCCGCAACCGCGAGAGTGAGAACGCGCAACGCGACAGGGCCAACTTCAAAACGCTGAACGAGCATGCCAATCCCCCAACGAGGTTCACATCTTTCGCGCGAATGACCCATCACCGCGATGAGCAGATTGGCGCGACAAACACGAATGGGCGTCGCAATGCGCCCTCTCACGCCGGGTGAAGAGAGCCTGCGACGCCGCCAAGCAAATCGAACTTCGGATTATCTGGGTTCGAACCGCCGTGGTCAATGCGAACTTTTTCGAGTCGCCGCCGCGCCCTGCCAAATTCACCCGCTCTCGACCGTGACCGCATCGACGCAAACGACATCAATGGTGCCAGTTACGGGCTCTTCGGTTAGCGCGCTTTCGCCCTCGACGATCCAGTCGGCAAGCGCGCCACCCGAGTAGGTAATCGTCACCTGCAAGATGCGCTTTGGCGTCACGAAGTATCGTTCGGCAACCCCTGAAGCGACGCACGAATTGGGGCACCGCACGACGTCGCGGACAACAAGCTCGAGTTCGCGACCCAACCCGGTGGTCTTCCACACCCCGTTCAACGTTGCGCAACCGTCGGCGATGCTCCACGTCGCGACGTACTCGCCGTTTCGCGTCACTTCGCGACGAAACCTGTCCCGACCTGTGCCCACCGTCGTGACCCTCATCGTGCGCATGAGGCGATCGCTCGTCAGGGTTGCCGTCGATTCGACGCGCGATGCGACGAGGTTGAAACGCAATCGCGCCGCAAAGATGTCGATGCGACGCGTGCCTTCCGCGCGCAGATAGGTGAACCTGACGATACCGTTGACCTGCGAGAGCCCAAGCCCCGCGCAGCCGCTGGTCGTCAGTGTCACCGCGTTGTCGACCCGTGCAATGGTTGCGCACCCGGCGGGGGTCAGCCTGGAAGCGAATGCCGCCTCGGCGCGAGTGGCGGCGTCAATATCCGGCTCAATCCCCGGCTCGTCGTCGCCCGTCTCTGCCTCGCCAGTATCGGTATCGCCAGTGTCGGTATCGCCGGTGTCGGTATCGCCGGTATCGGTATCGCCGGTATCGGTGTCGCCAGGCTCTGTCTCATCGGGTGCGGTGTCACCCGTTTCTGCCGCATCGGTTGCGGGCAGCAGCGCCTCGGTCAAGACCTCTTCACCCTCGGCGGCCCCAGCCTCAAACGCGGCCTCGAACAGAGCAATCTCTGCGAGAACAATCTCAAGCCCGGCCTGCGTTTCGAGCGCGCGGTCAAACTCGAAACGCGACCCCGTGCATGACGCGAGCATCGAAGTCACGGCGACCCCTAGCGCCCACGTCACCGCGATTGCCCATTGTGGCCGGAGATTGTTTTCGCGAGCACCGATCATTCAGCCGTACCTTCCGCGTCGGTCGTGCCGCACGCGAGATTCACCGTGCCAGAAGCATCGCTGCTCTGCCACTCGGCGGCGGCGCTTCCATCAAACGAAACCGTCACTTCGATGTCGCGCCGCACACCGTCGAAGGCGCGCTCGATGGTACCACCCGACGGGCACTGACCGGGGCACGAGGCGAACTCAGTGACGGTGGTGGTAAGTGCCCGCTCGGTACCTTCGGTTGTCCACGTGCCGTCGAGCTCAAAGCAGCCCGTCGCGACGTTCCACGTCAAGGTGTAGCTGCCATCACGGTCGAGTGGACGCCCGAAGCGGCCGGTCCCCTCGCCTGAGGTGGTCATCGTCAGAGTCCGCTCATCGCCGTCGGTCGTGTAAAGGCCCGACGAGGCGATGTCGAGCGTCGCGCCGTTGACCTGAAAGCCGGTCGCGCTGCCGACAATCGAGATTGCGGTGCCACGCAGCTTGTAGGTGTAGATGATGGTACCCGTCATCTCGATGAGGCCGTAGGGGCCCGTGCAGCCGTTGACCTCGACCGTCACGACGTTGCGGTTTTGCGTCGAGGTCGAGCAGCCCGCGGGCACGAGCAGGCTGCCGATGGTCGCTGCCGCGCGCGCCGCGATCACCTCTTCGGTTGGCGTTACGCTTCCGTCGTCGTCGTCGCCGGCATCATCTTCGGGCGCGTCGTCGGCTGCTGCCGCGTCACTCAATGCCGAGCTGACACCCGTGACACCAGAGGGGGCACCGGTCGTTGCGGCGAGCCGAAACAGCCCGCCTTCGTTGGTAATCGTCTCGGCGGCGTCGAGCGCATCTTCGGCGCTCTCGGTTGCGGCGTCACCGCATGCCGACGTGACACCAACCATCACGATCAGCGCGAGGCTCATCGCCCCCCCGCGCGGCAGTGCCCTGTCCAACGCTGCCCAGCCCCACGTTGATGTACCCTCAACAAACTGCCCGTGTTGTGACTTTTTCTTCGTGCTCATCGTGTTTTCTCCGTGCCGCCGCGAGACGTACGCGCCATCGCGCCGACTCGTTGACATGCCACACCATGATAGACCCTGTCGCTGACCCTTTTGTTCAAGCGCGGTGTAGACAAAAAAGCAAATTGCCGCGCGCGCGCGGTTGGGCTACGTTGCGCGCCGCTCGCGGCCTGTGCCGTGGGCAAAGGCATCGCAATGCAGGCACTACCATCGGTTCGCGCGCCCGACTTTGGGCCCGACATTAAGGGCATGCTGCCCGACGAACTCAAGACCTATGTCGCGTCGCTGGGTGAACCGGCGTTTCGTGGTGCACAGCTTTTTCAGTGGCTGCATCGCCACGAGGCCGACGACTTCGAGGCCATGACGACCCTCAGCAAGTCGCTGCGCGAACGTCTCGCCGCCAACACCTCGGCCCGTATGTTGACGTTGAAAAGTGAGCACCCCTCTGAAGATGGCACGGTGAAATTCGTCTTCGACGCCAAAGACGGCGCCCGCATCGAGTCGGTCTACATTCCGATGCACGCCGAGGGACGCCACACGCTCTGCATCTCGACCCAGGTCGGCTGCGCGATGGGCTGCACCTTCTGCTTCACAGCGACCCTCAAGCTGCGCCGCCACCTGCTTGCCTCGGAGATCATCGAGCAAGTGTACCAGAGCGAAAAGGCGTTGCAGCGTCACCACGGCCCCGAGTTTCGCCTCTCGAACCTCGTCTACATGGGCATGGGCGAACCGCTGCACAACTTCGAGCAGACCGTGCGCAGCATTCGCGTGCTCCTGCATCACGAAGGGCGCAATTTCTCGCGACGCAGCCTCACCGTCTCGACCTCGGGCGTCGTGCCCAACATCGACCGTCTGGGCGAAGAGGTGAGCGTCAACCTCGCCGTCTCACTCAACGCCAGCACCAACGAGCAACGCGACCGCGTGATGCCCGTCAACCGCAAGTGGCCGCTCGACGAACTGCTCGAAGCGTGTCGCCGGTTTCCGTTGCCAAAGACCCGCCGCATCACCTTCGAATATGTGCTGCTCGCCGGTGAAAACGACTCGCTCGACGACGCCGACCGCGTCGCCGCGCTGTTGAAGGGCATACCCGCCAAGGTCAACCTGCTGGCGTGGAACGAAGCGCCGGGCCTGCCCCATAAACGACCCGCCGACCACGTCGTCGACCGCTTTCGCGACCGGCTCGTCAACAAGCACCACATGAGCGTCTTCACCCGCACCTCTCGCGGGCGCGACGTAAACGCCGCGTGCGGAATGCTTGGCGAATCGGTGCTCGCCGCGTAATCGAGGCCCCCCATGAGCGAACTTCTGTCGATGTATGAGGCGTGGCTCGCCGCTCGCGGTGCCGTTGCCGAACCACCCCCACCCGCGCCAATTCGCGCCTCCGCCGCGATCGTGCTCTGGCGTGCCAACCCCGCCGCACCGAGTGGCATCGAAGTTTACTGGGTCAAACGCAGCGAAGCGCTCAAGTTCATGGGCGGGTGGCACGCGTTTCCCGGCGGCGGACTCTCGCGCAGCGACGCGGCGATACCCATCGCGGGCAAGCCCGCCGGCCTCGACGAAGCCCCACCCGTGCACGAGGTGCCAGCCTCATACGCGCACCTCAACGAAAACCTCGGCCCCGACGACCTTCCCGGACTTGTGACGTGCGCCCTGCGTGAACTTTTCGAAGAGACCGGCGTACTTCCCGGCCTCGACCCTGAAGCTGCCGGTGGGCACGACGCAATCGAAAGCGTGCGCGCGCGCCTCGTCGAAGGGGCACTCAAATTCGATGCCGCCCTTGCCGAGTTGCGCGCCGCGCTTGCCGCCCACGACCTGCTCTTTGCCGGACGTTGGCTCACGCCGCCGTTCTCGCCGATGCGATTCGACAACCGCTTCTTTTTACTCCACTGGCCGCACGACGCGCCGCTGCAACCCCACGTCGTCGAGGGCGAGCTTTCACACGGCGAGTGGATATGCCCGCGCGCGGCATTTGCCTCGTGGGAAGCAGGCGCCGTGCTTGCCGCTCCGCCAATTTTGCATGTGCTGCGCGTGCTCGGTGAGCATGGTGTCTCTGTCGCTGCCGCAGACCCCGCGGGTCGCGCGGCGATGGCGCGCCTGCGCTCACCCGTTGAGGCCGATCTGGGCCCACTTCGCCGCGTCGAGTTTCGTCCCGGCGTGATTCTGTTTCCGCTCGCGACGCCGACCCTGCCCCCCGCGACCCACACCAACACCGTCTTGCTCGGCGCGCGCGAGATGGTGCTCATCGACCCCGGCACCCCGTTCGAGGCCGAGCAAGAGCGTCTGCGCTACGCTCTCGCCGCGATGCAAGAGCAACTCGGTCGCACGATCAAGGCGATCTGGCTCACCCACCACCACCCCGACCACGTCGGCGCGGTGAACGCGATGCGGGCTTTTCTCAATGTGCCGGTGCTCGCGCATCCGCTCACGGCGGCGCGCCTTGCCAGCGCGGGCGTGGTCGTAGAGGGCACCCTCAACGACGGCGATGTGGTCGATCTGCAAGGTGGGACGGCGGGGGCAGAGACGCTTTCGCCACGTCGCGTGCGCGTGATTCACACCCCCGGACACGCGCGCGGACACCTCTGCTTTTTCGACGAGATGGGCGGTTCGCTGATCGCGGGCGATATGGTGGCGGGTATCGGCACCATCGTCATCGACCCGCCCGAAGGCGACATGCAGGCCTACCTCGACTCGCTCGAACGCCTCGTCGCGCTTGAGCCGAAAACGCTCTTTCCGGCCCATGGCCCCGTCATCAAGAACGGCGTGCAACAACTAAAAGAATTGATCGCCCACCGGCTGTGGCGCGAAGAGCGTATCCGCGCCGCGTGGGAAGACGGGCTGCGCGATACCGACGCGCTCGTGGCGCGTGCCTATGACGACACGCCGCAAGAGGCGTGGCCCATTGCCGCGCGGCAGTTGCTCGCACACCTCGACCGTTTGCGCGCAATGGGGCGCATCGCGTCGCGTTAGGTGGCACGACGCACGTAGCCGCCCCTCGCAGCGCGCAAACGCACCGCAGGCAACGAGCGAAGAATTAGTCGATGAGCGAGAAGACCGCCGCGCCGACCGCGAAAAACAGCGCCAGCGTCAGTGCGTTGTAGACCTTGGCGAGGGTGGCGCTGGTCTTTCGCGAGACGTGCATTCCGCCGGGTGCGGGGAGCGCCGCTGCTTGAGCATGTTGCATGAGAGGTTCGTCGTGGCTCGTAGGCATCGTGTTCGAAGACATGTTCACACCTGATCGACCCCACCATAGCTTGGGCGCGTCGCTCAACGGTGCACCACGAAATCGTGATGCAGGGTCAACTGCGGGCGCGCAAGCGCAGCATGGGGCCAGTCGCTGATGACGGCAACTTTCGAGATTGTTTTTTACCTGTCGCCGCTCGGCCCTGCAATCGAATTTTTTTGTCTCGCCGCGTTTTGAGCGACGTCGGTGACGCCGTCTTGTCGCGAGACCGTCACGAACCGCCAAACATTCCTGCGCCGAATGGAAGCCCACCGGTGATTTTGCTCAGCGCCTCTTTCATCGCCGCATCGGCCTTTTCCTGCGCGGCCGCCACCGCCGACACGATCAAATCCTGCACCAGCCGCGCCTCTTCGGGCTTCAGCAGCGTCGGCTCAATCGCGAGCCGTACAAGCTCTTTGCGTCCGTTGACGGTGGCGGTCACCATACCGCCGCCCGCCTCACCGGCGTACTCGCCCTCTTGCACCTCGCGTTGCACTTCCTGAAGGCGGCTTTGCATCGCCTGCGCCGCCGACATGAGCTTCTGAATATCCATCGTTCACAACTCCATCTGTCACGCCGCTCCACCAGCCACTGGCTGTGTCGGAGCCGGACGAAAATCGGTCACCTTTGCGCCAAACACCCGTATCGCCTCGACCACGGCGGGGTGCGCGAGAGCGATGCGCCGCAGCCGCGCCTTTTCTTCTTCGTTGCGTTCGCTGCGTAGCTGTGCCGGAGACCGTGGTGCGTCGGCGGGTAAAGCCGTCGCCACCGCATGCTCAAACGTAACCTCGATTGGCCCGCCAAACTCTTCACCGAGAAGTTGCGCAATCGCATCGGCGTGGTTGCGCTCGCGAAACGACTCACGCGCAAACGACTCGCTAAACGCGACCGTCGCGCGCCCCGCCTCGCACGACATCAGCCGCGCACCACGCAGGTTTTGCCCCAG
The DNA here is from genome assembly GCA_964644185.1 of uncultured Myxococcota bacterium. Lineage (GTDB taxonomy): Bacteria > Myxococcota > JAJVIH01 > JAJVIH01 > CAZXXB01 > CAZXXB01. The sequence goes on from CAZXXB010000190.1 coordinate 6,907, forward strand.
CAGCTTGTGCCGCGACATCATTCGATCCACCACCCGCTCGAACCGCTCTTCAAGCTCGGCAACGGCGGGTGACCTGCGTCCGCGCACCGCCGCAAGCGTTTCGTCACTCAGCGGTAGCGTCTCGCTGGAGGTTCCACGCGACAACCCGTCGTCGCGATCAGCGGTATCGTCGCGGTCGTCATCGGTCGGCGGCGGGGCGGCGGGGGGTGGCGCATCATGTTGGGGTGTCGCCCTGGCGGTGGGCGCCGCGTCTTCCCAGGGGGGGGGCTCGTCGGAAGGGGCAGGGCCGTCGTCGCTTGCCGCACTCGACTCGACACGTGCCGCCGCGCGCGACTCGACACGCGCTGGCTGCGTGCGTGGTGCAGGTTCGCGTGTATTCGCGGTCGGTTGCGTGGTCGGTTGCGCGGTGCTCGTCGTGCGTGTCTCGCTCGTCGCACGCGTGCCACCGCCGCCCGTGCCACCGCCGCCGGGCAGCGCCGCGCCGAGTGGACCACGTGTCGTCGCGAGCGCCTCGATGCGCGCCAGCAGATCGCCGAGTGGCTGCACATGCGCGGTCTCGATCATACGCAAGAGCGTCATCTCAAACGCGAGGCGTGGGTCATCGGCAGAGGCGGTGTCGTCTACGCCGCGCATCAACAGGTGAATCTGCCGCAACAGCGTGTCGGGCGCGATGCCTGCCGCGCGCTCACGTGCTTTTGCTCGCTCACTCTCTGTCCA
>CAZXXB010000191.1:0-1249 GCA_964644185.1 uncultured Myxococcota bacterium
CCGGTTTGCCCATCGCGGATGATTTCTCCTGCCGCCCCGGCGGTCGTGCCGATGACGGGGGGTGTGGTTGAGGCGGCTCCACGAGCGTCGCCGGTGCGTGTGTCGCCGGGAATATCGCCGCGAAGTGCGCGGATGGCAGCGGTGGTGGAGGATGATCGTCGTCACGATCTCGTTGAGCGTGGTGGAGGGCGCGTTGAGCGTGGTGGAGAGCGGGGTGACGGGGCAGGTGTAGCGTCGTCGGCGCAAGGGTTGGAGGTAGGACGGTCGGATGAGTTTGCGTTGCACGCTTCGGGCGACGTGCAGGTGGTGTTGCGGGCGGCGAACCCGGGCAGTCGCGTGGCGGCGTTTGTGGTTGATGTGGCGGTGCTGGTGTTTGCCGCGGTGGCGTTTGTGGCGATCGCGTTTTTGGCGATGGAGGCGCTGGTGCCGGGCGTGGCTTCGGCGACGGCGGTGTCTGCGGGTGAGGTTCCGTTGATTGGGGCGCTTCTGCTGACGGTGCTGTCGCTGTTTTATTTTGGGCTGTTTGAGGGGGTGCTGGGGTTCACGCCGGGCAAGCTGGTTTGTCGGTTGCGGACGGTGTTGGCGGATGGTGAGGTGCCGGGGTTTGGGACGTCGCTGCTGCGGGCGCTGTTGATGTTTGCGCTGTCGACGATTGGGGGGGTGACGTTTATCGCGATGCCGATGGACAGGTTTCGGCGGGCGCTGCACGACCAGGCGACGGGGGTTTTCGTGGTTGAGATTCCGCGTAAGGCGTGAGGGGCTGGTTCGAGGGGGCGTGCTGGCGCTGCGCGAGCCAGTGTGGTTTATTCCGCGCCGTTTTGACAGCCCCATCGGGTTCGGGCTGTGTACCCCCGGCGAGACGCGTTTCGGGGCGGGAGATTCGTTGAATGGAAACCGTTGGTTCGCCGGCGCTGGTCGCTGGGTTTACGGCGCTTGTGCTTGGGCTTCTGGCGCTCGATCTGGGTGTTTTTCATCGCAGTGCGCACACGGTGTCGATGAAGGAGGCGCTGGCGTGGACGGTGGTGTGGGTGGCGCTTGCGCTGTCGTTTACGGGGGTGATTTGGCACATCGCGCCGGAGGCTGACCGGACGACGCGCATCACCGAGTTTGTGACGGGGTACGTGGTCGAGTACGCGCTGTCGGTGGATAATCTGTTTGTGTTCGTGATGGTGTTTTCGTTTTTTAAGGTTCCGGCGCTGTATCAGCATCGGGTGTTGTTCTGGGGCATCATGGGGGCGCTGGTGATGCG
>CAZXXB010000191.1:1279-2223 GCA_964644185.1 uncultured Myxococcota bacterium
GGGGGCGGCGCTGATTCATCAGTTTGAGTGGATCATTTATGTGTTTGGGGCGTTTTTGATTTACACGGGCTACAAGATGTTTACGTCGGAGGAGGATGACGAGGGGTCGCTGGGCGAGAACCGCATCGTGAAGACGTTTCGCAAGCTGGTGCCGATGAGCGACCATTACCACGGGGCGCGGTTTTTCGTGGTTGAGAACGGGCGGAAGGTTGCGACGCCGCTTTTGCTGGTGCTGGTCGTGATCGAGTTTACCGACGTGATTTTCGCGGTGGATTCGGTGCCGGCGATATTTGGGGTGACGAAGGATCCGTTCATCGTTTACACGTCGAATGTGTTTGCGATTCTGGGGTTGCGGTCGCTCTACTTTTTGCTGGCGGGGGGGGTGACGATGCTGCGGTTTTTGAAGCCGGCGGTGTCGCTGGTGCTGATTTTTGTCGGCGCGAAGATGGTGGGGCACGACTACCTGCACCATCTGCTGGGGAACTGGATGACGCCGCTGTCGCTGCTTGTGATTGTGGCGTTGCTGGCGGGTGGTGTGGTGCTGTCGTTTGCGTTCCCGGAAAAAGAGCACGCTGAAAAAGAGCACGGTTAAAAAAGAGCACCGTGAGAAGGCACTTGCCGAAAGCAAAGACGGCCACGCGTGAGACGCGTAGCCGTCGTGTGGTTTGCCGTGTGGTCTGGTGTCGTGTGGACTGGTGTCGTGTGGACTGGTGTGGGCGTCGCGCCGATTAGAGGGTGGTGGCGAGTTTGCGGAGGGGGCGATTTTTCCATGCGTTGCCGTGGTAGGCGTAGCCGACGATGAGCGGCATCGTCACGGTGGCCTCGCCGTAGACCATCTGCTCGAAGGTGAGATCGACCTTGCCCCACGAGTTGGCCTCGCGCAGCGTCGAGCCCGAGAGTGCGCCGTCGCGCTCGTCGGCGGCGGTGAGCTGAATCGCGTATTT
>CAZXXB010000191.1:2233-7561 GCA_964644185.1 uncultured Myxococcota bacterium
GCATGGGGACTTCTTTGCCGAGGATGTCGGCTGCAACGACGACATCTTGCGCGAAGTTCTTTGGGACTCCGCCGCCGACCATGAAGAGTCCGGTTTCGCCGAGGGCGACTTTGAGTTTGGTGAGTTCGAGAAAGTCGCGTGCGCTGTCGATGCTGACCATGGGCTTGTTGCCGCGCTCGAACTGGTGATGGACGAGCCCGAAACCGGCGGAGCAGTCGCTGAACGCGGGGACGAAGATGGGGAGTCCGGTTTCGTAGGCGGCAAGGGTGATTCCGTCGATGCCGCGTTTCTGGGCGGCGAGGTAGCGGCCCATTTCACCGATGAATTCGCGCGAGGAGTAGGGGCGCGGTTCGAGTTCGCTGGCGATTTTGGCGATGGTCATGTCGCAGACGCGCAGCTCGTCTTCGTCGATGTAGGTGTCGTAGATGCGGTCGATGGCGAGTTCGCGCAGTTCGTTGTCGTCGGCGTGTGGGTCGCCGATGTAGTGCCTGTAGCCGAGGCTCTCGAAGAAGTCTTGATCGACGATGTTGGCACCTGTGGCGACGATGATGTCGACCATGCGGTTGCGGACCATATCGACGACGACCTGCTTGAGTCCGGCTGAGATCAGGGAGCCTGCGAGGCAGAGGATGACGCCGCATTGGGTGTCGGCGAGCATGGCGTCGTAGATGGTTGCGGCGCGGTGCAGGTTGCGGGCCTGAAATGCCATGGGGCCCATGGCCTCGACGAGTGGGCGCACGTTGTGCGCTTTGATGTCGATGTGCTGGATGGTTTTTTCGAGGTGTTCACGTTTCGTCGCCATGTTGGGTTCTCCTTATCGGCGCGCGCGGCAGGCAGGCGCATGGCGCCCGCTACGGACGCGCCATAGCGATGAATCAGCGCGAATAACAGAGTGAGCGTGGATGTCAATCACGCGGTTACGACGGGCGTTGTGCTGGCGCTTTGGTGCGGTGATTTTTGCGGTTAGTTGGCCTGTTCGGGTGAGAAGACCTGCACGGCGGCGGGGTAGGCATCGACCATGAGGTACGCGCGGACGAAGTCGGCGACTTCGGCGTCTGTGGCGTCGAGCGTGACGGTGGCGATGGTGCCACCCGTGGCTTCGGTGCGGGTGGTTTTTTCGCCGTAGGAGACTGTGATGGGGAGGTTCGTTTTACCGTCGATGAGGAGGATGCCGGTGTGGTGTTCGGCGGCGAGGAGGGTTGAGCCGGTGAGGGTTGCGGTGAAGGTGTTGGCGTCGCGGGTGATGGCGACGGTGCCGAGCCCTTCGGGGGCGGTGTGGATGCCGCTGCCGAGGGGGTTTAGATCGGCTCCGGCAGAGGCGACGAGGCGGTCGGTTTCGGGGTTGCAGAAGCCGAGGGTGCGGAGGAATGGGCCGTAGACCAGCTCTTCGCAGACGGCGGCGACGGTGATGCTGGGTGGTGCGGTGGCGGCGAGGTTTTCTCCGATGACGGCGGCGAGGGTGAAGCGCTCGAACGAGAGTGTGGCTGAGAGTGCTTCGAGGGTGAAGCCCGACTGGTTTTCCATGCGGATGGAGCCGTTGCCGTACTCGATGGCGAGGGGGAACATTGCTTTGGTGTTGGGGTCGGGGATGGGGGTGGTGGCACCTTCGGGTACGGTTGCGCCGATGGCCCATGCGACGCCGCGCCCGGTGTAACCCTCGACGGTGCCGATGATGTAGTGGAGCGAGTCGAAGCCGATCTGGTTGTAGCTTGGGAGGATGGTGGGGTTGGGTGCGGCGAGGCGGGCGAGTTCCCACACGGCGGCGAGGTCTCCGGGTGAGACGGGGAAGGGGCCGGGGAGGGGGAGGTCGGCGTTTTCGACGGTGAATTCGAAGTCGCGGGTGAATGAGCCGGCTTTGGTGCCGCCCTCGAATTTGAGTCCCTCGCGGGTTGCGTTGGTGAGGTAGTCGCCGGTGATGGTGAGTGTGACGGGGGTGGCGGTGGGCCACGAGGTTGCTGGGCGAACGGTGAAGAAGCGGCGGTCGGCGGAGATCTCGACGAGGAGGTCGATTGTGGCGGTGGTCTCGACGGTGAGTGAGTCGGTGTCGATGAAGGCGAGGGCGTTGTCGCCATCTTCGCGGAGGAAGAATGAGAAGGTTAGCTCGCCGTAGGGTGAGAGTTCGAAGGGGATGGTTTCTGAGAGTTTGCCGAAGGGGCTGGTGAAGAAGAGCAGTGCGCCGTCGTCGGCGAGGGGTTCTCCGCCATCGGTTTCGCAGGCGGGGTTGTCGCGCTCGCTCTCACGCAGGCAGAAGTCGTAGGGGATGCCGAAGACTTCGCCGCTTTCGCCGGCGATGTAGATGCTGTCGATGCCGAGGGCGGGCGAGGCGTTGAGGTCGTCGCGCTCGCTGACGATGAGTTGTTGCTTCCAGCGGAGGGTTCCGTCGCTGTTGAGGGCGAGCAGCGCGCCGCCGCCGGTGCCGACGTAGATGGTGCCGTTGCCGTCGACGGCGGGTGAGCCGCGGATGGGGTCGAGGGTGTCGTAGGCCCAGACGACGGTGCCGTCGCCGGGGTTGATGGCGTAGACGGTGCCGTCGGCGGCGGGTTGGATGATGGTGCCGTCGGCAAGCTCGGCGGGGCTGGCGTAGATGTGGTCTCTCGCGCCGAATTCCCAAGCGAGGTCGCCGGATGCGGTGTCGTATGCGCGGAGGAATCCATCGTAGCCGCCGAGGGCGACGAGGTCGTTCTGGGTGAGCAGTGGGCTTGCGGCGATGGTGCCGTTGGTGCCCGCGCTCCAGCGGCGTTTGCCACCGGGTGTGATGGCGAAGACGTTGTCGCCGAGGATGTTGAGGAGGCTGTTGTTGCCGACGTAGAGGTTGCCGGTTGCAGGGTCAACGGCGGGGAGAGACCATGTCTGGTCGGGGGCTTTGAAGGCCCATTTCATTGAGCCGTCGTCGCGGTTGATGGCGTAGATGCGAAAGTTGTCGTTGCCGGCGTAGAGGGTTCCATCGGGGCCGATGGCGACGTTGCCCTCGAACCAGTTGATGATGGCGTTGGTGGTGGTGGGGTCTTCGGCGGTGAAGCGCCATGCTTCGTTGCCTGTGGCGGCGTCGAGGGCGTAGAGGTTTCCATCGCCGGAGCCGAAGTAGACGCGGCCTGTGTCGTCGAGGAGTGCTGAGGAGTCGATGATTTCGCCGGTGACGAAGCGCCATTTTTCGGTGCCGTCGGGGTTGATGGCGTAGAAGTTGCGGTCGGCGGAACCGATGTAGACGGTGCCGTCGGCGGCGACGACGGGGGTGCTGAAGATGCCTTTGCCGGTTTTGAAGACCCAGGGTTGGGCAGTGGATGCGCCATCGACGGTGCGGGCGATGGGGCTGCGTCCGGTTTGTTCGGGGGTGCGGCGGAATTTGGGCCAGGGGCTGCCTGCCTCTAGCGGAACGTCATAGGCGAAGACGGGCACGTCGTCGTCGTCGTCAGTGCCGGTGTCGTCGTCGTCATCGTCGCTAGTGGAGTTGTCATCGTCGTCGTCGCTGGTGTTGGTGGCGTCGCTGGTGTCTGTGCTGCTGGTGTCGGTGCTGCTGGTGTCGGTGCCAGTGTCATCGTCGTCGTCATCGCCGCAGGCGGGGGCGAACGTGAGGGTGAGCGCAAAGGCGAGCAGGAAGGTCGCACGCTGGTTAGATTGCACGAACATTTGAGGCTCCTCTGTCGGTGATGGCGCTCGATTCGGTGGACGTTGCATGTTTGCGAAACGCCTTTGCGCGGTAGTCTGAGACGATTTCGTAGAGGCTTGGTACGTAGCGGAAGGCGAGGTATTCGGCGACGGCGGAGCCGCCAATGGGTACGACGCGAGGGTTTCCGTTGAGGGCGCGCAGGATGCGGCGGGCGCACTCGTCGGCGGAGATGGACTTGACGGGGACAGACGCGACGAGTCGCTCGCCATCGACGCCCCGGTAGGTGGTGCTGGCGAGCATGTCGGTGGCGATGGCACCCGGTGCAACGGCGGTGACGTGGATTCCGTGGGCTTTGGCTTCGGCGCGCAGGGAGATGGAAAGGCCGACGACGGCCCATTTGCTTGTGGCGTAGGCGACCATGCCGGGGCGGGGGCCTAATCCGGCGCCGCTTGCGACGTTGACGATGTGGCCGAAGCCCTGTGCGCGCATGATGGGGTATGCGGCGCGGCAGCCGTGAATGGCGCCCCAGAGGTTGACGTCGATGACGCGATGCCAGTCGGCGTCGGTGACGGTGGTTTCGTCGCCGGCGAGACCGACTCCGGCGTTGTTGAAGAGGTAGTCGAGGCGGCTGTGCTTGCGGACGACGTCGTCGATGAGGGCGAAGAAGGCGTCGCGGTTGGCGACGTCGAGGGGGCGTGTGGTGAGGGTGGCGGGTCGGTCGGAGTTTGAGACGTCTTTGCGGGGGAAGGCTTTTTCGAGTCCGAGTTCGTTGACGTCGGTCGCGATGACGGTGGCACCCGCGCGGGCGAGGCGCATGGCGAGGGCGTAGCCAATGCCAGAGGCGGCGCCGGTGACGACGGCGACTTTGCCGGTGAAGGGCGAGGGCTTTGCGTGCAGCGCGCTGCGGATGACGCTGCGTAGCCCGGATGCGAACGACTTTTGAGCCTGCATTGTTTTTGTACCCGCGCGACGAGTAGCGCGGTGCGCGGGCGTGCGCAAGGCGTTTTGCGGTTGGTGGCGGGGTGGTTGCGTTGCCGGTGGGTTGCGCACGTGTAACTGTTTTTTCTGCACAGCATAGAAATCGGAGTCACTGATTGGGGGGGCGCGCGCAACCGAGAAGGCGCCCTGAGTTGAGCCGTTGAGCAAAAGTTCGGCCATTGAACGCAGCGACGAAGCGTTGATGCTCGCCTACATCGGGGGTGAGGCGGGGGCGTTTCGCGAGTTATTCGGGCGCTACTCGGCGTCGCTTCTGGGTTACATGCGGCGGGGGCTGTTTCGAGCGGAAGATGCGCACGAGCTGGTGCATGAGACGTTTTTGCATTTGCACCGGGCGCGCAATGATTTTCGCACCGATGCGCGGCTTGCGCCGTGGTTGTGGACGATCGCGGTGAATGTGAAGCGGGCGTACATGCGGTCGAAGGGGAGGCGTCCGGAAGATTTGACGGAGGAGGGTGAGACGCCGGAGACGCCGGTTGCGGGGCACGATGCGGGGCAGGCGGATGAAGACCAACTGGTGCGCGAGGCGATTGACCGGTTGCCCGATCAACAGCGGGAGGTGATTTGGCTGCACTGGTTCGAGGGGTTTTCGTTTCCGGAAATTGGCGAGCTGGTGGGTGCGAGTACGAGCGCGGTGAAGGTGCGGGCGCATCGCGGGTATGAGCGGTTGCGGTTGGTGCTGGGTGCGTCGCTGGGTCGTGAGCTTTTGGGAGGGGGGGAGTAAC
>CAZXXB010000192.1:0-7556 GCA_964644185.1 uncultured Myxococcota bacterium
GGCGCGGGGGCGGGCGCGGGGGCGGGCGCGGGGGCTGGTGTGGGGGCAGGTGTGGGGGCCGTGCGGGGCGCAGGGGTGTTTGTTTTTTTCGATGGGGCACGGGGGGCGGATTTTGAGGCAGGCCTGGTAGCGGGGCCGGGGGTGCGAACGTCGGCGGGTGCCGGTGCGAGGGTCGGCGAGTTGTAGAGCGGCTCTGATTTGTCGGCCTCGATGGCCTCTTGTGAGCGGAGCAAGAGTTCGCCGCGGGGTGAGGTGTCGGCGGGCATCGCTTTCAGGTGGGCGAGTTTGGCGCGCAGGCGAAGCGACTCGCGCATGAATTCTTCGTAGTAGATGCGTCCGGCGGCGACATCAGGGAAGTAGTTTTCGACGCGCAGCACGCGGCCTTCGAGGGTGGCGAGATCGCTTTGCAGGTCGAGGAGGGTCTCGATCATGCGGCGTGTTTCGTACTCGGCTTCGGCGGCTTTGAGGGCGGTGGTGACGCCGGGGACGTAGGCGAGGCCGGGGTGGTCTTCTTTGGCCGATGCGGGGCCATTTTCGGCGATCTCTTCGTAGGCGCGGACGTAGGCCTGCAAGAGGTCGCTGTCGTCGTGGGTGGCGCGCAGCTCGTCGATGCGGGTCTGGAAGGCGTTGTAGGCGGCTATTGCTTCGTCGAACTTTCCGGCTTTTTGGAGAAACTGGATCGGTTGCAGGGCGAGCCAGGGGCCGCGTTCGTAGGGGGGGATGATGCTGGCGTAGCCGCGCAGGGCGTCGGTGGCGTCGTCGTAGCGTTCGGCGTTGTCGAAGAGCCAGATGGTCTCGAAGGCGGCGTCGCGAAAGAGGCGGTGGTCGGGGGGTATCGAGGCGTAGTCGCGGTAGGCGGCGCTGGTTTTTCCCGCTTCGAGCCATGCGCGGGCGGACTGGAGGTGCGAGAGGACGGCGATCTCGTGTCGGCGAGCCTCTGAGAGGGTGGGGTCTAGGGCTTCGGGGTCGGTGAGTTGGCGAAAGAGGTTGGCGGCGCGTGCGTAGTCTTGCTGGCGGACGAGCGAGACGGCGCGGACGTACTGGGCGAGTGGGCCGTAGGGCGAGATGAGGGGGATGCGCTCGACGAGTTGTTCGGCTTCGGCGAAACGTCCGGCGAGGGCGAGCGCGCGTCCGTAGTGGTAGCGGGTGGCGATGGCGCCGGGGGCGTTGGGGCCACTCGTGACGAGTTGTGAGGGGACGCTGCCTAATGGGCCGTCGATGTTGCTGATTTCGCCGAGGTGGGCGCTTGCCGAGAGCCAGACGCCGGCGGCCTCGACGTGGAGGCGTTTGATGTTCTGGTTGTCGAGTACGGCGCGGGCGAGCTGGCGGGCGTAGTGGTGGTGTCCGAAGCGGTCGGCGGCGGCGGCGAAGACGATGCGGGCGTCTTGCTGTTCTTCGAGTTTTGCAAAGCGTGCGGCGAAGGCGGGGACGACGGCGAAGCGCATGGCGTCGTCGAACTCGCCGGCGTCGAGGGCCTCGCGGGCGCGGGCGACACGGTTGAGGATGTACTTACGCCAGCCCTCGTCGCGGGCTTTGCCTAAGGTGGTGATTTGTTCGGCAAGCTTTGCGCGCATCGCCTCGATGGTTTCGGCGGCGCTGAGAATGCCCTGGGTGCGGGTCTCGTAGCGGCGGCGGACGACGGAGCGGGAGTAGCTGTCTTCCTGAGCTTTGATGCGCTCTTCTTCGGTGAGGGGTCGGTCTATGGCTTCGGCGTCGTCTGCGGGGGCTTCGACGATTTTGGGTTGTAAGCTTTCGGGTCTATTTGTGGCGGCAGGTTTGCCGGCAGGGTTTGCGGTGGTCGGTGTTGGTGCGGGGTTGGCAGCGGGTGTGGCGGCGGGGGCCGATTTTTTTGCGGGTGCGACGCGCGAGCGGGTGCGAGGTGTCGCGGCGAGGGCGGCGGCGTCGGTTGCGACCATCGCGATGACGAGCACGAGGGCAAAGAAGCGCTTTGCGGCGTGTACATGCCGCGTTGCGGGGCCTCTCGCCATATCTCGCGTGCTTTTCGTCATGCGACCTGGTTGTGGCGCGCGTGGGTCAGTGGGTGCGGGTGACTGGGTTTTGGTCGTGGGTTCTGGTCATGGGTTCTGGTCATGGGTGTTGAGTGGGCAAAAACGGCAGAGCGCGCGACGAGGCGGCGCGACCGGGGCTCGCCACCCTAGCACAACCCTGAGATTGAGCCAGCAACGAATTTTTGCTGGGTTGGGGGGGCGAAGCAGTGTGTTGCGGGGGTGTGCGGGGCGCAGATTGCGAGCGGGTCGTGTGTCTCGCGGGTGTAGCGGGTCTTGCGGGTGTGCGACGGTGCAGCATCAGGGGAGAAACCGCATCGGGTCGACGGGCTTTGCGTTTTCGCGCACCTCGAAGTGCAGGTGTGGGCCCGAGACTTTGCCTGAGGTGCCGACCTCGCCAATTTTTTGTCCGCGGCGGATTTTTTCGCCTTCACGGGCAAGGCGCTTTGAGCAGTGGGCGTAGACGGTGACGAGGCCGTTGGGGTGTTCGACGAGAATGAGGTTGCCGTAGCCGCGTTGCTCGCCACTGTAGAGCACGACGCCGCTGTCGGCGGCGACGATGGGTGAGCCATAGCTTGCCGAGATGTCGATGCCGTCGTGCTGGCGCCCGTCGCGGGGGCCGAATTTTGAGTAGAGGACGCCTTTGACGGGCCAGTCGAGTTTGGCGTTGACGTTGCGGGGTCGTGGGGGTGGTGCCGACTCGACGTAGGCGACCGATTCGCCGGGTTTTGCTTTGCGTCTGGTTTCGTAGCGGCGGGGTTCGGTGGTTTTGGTTTTTTTGCGTTCGCGGTCTCGTTCGCGCTCACGCTCGGCGAGGGTTTTGGTGGATGCCTTTGACGAGGTGCTCTGTTTGGCGGAGGCGCGGTTGTCGTCGTCGTCGTTTTCGATGGCGCGATTGCGGCTGAGTGACGAGCCTGTGTGTGAGGCGGCGACGACGCCCTGGGCTGAGGATTTTCCGCGACCGGGGATGCGCAGGCGCTGGCCCGGGAAGATGCGGTTGGCGTCGCGGATGTGGTTGAGGTTTTGCAGTTCGGCTGTTGCGACGGCGAAGCGGTCGGCGATTTTGCGCAGGGTGTCGCCGGCGCGGACGACGTAGACGAGTTCGTCGCCCGTGGGTCTGCGGGTGTGTTTGAGGCACGAGGTTGAGAAGAGGGCGAGCGCGGCCATGCACGCTACGAGCGCGTGCCGAGCCGCGAAGAGCGGCAGCCAGTTGCGGCGATGTGAGAGGCGCGAGCGCATGGCAATACCCAGGGCGACACGGCGGCGCGCCATGCCCCAGCGTCATGCCTACCACCGGGTGAGAATCCGTAAAGAAAACGGGGCGCTGTTGTGGGTATGCGGGGTGCGCGGGTGGGCAACCGCTGAACCCGCGAGCGGTTGTGACGGGTGCGGTCGTGCTTATGTTTGTTGTGTGAGCAGGGCGATGGATGATCGGGTAGAAAGCGAGGCAATCATGACGACGATGGCGCGGGAGCTTTTGCGGGCGGTGACCGAGCGTCCGGTGAGTGCCGAGTGGCATCGGCTGGCGAATGCGTTTGCCGAGGTCGACGAGTTGTATGGGTATGCGCCGGAGAGCGAGGTGTTTCGGCGGTGGCATGTTGAGGCGTTGCGGGCCGTTGAAGAGGCGTTTGGCAAGGGTTCGCGGCACGCGGAGGCGTTTCGCGCAGTGGAGTTTTCGACACATGAGCCCGCGCTGACGAGCTTTGGGCGCAGCGATGAAGAGGCGGTCGCGTTGCGTGACGGGCGCGCGTATCGCGAGGGACTCGATGCGGCGCGAGCTGTGTTGCGTGCGGCGATGGTTGAGGCGGGGGCGATGGATGCGGCGCGGCTCGACGCGATGACGCGGCAGGTGCAGGTTCCGCCAGTGGGGGTCAGGGTGCGTCGCCAGACGGTGGCGGGGGGCGCGGTGGCAGGCGGTGAGGGTGGCGGGGGTGATGTGGGTGGTGTCGGTGGTGTGGGTGGTGAGGTGCAGATCGAGCATCGGCTGCGCAAGCCCGACAACGACCCGATGAACGATTACGAAGAGTGGAAGTCGGGCGTGCCGACGTGAGGGTGCGCGAAATAGAAATGCAGCGGCCCTGGGGACCGCCAAACCCGCCTGACCCCACGCCTGCTTCGCCGAATGTGATGGCGCTCACGTAGCCCCGCCAGTGGTCTGGGTCAAGATTCGGTCCTGAACTTTTTTCGGTAGCTGTACCGAAAGATGGTGCGGGGCCGTTTTGGCCGTTGTGGTTCGTTCTGACGTTTTTGCGGCGGGTTGGCAGCGTCACGCCGGTTTGGCATAGCTCACTCATCATGCGCGCACTCGTGGTTGATGACGACATTGCGGTCGGTAAGCTCGTGGCCCACTGGCTGACGCACATGCGTGCGGAGGTGACGATTGCGACGAGCGGTGGTGAGGCGCTGCGGTTGTATGACGCCGGTGCGTTTGACCTTGTGCTGACTGATCTTTTGATGCCGGAGATTGATGGGCGCGAGGTGTTGCGGGTCGTGAAAGAGCGCGACCAGTTGTGTCCGGTCGTGGTGATGACGGCGGTTGAGTCGACCGAGATGGCGGTCGATGTGTTGCGGCTTGGTGCCGATGACTATCTCGTGAAGCCGTTTCGGCAGAAGCAGCTTTTGACGCGGCTTGCGACGATACTCGAGAAGGCGCAGCGGTTGTCGGATGCGCGGGTGTTGCGTGAGGGGGGCGACGATGGTGGTGAGCTGGTGCGGCACGGCATCGTGGGTAACTCGCCCGTGGTGCGGAACATTTTGAGCAAGGTGCGGCTGTTTGCGCGGACGGACGCGCCGGTGCTGATACTGGGTGAGTCGGGCACGGGCAAAGAGCGGGTTGCGCACGCGATACATGCTGAGTCGGCGCGCGCTGAGGCTCCATTTGTGGCGGTGAACTGTGGGTCGGTGCCGGTGACGTTGTTTGAGTCGGCGTTTTTTGGGCATCGCAAGGGGGCGTTCAGCGACGCGACGCGTGACCAGAAGGGTTACTTTGCGGAGGCGGAGGGAGGGTCGCTGTTTCTCGACGAGGTGGGCGAGATGCCGCTGTCGGCGCAGGCGGCGCTGCTGCGGACGTTGCAGGACAAGGAGTATCGTCCGCTGGGTGAGACGCGGAGTTTTAAGGCGAACGTGCGGATACTGGCGGCGACGAATCGCGATTTGTTGCAGGAGGTGGCGCGGGGGACGTTTCGCGAAGATTTGTATTACCGGTTGAACGTGTTGTCGGTCGTGATTCCGCGGCTTGCGGAGCGCGAGGGGGATATTCCGTTATTGGTTGAGCACTTCGTGCAGCACTTCGCGGGTGAGTGGGGGCGGGTGGCGCCGCGGGTTGATGGGCACGCGATGGCGCTGCTGGCCGGTTACGGGTGGCCGGGTAACATTCGCGAGTTGCAGAATGCGGTGCAGCGGGCGGTGGCGATGGCGGAAGAGGGGACGATTGGGGTTGAGCATTTGCCCGAGACGGTGCGTGGTGCGCGGGGGCAGGCGGTGTTTTCGGCGGTGCGGCAGTCTGAGGTGGCAGGCGGTGTTCAGACGGGGGCGACGGGGGCGGTGGGAGTGATGGGAGACGAAGAGACAGTGGTGACGCGGGCGGGGGTGTTCCTGGGTCCGCCCAAAGAGGGGTTTGCGGCTGCGCTGGGGGTCGAGGGGGCGACACCTGCGCCCACGGGCCTTTCGGGCGAGGCGCACACGCGGCGGGTGGCGGCGTTGATCGACAGGTCGCTTTTGCGTGAGCGGTATCTTGAGGCGAAGCGGCGCGCGGTGGAGGACATCGAGCGGACGTATGTGTTGCGGCTTCTGGCGGCGCACGATGGGAACATCAGCGCGGCGGCGCGGGCGGCGGGGATGGACCGGAAGTCATACTGGCGGCTGGTGCAGAAGTTTAAGTAGCGAGAGATTGGTCGCGACAGAGCTGGCTTCGCAGTCTCAGTTCGCAGTCTTACTGCTCAACCTCAGTGAGACGTTTCGCGTGGAAAGATGAAGAAAGACAAACCCCCTCTGCATGGATCCGTCTGGATGCATGCGGAGGGGGCGTGGTCAGCCGCGTGTTGAAGCGGCGAGAAGTCTGGGCCTTCTCAATTGCGAGGTGCGTTACTCGGTGAACGCGCACGCCTCGATACAGAAGCAGTCGTCGTTGCCGTCGAAGAGTGGAATCGCGGGGGCGTCGCACTCAAGGTTTTCGTCGCAGGCGGGGGCGTCTTCGGGCGCGCCACCTTCTGAGGTGAGGCAGGCAGCGGCGGTGAAGTTGCCGACGCTGAAACATTCGGCCTCGGTGTCGCTGCAGGCGGCGTCGGCGAAGAAGGTGCAGGCTCCGGCGGCGGAGCAGGTGTAGGCGGCATCGGTGGGGCAGTTGAGCACGTCGGTGCCGGTGAACTCGTCGCAGTCGGGGTCGAGCGTGCCGCAGTCGCAGTCGCAGCCATCGGCGGCGGCGTAGAAGTCGGCTTCGCAGGTCCATGCGCTGGGGATTTCGAACTCTTCGCAGGTGCCGGTGGCGCTGCATGTGTAACGTCCATCGTCGGGGCAGTTGTAGACTTCATCGGACTGGGTTGCGCAGTCGGGGTCGACGACGCCGCAGTCGCAGTCGCAGCCGTCGCCGACGTCGTAGTACTCTGGGTCGCAGGTCCAGCCATCGGGGACGACGGGGGCTGGTGGGATGCAGGGTTCGAGGCAGACGCAGCTATCGTCGGGGGCGGTGATGGGGGTGGTGCCTTCGGGGCACTCGCTGTTTTCGTCGCAGAGTTCGGTGCCTTCGGGGACTTCTTCGCTTGCGGTGATGCAGATGCCGGTGGTGCCGATGTCGAGGCAGATGAGCGAGGTGTCTTCGCAGTCGCCGTCTTGCGAGATGGCGCACTCACCGGCGGCGTCGCAGGTGTAGAAGGCGTCTTCGGGGCAGTTGTAGGCGGGGGCACCCTCTACGCAGTCGGGGTCAACGGCGCCGCAGTCGCAGTCGCAGTAGAAGCCGTCCTGATAGTACGACTCGTCGCAGGTCCACTCGGTGGGGACTTCGACGACGGGGATTTCGCACGAGGCGAAGCAGCCGCAGGCGTCGTTGGTGTCGAAGAGGGCGAGCTGGCCCGCGGGGCACTCGTCGTTTTCGTCGCAGTCTTTGGCGTCGCGTGGGCGATCGCCTTCGAGGGTGAGGCACGCGCCGGTCTCGGCGCCGACGTCGTAGCAGCGCAGTTCGGCGTCGCCGCAGGGGCCGAGATCGTCGCCGGTGTCGTCGTCGTCGTCGCTTGTGGCGAAGTCGTCGTCGTCGCCTGTGGCGTCATCGTCGTCGTCGTCGTCGGTGGCGTCGTCGTCATCGTCGTCGGTGGCGTCGTCGTCATCGTCGGTTGAGGTGGCGTCGTCGTCGTCGTCGGTTGAGGTGGCGTCGTCGTCGTCATCGGTTGAGGTGGCGTCATCGTCGTCGGTGGCGGTTGACGTGGCGTCATCGTCGTCGCCGGTGGGCGAGGTGGCGTCGTCGTCATCGGCCACGGCACCGGTGTCGGTGCTGGCGGTGTCGTCGTCGTCGTCATCATCGTCGCCATCGTCGCACGAGGTGATGGCGGTGGTGCTACA
>CAZXXB010000193.1:0-7547 GCA_964644185.1 uncultured Myxococcota bacterium
GGGCGGTGCGGCGAGAACGCGTCGCAGAGTATGTTGAGCGCGAGCGGCGGGTGCGACATGAGGGGTAACGCGCGAGGGGCAAGCTGTCGCACGGCGTGAGGCGCGACAAGCGGCGCGACAACGGGCGGTTGATACGCTACAAGAGGTGTCATGGAATCGACACTGGTTGAGCGGGGCACGAGCTTCGTCGGCATCGCCGCATTCGTTGCGCTCGCGTACGCGCTGTCGTCGAACCGTCGCGAGGTCAATTGGCGCGTGGTAGCAACAGGGCTCGCGTTGCAGTTTGCGATTGGCATTCTGGTGCTGAAGGTCGAGGCGGGGCGTGCGGCGTTTTCGTTTGTCGCGGGTGGGTTTGAGGCGCTGATGGGCTTCACGCGGGCGGGGAGCGAGTTCGTCTTTGGGCGCTGGCCGAATGTGATGCAGGTGACCGACGCAACGAACGGTCAGCCGTGGGTACTGGGGTTCAACCTCGCGTTTCTCGTGTTGCCGACGGTAATTTTCGTCTCTTCGCTATTTTCGGTGCTCTATCACCTTGGCGCATTGCAGCGAATCGTGAAGGCGTTCGCATGGCTCATGGCACGCGTGATGCGACTTTCAGGCGCGGAATCGCTCGCCGCGGCCGCCAACGTGTTCATGGGGATGACCGAGGCACCCTTGATGGTCGCCCCGTACCTCGCGAGAATGACAACGAGCGAATTGATGGCGGTGATGACGAGTGGCATGGCGACGATCGCCGGAGGCGTGATGGTGGCGTACATCGGCATGGGGGGCGATGCGACGCATCTGTTGTGCGCGTCGGTGATGTCGGCGCCGGCTGCGCTCGTCGTCGCAAAAATCATGGTGCCGGAGATAGAGACCCCAGAGACGCTGGGTTCGGTGAATGCGCCGATTGAGCGGATCGATGTGAACGTGTTTGATGCGGCAGCGCGCGGCGCCGAGCAGGGGACGCGACTCGCGATCAATGTCGCGGGGATGCTGATCGCCTTCATCGCGTTGCTGGCGATGGTCAACGCGATCTTTGGTGGGGTGGGCGCGCTGCTGGGCAAGCTCATCGCCAACGAGAGTTATCGCATCGAGTTGCTGGCCGATGCGCTGCTTGACGCGAACGGTGCCGTGCCGTTGACGCTTGAGGCGCTGTTTGGGGTAGCGGGGTTTCCGGTCGCGGTGGCGATGGGGGTTCCGCTGGCGGATTGTTTTGAGGTGGGTCAGCTCGTGGGGCTGAAGACGGCGGCGAACGAGTTCATAGCGTACCAGAGGCTTGCGTCGATGAATGCGGCGGGGGCGATCTCGGAGCGGTCGTCGACGCTCGCGACCTATGCGCTGTGCGGGTTTGCGAACTTTGGTTCGCTTGCGATTATTCTCGGGGGGATGGGGGTGCTGGTACCCGAGCGGCGGGGTGATTTGGCGAAGCTCGGGGTGCGATCGATCGTCGCCGGGTCGCTGGCGTGTTTTTTGACCGCCTGCGTCGCCGGCGTGCTGGCCTGAGATACCTGAGATGACGTCAGTTGGCGTCGTCGTCGTCGCCGCTGTGGTCGATGATCAAGACGCCACGTTTCGGGGCATCGGGATCGGGCTCTTCGGCGACCTCTTCGACTTCGTCGTCAAACCGCTGCGGACGCGGTGCTTCAAGTGGCAGACGCCGCATCTCTTCGTGACGGCGACGGCGTTCTTCTTCGCGGCGAATCTCGTCGATGATGAACGGTTGCATCGGCTTCCTTTCGCTGCGGCGAGGTCAAACTCGCCGCGAGGCCCCGAACCTTACCCCCAATCTACTAGCATTCTCCGTGCCCGCAAGTGATGGATGCACACGATTTTGTGATAAAGAGGCGAACCCGCGAATTTCATTCGTTCTTTTCGACGGCGGCTCGCTTCGAGCGCTGGCCTGCGAAGCCGAGCGCGCGAAGAAGTGTCTCGATTTTCTGACGATCTGCCTCACCGTGTGCCAGTTCTGCCAGCACCGGAACGCCTGAAAACTGGGCGATGAGTGACCCGTTGCTGGCGACGGTAGGGTCGGTCGGGGCGACGTTGGCGGCGTCGTTCGTGACGATTCCGGCGACGTCTAGCTTGCGCGAGCGAGCGGCCTCGATGGTCAAGAGGGTGTGGTTGATGGTGCCGAGTCCGGCTCGGGCAACGATCAGCAGGCGGGCTGCGGGTAGCGTGGTAAGCCAGTCTGCAAAGGTGACATCGTCGGTCAGCGGCACGAGCAACCCCCCTGCCCCCTCGATGAAGAGCACGCCGTCGTCGCCGAGCGAAGCCGCGAGTGAGGCGGCGTGGTTTGTGAGGGCGGTAAGGTCAATTGATCGACCTTCGGCGCGGGCAGCGACGAGCGGCGCCGCGGGCAGTCGAAAGCGCTCTTTGCAGACGCGGTCGAGGGTTGCGCCAGTGAGCGGGTCACCGAGCGCGGCGAGCAACCTTCCTGCGTCAGTCGAGCGAGGGTCGAGCGCGTGGTCTACCCCAGTCTCACACGGCTTAAATGCCCCGACGCGTGCCTCATTGGCGCGCAGCGCGCGAACCAGCGCTGACGTCACGTGGGTCTTGCCGACACCGGTATCGGTGGCTGTGACGATCACAATCTGAGCCATCAGTCATACTCCGTATGAATCACGCTCCGCAGAAATGGGGAGGTCGGTGTTGCCAGCCCTCAGACGAAGGGTCCGGCGCTGGATGAGCGCTCGACGCCACGCTGTCTTGACGACGAGACAACATCGTCGAGTGCAGCGCAGAGGGCGGTCACGGTGGTGTCGATTTGCACCTCGGTGAAACAGTAGGGCGGCATGATGACAAGCGTGTCGCCCAGTGGGCGGACGAAGAGGCCGAAATCTCTCGCGCGCATGCAGACGTGGTGGCCGATGCGACGCGACGGGTCAAAGGGTTGCCCGTTCGCGTCGACGATGTCGGCGGCGGCGATGAAGCCAACCTGGCGTGTGTGTGTGAGCTGTGGATGGTCGCGAAACGCGGCGAGGGCACGGTCGAGGTGTATTGACAGGCGATTGACACGCATGAGCAATCGCTCAGGCAGAAGCTCATTCGCGTCGTCGGCGTCGCCACCATTTGAAAGACGGTACTTGGCCGCTTCGAAGAGGTCGAGGTTGGCGAGGGCGGCGGCGCACGCGACCGGGTTGGCGGTATAAGTGTGGCCGTGAAAGAAGGTACGCCCCTCGGCGGGTGGGGCCGTAAACTCGTCAAAGATCGCTTCGGAGACGAGGGTCGCGGCGAGCGGCAGCGTGCCGCCGGTGATGCCTTTGGCGACACAGAGAATGTCGGGGTGAACTGACTCATGCTCGCAGGCGAAGATCTTTCCGGTTCGGCCAAAGCCGGTTGCAACTTCGTCAACGATGAGCAGCACCCCAAACTCGGTACAGAGGCGGCGGGCGAGTGCGAGGTATCCGGGTGGGTGGGTGAGAAATCCGGCGGCGGCTTGAACGATGGGCTCGATGACGAGGGCGGCAAGCGTGGCCCCATGACCGATGAAGAGGTCGATAAGGGGGGCCGTGGCCGGCCAGCGCCGGGCGATGTCACCGAAGGGCAGCGAGGGGTCGATGACGACGTCGTCGTCTTCGTTTCGCGGTGGGTACGAACGTGGTAGCGCCGGTGAGGCGACACGGGCCACCGAGAAAAGTAGTGGTTTATAGATGTGGTGAAAAAGGCTGATTCCACCTAACGAAACTGTGCCGAGCGTATCGCCGTGATAGGCGCCCGTGAGGGCTGCCAGCGTCGTGCGCTGACGAGCGGTGGGGTCGTCATGGGCGGGTTTTTGTTGGTGGTATTGAAAGGCGATTTTGGCGGCGGCTTCGAGAGCGGTCGAGCCGTCGTCTGAGTAGAACACGCGAGAGAGGCCCCGGGGTGAGATGGCGAGCAATCGCTCGGCAAGAAGTATTCCGGGTTCGTGGGTGAGACCCAGAAACGTGCTGTGGGTGAGCCGCTGGGTTTGCTCGACAATGGCGCGGGTGAGGGCTGGGTGCCCGTGACCATGGAGGTTGCACCAGAGCGAGCTGACTGCGTCGAGGTAGCGGGTGCCGTGCTGGTCGATGAGAAACGCACCTTCGGCGGATGCGATGACGAGTGGGTCGTGCTGCTGCCACTCGTGGGTTTGCGTGAACGGATGCCAGAGGCATTCAAGGTCGCGCTGAGCAAGCGTTCTTGTCGTGGTCTGGCGGTCTTCGTGCGGCATCGTTAGTGTTTTTTCTCGTCGGCGCGCAACCGAAGTGGGGCCACGATGTCGCGGACGGCGAGCGCGAGCGCGGCGAGGTCGTCATCACGGTGAAGAGCCGAGAGCGAAATGCGTAAGCGCGATGTGCCTGCTGGGACGGTTGGCGGGCGAATGGGCAAGACGAAAAAGCCGCGTTCGAGCAGCTCCGCGCCTGCGGCGAGGGCCGATTCTGCTGGGCCGATGACAATCGGAACGATGGGCGAAAACGACGCGCCCAGGGTGGCGACGCCCAATTCGGCAAGGCGCCCACGAAAGAACGCGACGCGGGCCGCGAGATGGTCGGCGCGCTCACGCACGAGTAATGCGAGCGGACTCTCAGGTTGCAAAGCAGAAGCCACCGTGCGGGCCAAAGCCGGGGAAACGCCTGTTGTGAAGACGAACGCGCGACCGCGGTTGGTAATGAGGTCGATGACCGGCTGTGACGCGGCGACGCTCGCGCCCCAGAGTCCGAGCGCCTTGCCAAACGTCGCGACGAGGCAGTCAACACTGCCGAGCGCGCCCTGCATGGCAGCGACGCCGCGTCCACCCGGACCGACGGCAAAAGCGCTGTGGGCCTCATCGACCATCAACACAAACGGGTATCGCCCCTTGAGCGCGGCAAGCGCCGAGAGGTTCCACGCGGTGCCATCCATCGAAAACAGACCCTCGACGACAACGAGTGGAAGTACGCCGGGCTCGGCTGAGGCGAGCGCGCGCTCAAGTTGTGCGAGGTCGAGGTGATCGACCACGGTGACGGGTACGCGGGTGAGGCGGCAGGCGTCGATGATTGAGGCGTGATTAAGCCTGTCGGAGATGATGTGAGGGCAGATTTCGGCGAGCGCGCCGATGGTTGCGAGGTTGGCCTGTGTGCCACTTGGAAAAAGCAGCGCGGCGGGCTTTTCAAAGAAGCGGGCGAGCGCGGCTTCGGCGTCGCGGTGGGCGGTTTGTGTTCCGCTGATGAGGCGGCTGGCCGATGCACCTGCGCCGTCGGATGCAATGGCGGCGCTGAGCGCGGCAGAGATGGCGGGGTCGCTGGCGAGCCCCAGGTAGTCGTTGCTGCTGAAGTCGATAACGGCTGTTGCGGCGGTGCCACGTCGCACGAGCTTGCGTGGGTCGTGCGCGACGGGGTCGGTGGTGATGAGCGAGCGGCGCAGGTGGCTTGCGGCAAGCTCCTGGAGGCGCTGGGATGCGAGTCTGTCGAGTTCGCCACCGTCTGTTGCCGAATGTGGGTTCATGCCGCCCCCTGCCCTGCGGCTCAATCGTCGGCGTAGATGGGCGCGACGAGCGATTTGGCCTCTTCCCGCGAGTGGATGGGGGCGAGCCGCGCCGGGCGAATCGTGAAGCCCTGGTCTTCGGCGAGGGCCCGGTCTTCATCCCAGGGCTGGTTGGCGGTGGTGAGGTAGTTGCCGACCATCATGCCATTGGCCCCCGCACGAAAGATGCGTGATTGCTGGTCTCCGAGAATGTGCACGCGTCCGCCAGCGATCAGGATATCGCGGTCGGGCATCATGAGGCGCAGCATCGCGAGCGATTTCAGGGCCTCGTCGGCGGTCATCTTGGGTAGCCCGAAGAGGGGAGTGCCGGGACGCGCGTTGAGGAAGTTGATGGGGACGCTCTCGACACCGAGCTGGCGCAGTTCATCGGCCATCTCGACCCGCTGCTCGAGTGATTCGCCCATGCCGTAGATGCCGCCGCTGCAGACGTGCATTCCGGCGTCTTTCGCGGCGCGAATGGTATCGACGCTCTCTTGAAAGTCGTAGCTGTCGACGATGTTGCGGTGGTGCGAGCGGGCGGTTTCGAGGTTGTGGTGGTAGCGCACCATGCCGGCCTCGCGCAGGGTGCGCATGACGGCGGGTTTGCAGCGCCCAAGAGACCCGCACACCTCCATGCCGAGATCGTAAGCAATGATTCGGGTTGCTTCAGCAATGATGCGGATATCACTGCGGTTTTTGAGTCGGGGTACGGCCATAACCATCGAGAACGCGCGACCGCCCATCGATTGTACTTTGCGGGCGCGGGCGACGATCTCATCGACCGGCTTGAGGGGGTATTCGGGGGTTTGCGCCTTGCCGCGCCACGCGATGGATTGCGCGCAGAACTTGCAGGTGTCGGCACATTTACCTGCCTTGGCGTTGATGATTCCGCAAAAGGCGATTTCGTTGCCGGTGTAGTGGTCGCGGGTGCGGCTCGCAAGGTCGAACCAGCGCTCGGTCTCTTCGCCCTCGCTTTTCAGCAGGGCGAGCGCTTCGGTGGTCGTGATGCCGGTGAGGGGCACGGGCGCGGGTGCGTCGGGTATCACGTGCTGGCGCCGAAAAAGCGTGGTGTGTGCGGCGAGCGGAGGCAGGGCGAGAGAATCGGCAGAGGTTGCCGACATGCCGGGGTGTGGATCACGGTCGTGGTCGAGCGCCATGCTGCCTCCATTACGCGTTTCGAAGTTCGCGAAGTGATTTTGGAGTGAGTCGATTCGGCTTGTCAACCGCGGCAGCGACATCGGTTGACGGCCGGGTGCATTTTACGGTGGTTGACTTTTATTTTCGGCTACCCTAATTCTGTGTCATGGGCGATGTGAATTGGCAGCGCGATCTGGCTTCGCCGAGGGTTGTCGGCAGGTTACAGTCGCTCGCGGGTTGCGTATCTCGACTGCTGCCCTGGCTAGTGGCGGTGCTCACACCAGCGGTTTCATCCGCACTTGAAAATGCGCCACCCGCGTCGCCGAGCGCGCGACACATCGAGAGCGGCGATACAGACGCTGAGGATGAGGCAGACGATGCGGGTCCGCCACTTGAACTCGTTGTGACCGGTACGCGTCGAGAAGAGGCGTCAGAGCTGAGTGCGGTGCGGACGCAAACAATTGGTGCGGCGGCGATTGAGCGGCGTCAGGCACGCACGCTCGCCGAAGCACTGCGGTACACGTCGGCGGTTCGGGTCGAGACGAACTGCCAGAACTGCGGCTTCACGCAATTGAGGCTCAACGGTCTTGGCGGGCACTACACGCAGGTCTTGCTCGACGGGATGCCGGTGTTTTCGACGCTCGCTGGCGTGTATGGGCTCGAGCAGATGCCCGCTGAGATGATTGCGCGTGTCGAGGTTGTGAAGGGCGGCGCATCGGCACTCTATGGCCCGGGCGCGGTCGCCGGCGTGGTGAACGTGGTGACCAGACGTCCAGAAACGAGCTACGGCAAAGCGCTTGTCAGTACCGAGTTGATCAACCGTTCCGACCCGGCAGTGCTGTTGCGCGTCGGCGTGGATGGGGCGGTTGTGAGCGATGATCGCCGGTTTGGGCTCGCACTCTCGGGTGCCATCGCGAGCCGCACTACCCGACGACGGGCCGCCGAGGTCGTCCTCCGATGCCGCTCTC
>CAZXXB010000194.1:0-7453 GCA_964644185.1 uncultured Myxococcota bacterium
GGCGGAGGTGTTGGGGATGCGGGCGGTGAGGTTTACAAAGCCGGGCGATGCGGGGGCGCGGGCGCGGTATCATGCGGCGGCGGTGCATACGTCGAATTTTCTGGTGACGTTGACGGCGCAGGCGACGGATGTGCTGGAGGCGGATGGGTTTTCGCGCGGTGAGGCGCGGATGATGCTGGTTGCGCTGCTGAAGGGGACTTTGGCGAATCTTGTTGAGCACGACCCGCGTGAGGCGTTGACGGGTCCGATCGTGCGGGGTGATGAGGCGACGGTGGCGCGGCATGTGGCGGCGCTGGCGGGGCATGGGGAGATGTTGGCGGCGTATGAGGCGCTGAGTGAGGCGACGCGGCGGATGGTGAAGCGGGGGCGTGGTGGATGAGGCGGGGTTTTTGAGGCGTGGTTGGTGAAGTTCGTGCGACTTTTTTCGTTCGCGGGGTTGGGGGTGTTGGAATGGCGCGCGGCGTCTGATAGCAAGAGGCAAACACTGCGGAAGACGCAAAGACACCGGAGCAATTAAGCGAAGGGGAAGGTGCGGAGATGGAAGCGGAGCGCAAGGCGAATCTGGATCGACTGGCGGCGATGGAGAAGGCGGCGCTTGAGGGCGGCGGGGCAAAGCGAGTCGAAAAGCAGCATGCATCGGGCAAGTTGACGGCGCGCGAGCGTGTCGATTTGCTGCTCGACCCGGGCACGTTCATCGAGCTCGACAGGTTTGTGGTGCATCGCTGCACCGACTTTGACATGCAGCAGCAGAAGATACCGGGCGACGGCGTGGTGACGGGTTACGGCAACGTCAACGGTCGTCAGGTGTATGTGTTTGCGCAGGATTTCACCGTGTTTGGTGGGTCGTTGTCGGGTGCGTATGCGCGCAAGATCACGAAGATCATGGACCTTGCGATGCAGAATGGGTGTCCGGTTGTCGGGCTCAACGATTCGGGGGGGGCGCGCATTCAGGAAGGGGTTGAGTCGCTGGCGGGTTACGCGGAGATTTTCACGCGCAACACGCTTGCGTCGGGCGTGGTTCCGCAGATTTCGGCGATCATGGGGCCGTGCGCGGGTGGTGCGGTGTATTCGCCGGCGATTACCGACTTCATTCTGATGGTGAAGAACACGTCGTACATGTTCATCACGGGGCCGGATGTAGTTGAGGCGGTGACGCACGAGAAGGTGACGAAAGAGGCGCTGGGTGGGGCGTCGACGCATGCCGAGAAGTCGGGTGTGTGTCACATGGCGCTCGACAACGACACGCAGTGCATTGCGATGATTCGTGAGTTGCTGGGGTTCATGCCGCAGAACAACGTCGAAGACCCGCCGATGGTGGCGAGCGACGACCCGCCGGACCGTGCGACGCCGGAGCTTGACGAGGCGGTGCCGACGAATCCGAACGTGCCGTATGACATCAAGACGATCATCAATGCGGTGGTTGACCACGGCAAGTTCGTAGAGATTCATGAGAACTACGCGGCGAACATCGTGGTGGGGTTTGCGCGGTTCAACGGGCGGTCGGTGGGTATCGTGGCGAATCAGCCGGCGGTGCTGGCGGGGTGCCTCGATATTGATGCGTCGATCAAGGCGGCGCGGTTCGTGCGGTTTTGCGACTGCTTCAATATTCCGCTCGTGACGTTCATTGATGTGCCGGGGTTTTTGCCGGGTACGGATCAGGAGTACAACGGCATCATTCTGCACGGGGCGAAGCTTTTGTACGCGTATTGCGAGGCGACGGTGCCGAAGGTGGCGTTGATCACGCGCAAGGCGTATGGCGGTGCGTATGACGTGATGTCGTCGAAGCATGTGCGGGGCGACGTGAACCTTGCGTATCCGACGGCGGAGATTGCGGTGATGGGGCCGGATGGGGCGGTGAATATCATTTTCCGCGAGCAGTTGAAGAATGCGGCGGACCCCGTTGCGGAGAAGGCGAGGCTTGTGGCGGATTATCGCGAGAAGTTCGCGAATCCTTACAAGGCGGCGGAGTATGGGTATGTGGATGACGTGATTCGCCCAGCGGATACGCGGCAGCAGATTTGTCGTGCGCTTGAGCAGTTGAAGAACAAGCGGCAGACGAATCCGGCGCGCAAGCACGGGAATATTCCGCTGTGAACTTGTGCTGTGAGTTGGGGCGTCTGGTGTGGTAGCCTCAAGCGCATGAAGCGGACGATTGACATCGACATCGCGACGAACGAGAGGCCGCTGCGCGAGCTTCTGGCGATGCTTGAGGCTGGCGAGTGCGATGAGATTGTGCTGACACGCGGAGAGGAATTCGCGGCGTCGCTGACTGTTGGGCGTGCTTCGGATGCGACGCGGGAGGCGCGGGAGAGGTGGTTCGCGCGGCTTGATGAGCTTACCGCGGCGATGCCAGACATTTCGACAAAACGGGTGGTGGGGGCGGTGCGGGAGAACCGGCAGTCACGGGGGCGCGTGATCGATGAAGTGTTACGCCGACACGAGCGCGCTGGTGGTAGTTTACGTTCAGGCGGCGACGAAGCATCAGGCGGCGCAAAGCGTGCGAAGCGTGCTGCGAGAAGTTGACGAGGTACACGTCAGCGCGCTCGTAGAAGTTGAATTGGCGGCAACGGCACTGCGCCTTGTGCGTCGCGGCGAATTGACAAGACGGCTCTGTGACCGTTTGCTCTCGCAGTTCGCGGACGACCTTACCAGCGGCATCTTTGTATCGCATCCGATTTCACCGGAAACGCTTGTCGCCGCAGTTGAGGCAATTCACCGCATCGGCGAAAGACATCGCCTGGATTCGCTCGACGCGATTCACCTTGCAGCCGCGAACCTGGTGGGGTGCGACGCGATGCTGACCGGAGATCGCAACCTCGCTTACGCGGCAGCGGTGTTCGGTTTGCGCGTGTTCGACGTGACAACGTAGCTCGGCGCGGGGGTTGGTTTTCGGGGGCTGGCGGTCGCCATGGCGTGAGTGACGATGTGGCTTGCGTGTGTGGGGCGTGGTAGAGCAGGCGCGCGATGCGTGCCGTGACCCGCGAACATATTTACGACGCTGCGTTTCTCGCTGAGTGTCCGCTCGATGAGCCGACGCGGCGTCTCGTTTCGGCGGATGGGCTGGGTCTGCGGGTGTGGGATTACGGCGGGCACGGGCCGAGCGTGCTGTTTTTGCACGGCTACCTCGATACCGGGCGCAGTTTTGCGTGGGTCATCAACGCGCTGGACGGGCACGTGCGCGCGCTCGCGATGGAGTGGCGCGGGCATGGCGAGAGCGATGATGCTCCACCCGGTGGAAGCTACCACGCGCTCGACCACCTGAAAGACCTGTCGCACGCGCTTGCGGATCTCGAGCGAGAGGGGTTTGTGCCCGACCTTGTCGTGGGGCACTCGATGGGTGGTGCGATAGCGGCGCTGTTTGCGGGCGCGTGGCCCGAGAAGGTGCCGCGGCTGTTGCTGATTGATGCTCTGGGTGCGCCTTCGGAAGCGCCGGAAGATCAGCCGGTGCGCATTGGCGAGTTGTTGAAGTCGGTGCGTGAGAAGAAGCCGTTTCGCAGTTTTGAGAGCGCCGAGGCGGCGGTGGCGCGGCTGATGGAGAATAATCCGGGTATCAGCGAGGTTGGGGCGCGGCGGATTGCGCGGCACGCGCTGGTGCGCGATGCCGACCTGAGGTGGCGGTATCGGTTTGATCATCGGATGCGGGGGCCGACGCCGGTGCGTTACCCTGAGACGATGTGGCTGGCGCTGTTTTCGCGGGTGACGGCGAAGACGATTGTGCTGCGAGCCGAGCATGGCATTTTGCCGGATATTCCGATTGTGCATGATCGGATTGCGGCGATGCATGAGGCGCATCTTGAGACGATTCGGGGGGCGACGCACAACGTGCACGTGGAACAGCCTGAAGCGATTGCCGAGGCGATGCAACGGCTGCTTGCGTGAGGATGCGAGAGAGTGAGAGCGAGCGACGCGATGATGACCAACGCAGGCACCAGCACAGCGAGAGCGACCGATGTCGTGAGTGATTCGATGATCGATGCGGCGAGCGGGGTCGTGAGCGGGGCCGTGCCGCGGGGCGACGAGTTGCTGGAGGCGATTGGTGCGTTGCGGCGTGAGATGAACGCGGTGATTCTCGCGCACTACTATCAGAACGCCGACATTCAGGATGTGGCCGATTTCATGGGCGACTCGCTACAGCTTGCGCAGGCGGCGGCGCGCACCGATGCAGACGTGATCGTGTTTTGCGGCGTGCATTTCATGGCCGAGACGGCGAAGATTTTGAACCCCGACAAGCTCGTGCTGTTGCCCGATTTGAAGGCGGGGTGTTCGCTCGCCGATGGGTGCCCGGCGCAAGAGTTCAAGGCGTTCGTTGAGGCGCATCCGGGTCACAAGGTGATTAGTTACATCAATTGTTCGGCGGAGGTGAAAGCGCTGTCGGACGTGATTTGCACGTCGTCGAACGCGGTGAAGATTGTGCGGCAGTTTGGCGATGACGAGCCGTTGATTTTCGCGCCCGACAAGCACCTCGGGCGGTACGTGATGAAGCAGACCGGGCGCGAGATGACACTGTGGGATGGGTCGTGCATCGTTCACGATCAGTTCAGCGAGCGCAAGATTGCGCAGTTGCGGGTGCGGTATCCGGAGGCGAAGCTGATTGCGCACCCCGAGTGCGACGACGCGGTGTTGCGTGGCGCCGATTATGTGGGTTCGACGACGGCGTTGCTGAAGTATGCGACGAGCGACGACGCGATGAGCTACATCGTCGCGACCGAGCCGGGGATTATTCACCAGATGCAGAAGGCGCGGCCCGAGAAGACGTATATTCCGGCGCCGCCGAATGCGAATTGCGCGTGCAACGAGTGTCCGTACATGCGGCTCAACACGCTTGAAAAGCTCTATTTGTGCATGCGGGATAGAACGCCCGAGATTACGCTGCCTGAGCGGGTGATGCGCGAGGCGAAGGTGCCACTCGACCGGATGCTGGCGTGGTCGTGAGCGTGCGGCGGCGAGCGTGAGGGCGTTGCGGTGGTGGCGTGTGTGGTGGTGGCGTGTGTGGTGGCGTGTGTGAGCGTCAGTCTTTTCGAACGAAGGTGAAGCTGGGGTCGTCGTCGTCGACTTCTCCGTTGGCTTCGAGATCGACGACGAGGCGGGCGGCGCTTGCGAAGGCGGCGACGAGGGCGTCGTAGGTGTCGCGGTTTTCGCTGTTGCTCACGGTGGCGACGTTGCCGTCGTAGGTGAGATCGTCGGGGCGGACGACGTCGAGCCATTGTGCGATGTCGAAGCCTGCGATGAAGCGGGTGCCCGTAGCGGCGACGGTGAAGCGTGCCTTCTGGGGAAGGCGGAAGCGAAAGCGCTCGTCGCTGACGATGCGAATCCTGCGTCCGTTGCTGGCGTCGAGTTCGACGAGCAGGGTTTGATCTTCTTCGAGGCTGCCGGTGAGGCCGGTTTTGTCGGCGCGGTCGAGCTCGATGCGGGCGTCGGTGTAGAGGCCGGTGAGTAGCGTGCCTTTGATGGTGGCGTCGCCGGCGAGCAGGTCGTAGGCGCGTGAGACGTCAACGGGGATGTCGGACGAGTCGTCGGTGCTGGTGTCGTCGTCGTCGCTGCTATCGTCGTCGTCGTCGTCATCGCGATCATCGTCATCATCGTCATCATCATCGTCATCATCGTCGTCATCGTCGTCGTCATCGCGATCATCGTCATCATCGTCGCGATCATCGTCATCGTCGTCTTCGTCGTCATCGTCGTCATCGTCGCGATCTTCATCGTCGTCGTTGATGTCGTCGTCGCGCTCGCCGTCTGCGTCATCGTCTCCATCGTCTTCGTTGAGAACTTCGTCGTCGTCTTCTTCGTCGAAGTCTTCTTCTTCTTCTTCGTCGTCGTCGGAGAGGGGGGCGAGGGCGCTCATGGTTGCGGTGGCGGTTGCGGTGAGGTCACGGTGAAAGACAAAGCGTTCGAATGAAAAGATGGCGGTGCTGATGGTGAACGATCCACCTGTGCGGTCGTTGGCGGCGAGGGCGGCAAGGGCGATGGTGGATGAAAAGTCTTGCAGGGTGAGTTCGCTTTGCACGGGGTTGCCGACTTCGGTTGCGGTGCCGAGCGATTCGCCCGACGAGCAGCCGAGGTTAAGCGTGGTTGCGGCGGCGAAGATGGAGAGTGCGAGGAAGGTGAGCACGGGGCGGTGCCAACGTGTCGGGCGGGTGGTGGTGAGCTGCCGGTGCCGCGGGTGCGCGGCCGCAGTGGTGGTGCAGTGGTATTGCGGTGTGTCGATGGGTTGGTTCATTTGCGCTTACCCCGAGCCTTCTTCGCCTCTTTTGTACCGACCGTCTCAGTGTCGCCAGACTCGCCGCCGTCGGCAAGAGCGAACCACTGCATGTTGAGTTGGTAGACGGTTTCGGGGGCGTCGTCTTCGGCGACGAGTTCGAGCAGTTCTTTGCGAAAGGCCTGGATG
The DNA here is from genome assembly GCA_964644185.1 of uncultured Myxococcota bacterium. GTDB lineage: Bacteria > Myxococcota > JAJVIH01 > JAJVIH01 > CAZXXB01 > CAZXXB01. The sequence continues at coordinate 6,386 of CAZXXB010000194.1, forward strand.
CGCGACTTGATGCGGGCGGCCTGAGCGCGCGAGACGGCCATTGTGAGTCCGCTGATGTCGCGTTTGTCGCGGGGCTGGCTCGCCATGGATTCGGCGGCGAGGTTCATCATTTCGCGGTGAAAGGCGCGGACGGCGAGCGAGACGACTTCGGCGCCTGTGGTGAGAAAGGGTTCGCTCTGGCGGAGGGTTCCATCGTCGTCGCGGGTGAGAATGCCGAGTTCGATCATGCGGCGCAGTGCGCGTTTGACGGCGGTGGGCGGGACTTTGAAGGCGAGGTGGGCGGCGACCCACTCGGGGTCTTCGTTGAAGGTGGCGAGGGTGACCATCTCGCGGATTGCGACGTGTATCCAGTCAGCGAGGTAGTCGAAGTGTTCGGCTTCGAGCTTGCGGTGGCGCCGGTAGTTGCGAAAGGCGCGGAGGCGCTTGTAGTGGTCGGCTTTGGCCTTTTCATCGGTGGCCTGATTGAAGGCGACGAGGGTGCAGAAGTATTCGGCCTGGTCGTCGGTGAGGCCGAAGCCTGAGGCGAATTTTCGGGCTCCGTCGGGGCTGAGGTTGCGCTGCCCGTCGAAGACGAGTTTGAGAAAGTTGGGTGCGGAGAATCCGGCGCGGGCGGAGAAGTAGCGGAAGCTGAAGGTGGGGTCGGACTCTTTGAGTTCGTTGTAGGCGGCGCGGAGGAAGGCGCGGTAGTCTTCGAAGGCGTAGACGTCGGTGCGGGCGAGCTTTCTGCGGCGTTGTGAGTCGGCTCGTGGCATGTTGATCGTCTCGGTTGGGGTCGTGTTGGTCTGTGGTGTCGGTGCGGCAAGCGACAGGATGATGGCCGAGAAAGGCGCCGGGTAGAAGCCCGGGGCGAGCTTCTACCCGGTGTGGAGGCGACGGTCGCTGGACATTCCAACGGGTCGCCTCCACGGAAAAACGGTCAGTTGGCGTCGGCGTCATCGCCTTCGTCTTCGTCGCGATCATCGTCATCGTCTTCGTCGCGATCATCGTCGTCGTCTTCGTCGCGATCATCGTCGTCGTCTTCGTCGCGATCATCGTCGTCGTCTTCGTCGCGATCATCGTCGTCGTCTT
>CAZXXB010000195.1:0-4146 GCA_964644185.1 uncultured Myxococcota bacterium
GGCGGTGGTCGAGGGTGATGGCGCAGGTGAAGGTCGAGCCGACGCTGACGGTGCGCAGGGTGTCGCGCGGAAGTTCGGCGGTGTCGTCGTCGGTGTCGGTGTCGGTGTCGGGGTCGGGGTTGGCGGCGTCGGGGTTGGCGGCGTCGGGGTTGAGTTGTGCGGGGGGGGATGCGCGCTGAGCGAAGTTGTCGCCCCAGCAGGCGAGCGAGCCGGCGGCGCGTGTGGCGCAGGTGTGCGCGTCTCCGGCGCTGACAGCGTAGAAGGTGTCGGAAGGTGGGGTGGCGCGCTCGTTGGTGTTGTCGCCCCAGCAGATGGGTAGCGCGTCGTCGCGGATGGCGCAGGAATGGAAGGCGTTGACGGAGATGGCGGTGAAGGTTCCGGTCGGTGGGGTGGCCTGGTTGCGGTCGTTTTTGCCCCAGCAGGCGAGGGCGCCGGTTTCGAAGAGGGCGCAGGCGTGGTCGCGTCCGACGCTGAGGTGTTTGGCGGGGCCGAAAGTATCGAGGGTGGGTGGGGTGGCGCGTTGGTCGGTGTTGTCGCCCCAGCAGGTGAGCGAGCCATCGTCGGCGAGTGCGCAGGCGTGGTTGAGGCCGACGCCGACCTCGACAAAGCCGGTCGCGGTGGGAGGTGTGGCCTTGCCGTACTGGTTGTCGCCCCAGCAGGTGAGGGTGGCGTTGGTGGTGATGGCGCACGCGTGGGTTTTTCCGACGCTGATGGCGGCGAAGTTGCCGCTGGGTGGGGTCTCGCGGCCAAAGTTGGGGTCGCCCCAGCAGAGGGCCTTGTTGTCGCTGGTGATGCCGCAGGTCATGTCTTCGTTTGAAGAGAGCGAGGTGAAGGTGTCGTCGGGGGCGTCGAGTTCGCGTCCGGCGGGGGGGCCCCAGCAGCGGACGGTGCCGTTGGTGCGGATGCCGCAGTTGTGCTGTGCTCCGGCGCTGACGAAGGCGAAGCTGCCGTTGACGATATCGCCTTGTCCGTTGGCGTTGCTGCCCCAGCAGAGGAGTTTGTTGTCGGGGTCGATGGCGCAGGTGTGGTCGGTGCCGACGCTGATGGCGATGACGGTGGCGTCGTTGGGGATGATGGGGTCGAGGGCGAGGTCGCTGCTGGTGTCGCCCGTGTCGTCGGTGTCGCTGGTGTCGCTCGTGTCGCTCGTGTCGTCGGTGTCGTTGGTGTCGCTGGTGTCGCTCGTGTCGTCGGTCTCGTTGGTGTCGGGGATGTCGGTGGTGTCGCTGGTTTCACCCGACGAGTCGCCGCCAGTCTCGTCGCTGGTCTCGTCGCTGGTGTCGTCGCCGGTGTCGTCGTCTGTATCGGCGTCTGTGGAGCCGTCTGCGTCGTCGTCGCAGGCGGCAGTGAGCACGAGTGCGCAGAGCGAGAGGGTGCCGAGCGAGCGGGTGAAGAGGGTGTGTTGAATTGTGCGGGGGAGGGTCTTTGGGGTGGGTCGTGCCATGGTGGGCGGCAAGTTAGAGAGCCTGACGGATAGGTCAAGCAACAATTCGGTGGCAGGTTGACGTCATGCAGATGCGGTGGCGGGGTTCAGGTGGTTTCGGGGTCGGGCAGTGGCGGAAGGTCGCGGGTTTTTGGTTGCGTGTTGGGGGGCAGCGGGGTGCCGGGCTGGCGTAGTGCGAGCAGCGCCTGCTGCATCTGGTCGGCGCGTCCGAGCAAGACGAGCGAGTCGCCCGCGGCGATGTTGAAGTCGGCGGCGGGGCTGGCGAAGATGTCGCTGCCGCGCAGCACGGCGATGACGGTGACGCCGGTGCGGGCGCGCAGGTTGAGCTCTCTCAGGGTGGGAGCGCGACGGGCGAGTTCTTCAGAGACGCGCACCTCTTCGACATCGGCTTCACCGAGCATCGAGGCGAGGCTGCGTGAGCGTTCGGCGCGGGCTGGGCGTCGCTCGGTGGTGCTGGCGCCGGGGTTGGTCGTGGCGTTGGCGAAGGCGTCGTCGTGGGCGTCGTTGTGGGCGTCGGTGCTGGCGCGCAGGCCACGGTAGGCTTCGTCGCGGAAGCGGTCTTTTTCGCGTTCGATCATGAGCGAGGGGACGCCGTAGGTTTCCATGACCATGCCGGCGAGCTCAATGGAGGTTTCGAATTCTTCGGGTACGACGTGGCTTGCGCCAGCGGAGTAGAGGGCGTCGACTTCGTGGAGGAAGCGGGTGCGGACGAGGAGCGTGACGTGGGGGTTGAGACGTCGTGCGGTGGCGGTGATGCGGCGTGTGGCGGCGGGGTCGCTGATGGCGACGACGATGACGCGGGCTGTTTCGCAAGAGGCGTGTTTGAGCACGGGTTCGCGGGCGGCGTCGCCGTAGATGGCATAGTCGCCGTTGTCGCGTGCGGCTGCGATAGAGCGGGCGTTGAGTTCGATGACGACGTGGTGGACGCCGAGGTTTCGTAGCACGCGGGCGACGTTGCTGCCGTTGATTCCGTAGCCGACGATGATGACGTGGTCGCGCATGGATTCGGTCGTGGCGTCGGTTTTTTTGCGGGGTTGCAGCACGTTGCGAAAGCGATCGAGGCTATCGAGGCGTGCGGCGCTGAGACGTCCGACGGCCATGGCGAGGGGGGTTGCGAGCATGGTGATGACGCTGACGGCGATGAAGAGGGCGTGGTCGTGGTCGCTGAGCAGGCTGTAGGTGAGGCCCTCGGTGGCGAGTACGAAGGCGAATTCGCCGACCTGTGAGATCGACCCTGCGACGAGGAGGCCGATTCTTCCGCCGAAGCCGAGCAAGACGGTGACGCCTGCCGCGACGATGCCTTTGACGAAGAAGGCGGCGAGCACGAGGGCGGTGATGGTGAGGGGCTCGGCGAAGATGACGGTGGGGCTGAGCATGAGGCCGACCGAGATGAAGAAGAGGCTGTTGAAGACGTCGCGGAAGGGGACGATGTCTGAGGCGACCTGATGCGACCAGGGCGACTCGGCGATGACCATGCCGGCGAGAAAGGCTCCGATGGCCATCGAGATGTGGGCGCTGTGGGCGGTGAGTGCGGCGACCGCTACGGAGAGTACGGCGGCGAGGGTGAAGAGGTCGCGGCTCTGGCTGCGGGCGGCGCGTGCGAGGATGAAGGGGAGGACGATTTTGGCGGCGAGGTAGAGGGCGACGACCGAGCCGAGCGAGGCGAAGAAGCCGATGATGAGTTCGCTGCGGCTGACGCCGCGTCCGGCGAGGACGGGTACGAGGAGCATTAGAACGACGACGGCGAGGTCTTGCAGGAGGAGGATGCCGAGCGAGACGCGTCCGTGGGGTGAAGAGAGTTCGTTGCGCTCGCCGAGCAGTCGCAAGACGATGGCGGTCGAGCTGACGGCGAGGGCGAGTCCGACAAAGACGGCGGTGTTGGTGGGCTCGCCGAGCGCGACGCCGATGAGGGCGAAGGTGGCGCCTGTCAGGGCGAGTTGGAGGGTGCCGCCGGCGAAGACGACGGAGCCCATGCGGATGAGGTCTTTGAGAGAGAATTCGAGGCCGATGGTGAAGAGGAGGAGGACGACGCCGGCTTCGGCGAGTCCTTCGATTTCGTGGCGGTCGTGGAGGATGCCGAGCCCGGCGGGGCCGGTGACGACGCCAGCGAGGAGGAAGCCGAGCAGGGGTGGAATCTTGAACTTGGCGAATGCCCAGACCGTGACGCCGGCGATGGCGAAGACGATGACGAGCTTTTCGACGAGCAGAAACTGAGCGTCCATTAGAGGGGGGAGTAGCGGTTTGGTGCGGGCTTCGCAAGCGCGGAAAAGGGCTTTGCGCCGATGGGGTGATCTGCGATGTTCGCGGTATGGGCGAGTTGCACGAAGCGGTTGCGAGTGACGCAGATGTTGGCGCTGCAGATGTTGGCGCTGCGGTTGTTGCGAGTGCAGGTGACGCGAGCGAGGCCGACTATGCGGTGATTGAGGCGGAGACGCGGAGGGCGCGCCCCACGACGGATACGCTGTCGCGAGCGATAGGGGTGTTTTTGCGGGGGCCGACGCCTGTGTGGATATTGGCGCTGATAGGGTTGAGCGTGGTGGTACGGGCGTTTGCGGGCGAGTGGCGGATGTTTGAGCTGGTGGCGGTTGTGATTGTGGCGGCGGGGTGGCCGATGCTGGAGTGGAGCGCGCATCGGTGGGTTTTGCACCTTGTACCGCGCACGGTGATGGGGGTGCATGTTGACCCGATGTTTGCGCGGCGGCATC
>CAZXXB010000195.1:4250-6619 GCA_964644185.1 uncultured Myxococcota bacterium
AGTCGCGATGTGGGGTTTACGGCAAGTTTGATGGCGACGATTTCGACGGCGGCGCTTGCGTACGAGTGGACGCATTTCATTGCGCACACCGATTACGTGCCGCGGTCGAGGTATCTTGCGAGCGTGGTGCGGCGGCATCGGCTGCATCACTATCGCAGCGAGCGGCTGTGGTATGCGTTTACGGTTCCGGCGGTGGATGAATGGTTCGGTACGGGTGGTGAGGCGGGGTCGACGCCGCGGTCTGAAACGACACGGACGCTGGGAGTGCGCGAGGGGCGCGGGTGACGTGCGAAGGCGCGGGCCGTGGGCCGTCGTGGCGATGCGGGCGAGGGTGCGTGGTGGTGAGCACGAGAGGTAGAAACCGAGCAACCGAACGAGCAACCGAACGAGCAACCGAACGAGCCACCGCAGAAAACAGAAAACCCCGGAGGCCGTGCGGCTTCCGGGGTTTTTTCGTGGTGCTCTGTTTGGCCAGACTCGCGATGAGCGGGCGCTGGTTGAGCAGGGCAGTCGGGTTGCTTACGCGTCGGCGTAGGCGGGGAGGTTGGCGTAGAGTCCGCTCTTATCCATCGAGAAGATCGACTCTTTGATCGCGTAGACCTCGGGCATGACCTGGGTGATGAAGAAGCGGGCGGCCTGAATCTTGTCGAAGTAGAACGACGCTTCGGCGTTGCTGCGGCAGAACGCTTTGAACGCCTTTTCTTCGGTGGCGTTGTTGGCGGCAGCGAGGGCCTGCAGTTTGGCGTCGGCGACGACGGCCTGGTGCAGAAGCTGCTTGCCGATGACGACGTGTCCGAACATTTTGAGGTAGGGGGTGGCGTTGTAGACGGGGTAGACGTCAACGCCGAGCTCGGCGAACTTCATCGTGACGTCGTTGAGTGCGTTGCGGGCGCCAGCGAGCATGTTGCCCATGTCGGCGAGGCGTGCGTGCGACTCAACTTTTCCGAGGAAGTCGTTAATCTCGTTGTTGAGGTAGGTCATGTAGAGAATTCCGCCGCCTTTACCGACTTTGCGGACGAGCAGGTCGAGGGCCTGAATGCCGTTGGTGCCCTCGTAGATGCTGGCGGTTTTTGCGTCGCGCAGGGCCTGCTCAAGGGGGAAGTCTTTGGTGTAGCCGACGCCACCGAGAACCTGCACGCCGGTCTCTGCGACGCGGAAGCCCATGTCGCTGCAGTAGGCTTTGCAGATGGGGGTGAGCAGGGCCATGTAGTTGTCGTACTTCTGGCGTTCGGCGGGGTCGGCGTGGTGGTGGCGCAGGTCGCCGTAGAGGGTGGTCTCGAAGAGCAGCGAGCGCATGCCTTCGGTGACCGACTTCATGAACATGAGCATGCGGCGCACGTCGGGGTGTTTGATAATGGCGACCTGCGGGGCTTCGTAGTTGGCGAAGTCTTTGAGGTCGCGTCCCTGCGCGCGCTGGTAGGCGTAGTTGAGGGCGTGGAAGTAGCTGAGTGCGCCGACGGCCTGACCCTGAACGCCGACCTCGAGACGGGCGTCGTTCATCATCTGGAACATGTACTTCATGCCTTTTTCGAGGTCGCCGACGAGCCAGCCACGGCAGTTGCCGTTTTCGCCGAATTTGAGGACGCAGGTGGGCGAGCCGTGGATGCCGAGCTTGTGTTCGATGCTGGCGCAGAAGACGTCGTTGGGTTCGAGTCCGCCGGTGGCGGTGATGCGCTCGCGGGGGACGACGAAGAGGCTGATACCGGCGGTGCCCGCGGGGGCTTCGGGGCGGCGTGCGAGGACGAGGTGGATGATGTTTTCGGTGAGGTCGTGCTGGCCCGAGGTGATCCAGCACTTGGTGCCTTCGAGCATGTAGTAGTCTTGGCCGTCGACCTTGGTGGCGGTGGTCTTGGTGGCGCCGACGTCAGAGCCAGCCTGTGGCTCGCTGAGGCACATGGTGCCCGCCCACTGGCCGCTGTACATTTTTTCGCAGTAGGTGGCTTTGAGTTCGTCGGTGCCGAACGACTCGATGAGGGCCGCCGAGCCACGGGTGAGCATGGCTGAGAGCGAGAAGGCGACGGTCGAGGCGATGAGCACCTCGGCGATGGTGTGGGGCAGGCCCATGCCGCCGAATTCGGGGTCGACGGTGGCGTTCATCCAGCCGCCTTCGCGGAATTTGTTGAAGGCGTCTTTGAAGCCGGGGGGCATGGTGACTTTGCCGGCATCCCACTTGGCGCCGACGCGGTCGCCGACGTCGTTGATGGGGGCGAGGACGTTTTTGGTGAACTTGACGGCCTCGCGAAGCATTTGCTGCCACGTGTCTTTGTCCCAGGTCTCTTTGTAGGCGTCGAGGCCGAGGAGAACTTTGTCGGCCTCAAGTTGTTCAAAGAGACAGATTCGCAGAAGTTGTTTTCGCTATCGCAATAACA
>CAZXXB010000195.1:6629-7449 GCA_964644185.1 uncultured Myxococcota bacterium
ACTCGATGTCGCGCAGGTCGGGGCTAAACGTGGCCATGGTGAACTCCTCTTCGGCAGCGGCGGATTTGCCGCGGGTGTCGTGTCGTGAAGTGGCACCGTGACGGGCACCACGCGAAGCGAACTTTCGCAACGCTCTACGGCAACGCACGCTTGCGACGTGCGTTTGCAAAATGAATGGTCATTCATTTTGCGGGCGGAATGTAGACCTTTGCGGCGACGCGGTCAACGGAAAGGTGGGGGTGGTTTCGATAACGTGACGGTGGGGGGATCAGGCGGGTGGCAAGCCCACAATCATGCGGGCGAGGGCGTGGACGGAGAGCGGTGCGCTGCCTTCGGCTTTGTTGTTGACGATTACGAGTCCGTGTTTGCCTTTTTTGGTGGCGGCGTGAACGACATTGGCTATCTGCGCGCGGGTTGCCGGGTCGGGTAGCGCCATACGGTCGAAAGGGGCGAAGTCGGCTTTGGCCTCTTCGTAGGCGAAGTCGCGCGCGAGCATCCAGCGGATGATGCATTGGCGTTGTTCGTCGGGGGCGATGATGGCGGCCTGTTCGGCAATCGAGGGCATTGTGGGGTGGGCGACGTAGCAATAGTCGACGGAGGCTTCGTGAAGCGCGGCGAAGAACGGCTCTTGCCACGGGTGGGTGAGCAGCGCGCGGTCGCGAACTTCGACGGCGTAGGGGATGTCGCGGGGGAGGTGGCGCAGGAAGTTGGCGAAGCGCGGTAGCACGCGTTTGGGGTAGCGAAATGAGCCCGGGGTGAACTGAAAGAGCACGACGCCGAGGGTGTGGGTGAGTCCGGTCACGGCGGCGGCGATGACGTG
>CAZXXB010000196.1:0-7426 GCA_964644185.1 uncultured Myxococcota bacterium
CTCTTGCTGCTCGCGCGTGAGGCGCACCTTGAGGTTTTCGGCGGGGTTGGCGGCCCACGACTTGCGGGCGGCGTCGAGTTTGGCTTTGGCGGCGTCGCGCTCGCGCTTCAGCATTTCGGCTTCGCTTTTGAGTTCGGCGTCGGTGAGGTCGCCGACGAAGACCGGGGGCCGCTGCGACTGGGCGCTGGCGACGCCGGGGGCGCTCAGCGTGAGGGCGAGCGCGAGGGTGAAGGCAAGCGTCGGGGTGGCGAGGTGCAGCGCCTCACGAACGCTCGTGGAAGCTTGGCGAACGCGGCGTGTTTGCATCCGATGATCCTCGTTGTGGGCGACGTGACCGTCGAGCCCGAAGCGCCTTGCGGGTGCCATGGGGGTGAACAGAGCGTTCATATCGCGAAGGCGTCGATTCGGCAAAAGCGGGCGCGCACCCTGTTGGCGCGCACGTGTTGGCGCTCAAAAAGGGGGTGAAGGGCGGTTAACCAGTTGCCCGCCGCACGCCTTGTGCTATGAGCATAGCGCGAAACCAGCGCAAACGCCCTTACATGGCCCGACGGGGTCTTCTACGCACGGCGAGACGGGGCGTCGTTCGGCGAGTGTGCGACGAGTCGGTGTGTGCGACGCGTGGCAGTGCATGCCGACTGAGAGGGGTTATGACGAATCGCAATCCACCCAACCTCGATATGCTCGACGGCGATGAGCTTGAGTTGCTCAACGACGAAGTTTCTGGGTCGCGTCAGGTGGCCGGACAGGTCGTCGTGGGCGGCTCGTCGGGCGCAACGGATGAAGACGAGAAGACACGCATTCTCGAACCGCCGACGACGATTCTGAACCTGCCGGATGCGCAGCCGCGTCCGACGTTGACGGTGATTGCCGGGCCCGACAACGGCAAGCGGTTTCCGGTCAAGGGTGACGTGGTTGAGATTGGACGCGCGCGTGATAGCGACGTGTCGCTGCATGACCTTGCGGTATCGCGGCGTCATGTGCGGCTCGTGCATCGGTCGGGGGCGTACCTCGTGGTTGATCACGGTTCGGGCAACGGCACGCGGGTGAACGGGCTGCGGGTGACCGAGTTTGAGGTGAAGCACGGCGACAAGATTGCACTTGGCAACACGGTGCTGCGGTTCGATTTTGCGGCGGGCGAGACCAAGGGCGACAAGACGGCGATCTCGGCGGCACCCGCTGCGGCGCGTAAGCCCGCGGGCCCGGCGCCGGCACCAGCACCGTCGCAGGGGGCACCCGCACGTGGTGCCGCTTCGGCACCTGCCCCGATCGCGGTGTCGAGCAGCAGGGGCAGTCAGAGCGCGCTCGTGGCGGTGGTGGTGGTGCTCGCGCTGGCGGTGGTGGCGCTGACGTTCTGGACGATGTTTGGCGACAGCCTGCGTGGGTCTGAGACGGGTAAGCAGGCGGCGCAGCAGGTGCGCATGGGCATCGATCTCTTCAAGGCGCATCGGTTCAACGAGGCGCAGGAGAAGTTCACGACGGCGGCGAACCTCGACCCCGAAAACAAGGTGGCGCGCGAGTGGCTCAACGTGACGCGGCTCGAGGTCGAGCGCGGCAAGACGATCAACGACGCGCGCGCGGCGATGGGTCGGCAAGACTACAAGAGCGCGAAGCGGCTGTTGGCGGCGATACCGATTGAGTCAGAGTGGGCCGTTGATGCGAGCGACTTGAAAAAGGCGATTGACAAGCACGTGCGCCTCACCATCGCGGCGGCACGTGATGCGCTCTCGTCGCGCGACAACAACAAGGCGCGCAAGCTCGCGACCGAGGTGCTGGGCATCGACCCCGCCAACAACGAGGCGCAAGAGGTGCTCAATCAGGCGGCGGGACGCGGAGGCTCGTCGGCGTCGAGCAACACGGCGCAAGAGCCGCAGGCACAAGCGCAACCGCAGCGCGCCTCTTCGGGCAGCTCACAGCGCAGCACGCAGGCAGCATCTACACGCGCGGTAGCACCCGCGGCACCGACGCCAGCCGCAGCACCAGCCGCAGCACCAGCCGCAGCACCAGCCGCAGCACCAGCGCCGACACCTGCGCCAACACCGGCACCAGCACCACAGCAGCCCGATGCGTGGGAATCATTCGAGGCGCGGAAGAGCGGACTTGCGAGCCCCGGCGGTGCCGCCGATGGCGCCGAGGTGGTGGCGGCGTTTCGCACGACAGGTGCCCCCGCGGCACTTGCCGAGTTGAAGAAGCATCCGCAATCGGGCAGTGCCGATGGGGTTGCGTTGCGCGACAAGCTGGCGAGTTTTCAGCGCGCCTATTCGAAGGCACAGCTTCTGGCGATGCAGGGTTCGTCTGAGGCGGCGACGCTCTTGCGTGAGGCCGAGGCGCTCGACAGCGCGATTGCCCCCGGTGGGTCGCGCTACACGGCGAGCATTCAGCAGTTGCTGACGCAGGTGCAAAAATAGCGCCGGGCACAGATCGACAAACGCGCGAAGCGGTAAGCGCGCAGAGCGGGCAGGTACGCAGAACGGCGAACGACCGGTTTCTGGCGGGCGACGCGAGCGTCACGTAGAAGACGGTAACGACTATGGCTCACGTCATCGCAATCGTCGGGCAGAAGGGCGGATGCGGGCGCACGACAGTGGCGCTCAACCTCGCGTACAGCTTTGCCCGCATGGGGTTTCGTACCTTGCTGGTCGATCTCGATCCGCAAGGGGCGGTGATGCTTTCGCTGAATCAGCCTGATCGGACGTTTGCGGGGGCGGCGGAGTTTGTGGTGGGGCGCGGGCATCTCGACGAGATGGTGATTCGCACCAACGAGCCGCGACTGGGGTTGTTTGGGGTGGGGCGGTTGCCGGTTTCTGCGATTGCGGCGTTCGAGCGGGCGCTCAACGATTCCGACGCGCTCTCACGCATGCTGAGCGAGGCGCAGGGCTACGAGTACATCGTGATCGACGCGCCCGCCGGGGTTGGCATGGTGCCACGCGCGGCGCTCACGGCGGCGCATTTTGCGTTGCTGGTGACGACCGAAGAGGCGCTGGCGCTGCGCTCGTGTGGGCAGATGGATGCGCTCTTGGCGCTCGTCGGTGAGAACCACGCGAAGCGCGACGGCAAGCGCAAGCTCAATGTGCTGGGGTGGCTGGTCAATCAGGTGCGCTCGGGGCAGGCGACGCCGGCCGATGTGCCGTCGCAGTATCCGCCGCTTGCGACACGGATACCGTGGGATGAGCGGTTTACGCAGGCGTCGCAGACGGGTGTGCCGGTGGCGCGGCTGGGTGAGCGTGGGCTTGAGCTTGCGACGCTGTTTTTGAATCTTGGGCGTGAGGTGGTGGCGCTCTCGGTGCCAGCGACCGACCGCGCCGAGACGACCGAGCCGCTTTTGTAGCGCGGGCTGGTTTACTTCGATTTTTCAGCGGGTGGGGCATCGTCGAGCACGACGGCCGGGGCGCGAAAGACATCCCAGTTGAGCAAGAGTCGCCATGCGGTGCGCAGTTGCGGGTCGGCGGCGTCTTCGTCGCTGAGTCCGTCGCTCGTGGCTTTGTCGGATTCATGGGCGAGGTGCCGGTCGAGGTCGCGCTCGCGCACGATCATCTCGCCGACGCTGTCGTCTCCGGCTGCCGGGGTGAGCACGTCTGGGACGATGCCGAGCTCTTGAATCGAGCGACCCGAGGGGGTGTAGTAGCGGGCGACGGTGACTTTGACGCATGCGCCATCGGCGAGTTCGATGACGGTCTGGACGCTGCCTTTGCCGAAGGTCGGTGTGCCGACGAGCAGGGCGCGGCGGTAGTCTTGCAGGGCACCGGCGACGATTTCTGAGGCGCTGGCGGTGCCCCCATCAACGAGCACGACCATCGGGTAAATGGGCTGCGTGCCGGCCTCGTGAGCCATGCGCGCGGGGCCCTCATCACGGCCACGGGTCGAGACGATTACGCCGCGCGAGAGAAAAAGGTCGGCGAGTTCGATCGACTGTTCGAGCAGGCCACCGGGGTTGCCGCGCAAATCGAGAACCAGGCCGCGAAGCTTTCCGCTGGATTGCTTTGCGAGGTCGGCGAGGGCCTGTTCGGTGCGGGCGGCGGTACGCTCTTGAAATGCGGTGACGCGGATGTAGCCGTAGCCGGGTGAGAGCAGGCGCGAGATGACCGACTCGGGGCGAAGCTGCTCGCGCACGAGGGTGACGATGACGGGTTTGGGGGCGCGGGTGCGCTCGAACGTGAGGGTGACGTTTGAGCCGACGGCTCCGCGCAGTTTGGCGACGACGTCGTCGAAGCGCAGACCGGCGACGGGGCTGTTGTCGATGTGGGTGAGCACGTCGCCGGGTTGCACGCCAGCGCGGGCGGCGGGTGCGTCGGGCAGAAGTTCGGTGACGCGGATGATGCCCCCATCGGCGTCGACGACGATACCGACACCGCCGAATTCGCCTTCGACACCCTGGCGAAATCCCTGGCACTCTTCGGGGGTGAAGAAGGCCGAGTGGGGGTCGAGCGACGAGAGCATGCCCTTGATGGCGGCGTAGATGAGGCGTCGTGAGGGGACATCTTCGACGTACTGGTTCTGGATGACCTGCAGGACTTTGGCGAAGGTGGCGAGCTTTTCGTAGGTCTCGTCACTGCGGGCGGGGGCGGGCGACTGGGTTGGGGTATTGGGCGTGTCGGCGCGCGCGGGTGTCGGTGTTGCGCAGGCGAAGGCGAGCGCAGATGCGAGGGTGAGCGCGAGGGTGAGGGTGTGTGATCCGGTGAGTGACGCTGTGTGAGACGCTGTGTGAGACGCTATGCGCGTTGCGACGCGTGGTGCGGCCCGCATCGCGGCGAGTGAGGGACGTGTTGTCATGCGGTTTGGTCTCGGCATCACGGTTTGGCGCGCGCGGCGACGCGTTCGGTCGTGAGCCAGTCGGCGGGGTTGAGCGCTTCGCCACGATAGCGCAGCTCGAAATAGACGGGGGTGACGGTTGCGACGGGCGATTCGGCAGAGACGCCTGTGGCAGGTGGGGCTTGTGGTGCACGTTCTGCCCCGGCCATGCCGATGATCGCACCGGCCTCGACGATTTCGCCGACATCGTGACCGAAGGGGCGCACGTTGCCGTAGACGCTGTGGTATCCGCCGCCGTGGTCGAGGACGATGAGGGTGCCGAAGCGGCGGAAGGTGCTGGCGAAGACGATGCGTCCACGGTGGATGGCGCGGACTTCGGAGGCGACCGGTGTGGCAAATTCGACGCCACGTGAGGGGAGGCGGACGTGTTTGTGGAGGGGTTCTTTGGGTAGCGCGCCGAAGTGTGTGACGAGCTGGCCGCGGGCGGGGCGTTGAAGTTTGCCACGTTGGCGAACGAAGGTGGCGCCGTCGCCGAGTTCTTCGTCGGGTTCGGGTTCGGCGCCTGCGGGGGGTGCGGCTTCGGTGAGGTTGGCGGAGAGCAGGGTTGCGCCGGGGGCCATGAGAAATTCGGCGTCGCCTGCGGTTGTGGTGGATGGGGCGGGGGGCGACTCGGCGTCGCGGGCGGCGGCTTCTGCGGCGGCTTCTGCGGCTTCGAGCGCCTCGTATCCGTGGGGTTCGGGGGGCGAGGTGTTTTCGACGATGCCTTCGACGGTGAGGGCGCCGGCGGCGACCTGGTCTTCAAGCACTTCATCGGCGAGCAGCGCGCCTTTGGGGGGCTTTGGTGCGTCGAGCCGCACGACGGGCAGCGCGGGTGGAACTGGCTCGCTGTCGTCGTCGGTAGATTCGGCGGGTGCGGTTGAGCGGTGTGGGTCGGTTGAGCGCGCGTCGGTGGTTTCGATAACGGGTTCGTTGGGCTGGGGTGCGGTTTCGGCGAGGGTGCCGTGGTCATTGAGGCGTGCGTCTTCGTCGTCGCCGGAAGAGGCGAGCAGCAGTGCGGCGAAGGTGAGATGCGCGAGGGTCGTCATGGCTCGCGTCGCACGGGGTCGTTTGGCCGGTCAGGCGCGGTGTGCGCCCTTGGCCTCGGCACCGCGAAAGTAGTCGACGGTGCGTGTGAGACCCTCTTTTACGGCGATTTCGGGTGAGAATCCAAGCATTTGTGCGGCGAGGGTGCCGTCGATGACGCTGCGGCGCTGTTCTCCGGGGCGTCCGGGGGCGTGGCGTGGGGGTGTGGCGTAGGCGGTTGCGGTGGCGATGTGGGCGGCGAGGGTGTTGACGGTGGTCTCGATGCCGGTGCCGACGTTGAAGACGCCGCCGAAGCCGGGGGTGTCGAGTTGGCGCAGAAGGGCAAGTTCGCAGGCGCGGGCAACGTCGCCGACGTAGACGAAATCGCGGGTCTGGCTGCCGTCGCCGAAGATGGTGATGGGTTCGTTGCGCAGCATGCGCTGGGCGAAGATGGCGACGACGCCGGCTTCACCGTGGGGGTCCTGACGGGGTCCGTAGACGTTGGCGAAGCGGAGGGCGACGGAGGGGAGGTTGTGAATCTTGCGGTAGTAGCCGAGGTAGAGTTCGCCAGCGGCTTTGCTGCAGCCGTAAGGGCTTTCGGGGCGCGTCGGGTGGGTCTCGGGGGTGGGCAGCACGTCGGTGTCGCCGTAGATGGCGCCGCCGGTCGACGCGAAGACGATGGCTTTGACGTTGATGCGGCGCGCGGCTTCGAGCACGGCGAGCATCTCGATGATGTTCATCTGGGCGTCGTGGCCGGGGTCTTCGACCGAGCGGCGCACATCCATCTGGGCGGCGAAGAGGACGAGGGCATCGGGGCGTGCGTCGGCGAGAGCGGCGAGCCCTTCGGGTGAGCCCATGTTGGCGTGGATGAAGTCGACGTTTGCGGGGACGTTGGTGCGTTTACCCGACGAGAGGTTGTCGATGATGGTGACGTGATGGCCGCTTGCAAGCAGCCGTTCGGTCAGGTGCGAGCCGATGAAGCCCGCTCCGCCGGTGACGACGACGCGCATGTGTGGTTGCCTTTCGCGAGCCTTTGCAGAAGCGGCGGCGATTGCGGGTGCGGCAGCGACGCGCTAGCGGCCTTCGTTACGGGCGAGCGATTCGGCGAGGTCTTGTTCGAGTCCGACGGTGCCGGCGGCGACTTCGCGCAGTGAGGTGACGGAGGCTTTGTTTTTTGAGCCTTCGACGGTGGGGCGCGCGCCTTTGAGCAGGTCGCGGGTGCGCTGGGCGGCAAGGTGGACAAGGGCGAAGCGGTTGTTCACCTGCTCAAGACAATCTTCGACGGTAATGCGTGCCATGTAAAAACCTCGCGCGGACCTTTGCCTGCCTGGGTTGTCGCTGCCTGCACCGGTTTTCGCTGCGTTGAGTCACACGGGCAACGGCGTGACGCAGCAAGTCGGGGGCGTTACCTAAGCCAAAACGGTTTTTTTATCAACCGTTTGGCGGCGTTTGGCTGAGTGGGTTCGGGGTGGGTTCGGAGCGGGTGGGTTTTGGGTAGGCGTGGGAGTGAATTTGGGCGTCACGCGCGGCGTCGTATGGGGCGGAGACAACGGTGGTGATCTGGGGGCGAAGTGGGGACGATGTGGGGGTGATGTGGGGACGAAGTGGGGGCGATGTG
>CAZXXB010000197.1:0-2316 GCA_964644185.1 uncultured Myxococcota bacterium
GTGGTTGCCGTCGTCGTTATCGTCGTCGTTATCGTCGTCGTCGCGGGCCGAGAGAATGAGGCGCCCGGTGCCGAGGGGGTCGGCGTCGATGCAGCCGGTGAGTGGGGCGGTAAGCGAGGTGAAGAGTGAGGTGATGAGTGATGCGTTGACGAAGAGGTTGAGCAGGGGGCTAAAGGAGACGGCAGGCGAGAGAGTGCGCGCGTCGGTGAGCCCCAACGCGCGGTTGCGATGTATGCAGAAGGTTGTGTGTAAGCTCGTACGCCACATGGGGCGAGTTTAGCATCCACACAGAGTTACGCCACCGGGATTCGACGTGGTGTCGCTGCCGCAGAAGTCGGTATGTGGCGAGTCGCAATCGAAGTCGTCGGAACACGGGCGACGGCAGAGTTTTGATGTACCCGTGTTGCTTACGCCGCACACGAGACCCGATTTGCAGTCTGCGGATGAGGTGCAGGAAGTGCACTCGGTGTTGAGTCCAGACTGGGTGACGCACGAGCCGCTGGAGCAAATCTGGTTGAGTGAGCAGTCGGTGTCGCTGAGGCACTGCTGGCAGGTGTTGGTGCCGGTGTTGCACTTCGTTTTGCCGGGTTTGCCAGCGCATTGGGTGTTGCTGGTGCACTCGACGCAGACGAAGTTTGACGAGCAGGTTTTGTTGACGGTGTTGGCCGAGCAATCGCTGCTGGTGCGGCAGTCGACGCACTTTTTGTTCTGGCAGAAGTCGCCGGCGGGGCAGTCGGTGTTGGCAAGGCAGGCGACGCAGTTGCCAACTTTTGATCCGCTGGGTTTGTCGCAGATGTCGAGGCCAAATTTGGCGGGGCAGTCGCTGTTGGCGTTGCATTTGTAGTTGCCGCTGATGGGCGAGCACGAGGCGGGCAGGCCGAGGGTGCCAGAGTAGGTCTCGTCGGGGTCGCAGCAGAACTGTGAGACGCCGCCGAAGAGGTCGAGGTTGACCTCACCGCAGACGCGGCCCGCGAGGCAGCATGAGCCGACGCCGTTGCCGACGGTGGTGCAGGGCTCGTAGCATCCGCCGCCGCCAAAGATGCTGCCGCCCTGGCATTCGAGAATGCCGGGACAGGTTGTGCCGCTGAACCCGCCGCATTCTTGCCCTTCGCTTGCGAGCAGCGACGAGGTGCCCGCGCACTCGGGGCGGGGTTTGCAGCTACCCGACTCGCAGTATCCGCTGGCACAATCGGTGCCGGTCGAGCACGACGACGACGAGAAGCACTGGCCGGCTGCGTCGCACGATGCGCCCGTGCCGCACGCGCCGCAGCTTTGGCCGCAGACAGGGTCGGGGCCGCAGACACGTCCGGTGCAGTTGGGGGTGCAGGGTTCGACCTCGCAGGTGCCGTCTTCGCATTTTTCGCCTGTGCCGCAGGTGCCGCACGAGCCGCCGCAGCCGTCGTCGCCGCACTCTTTGCCGCTGCAGGCGGGTACGCAGGGTGCGCCGCAGTCGCCGTTGGTGCAAACTTCATTGCCGGTGCAGGTGCCGCATTGTCCGCCGCAGCCGTCGGGGCCGCACTCTTTTCCTGTGCAGATGGGGATGCAGGGGGCTTCACAGGTGCCGCCGATGCATTGGTCGCCGGGGGGGCAGCCGCCGCACGAGCCGCCGCATCCATCGCCGCCGCAGACTTTGCCAGAGCACGAGGCGGTGCACTCGATGGGGACGCAGAGGTTGTTGCGGCAGAGTTCGCCACCTTTGCAGTCGGCGCTCTTGTCGCACTGCTTGTTGACGCACTCGCCCTCGAAGCAGAACTGGTTTGAGGCGCAGTCGGCGGCGGATTTGCAGAAGGGGACGCAGGTGTTGGTGGCGAGTGCGCAGGCGAATCCGGCGCCGCAATGCTGGTCAATGGTGCACTCGACGCAGGTGTTTTCGGCGATGTCGCAGTTGGGCTTTGCGCTGTCGGGGCAGTCGGCGTCGAGGGCGCAGAACGTTTCGCAGGCACCGAAGCGGCAGGTTTCTCCGCCACGGCAGTCGGCGTCTTGCGAGCAGGGGCGGGGTGCGTCGTCGTCGTCGTCGGTCACATCGTCGTCATCGGTGATGTCGTCGTCGTCGGTCGCGCTGTCATCGTCGTCGTCGGTCACGTCGTCGTCATCGGTCGCGCTGTCATCGTCGTCGTCGAGTGTGTCGTCGTCGTCGTCGAGCGTGTTGTCGTCGTCGTCGTTTGCGTCGTCATCATCGGCGGGTGGAGTTCCGCAAAAGCCATCATTGCAGGGCTCGCCGTTGTCGCAGTCGGCATCGCCAAAACAGGCGACGCACGTGCCACGCGCGATGTCGCAGAAGAGGTCGGCGTCTTCGCAATCGGCGTCGCTCTCGCA
>CAZXXB010000197.1:2357-5829 GCA_964644185.1 uncultured Myxococcota bacterium
CGTCGTCATCGTCATCGTCGGTGTCGGCAGACGATTCGTCGCCGCAGGCGGTGAGCACGAGGGCGGGTGCGACGGTGGCGAGTGCGAGCAGCACGGCGGCGGGGCGCAGCGCGGCGAAGGCGAGCAGGAGGGTGCGATTTGACATCACGAGGGCCTTACCGCGTCGCTCAACGACGGGATGAAGGGGTTGCCGGTAGCGGACACAAGAACCGAACGATAACAACGCGTTTGACGCACAAAAAGGCGCGTCTCGTCAATCCGTATTTTTCGAATCGAGGGCAGGTCAGTTGCAGACGGCGGAGTAGGTGATCTCGACGTTGGCACCGGCGGGTGGTGCGCTTGACGTACCCAGTGTGATGAGGCGCTTTGCGGTGTCGTAGCTGTAGCCCGTGGCGGCGCCGGGCGAGGCGGCTTTGCTGACAGGGGTTCCGTTGACGGTGACGGTGAAGGTGGTGCTCGAAGGCTCGCGGCTAAGGCTGAAAGTGCGGCGCTGGGTGAAGATGGAGTTGGCGAGCGAGGTGATGGCGGTGGTCCAGTTGAGGTCGCAGATGCTGGCGGAAGAGCCGGAGAGTTGGCTGAAGAAATCGAAGAGGCGGATGGCTGCTTCAGCCGCGCCCCTGGCCGAGCTGCAATCCTGAGGTTGCAGGGTGGTGGCGCTGAGGCCGGTGATGATGGTGGCGAAGACGCGGTCGCGGTCGATGGCGGGTTTTACGCTGCGCAGGGCGTCGGCGTAGGCGGTGGTGGGTAGCGGCGACTGGTCTTCCTCGTCGGTGAGGTAGAGGACGCCAAGGGCGGCGCCGCTGCGGACGAAATTGGCGTTGATGCCGCCGGGCTTTGTCGCGTCGGCGTCGAGGGCGAGGCGGGCGGCTTCGAGCACGGCCTCTTGCGCGTCTGAGCAGCAGGTGCCGAGTCCGGTCAGGTTTGCGGAGAGCACTGTCGATGCGCTCGAGGTGCTGTTGGTGATGATGGCGGGGTTGCCCGCGCAGGCGTGCAAGAGTCCGGGCGCGATCTGGCCGTCGCAGGTGCTCTCGTAGGTGTCGACGATCTCAGACGAGGTGATGCCGATCTGGTACGAGGCGCCGCTCGACGAGGCGGCGGTGAAGACCGACGAGAGGTTTGAGGCGAGGGTTGATTGTTCTTCGCTCATCGAGCCCGAGTTATCGACGACGAGCAAGAGGTCGCCGCGGGGGCGCACGTCGAGCCATGTGTCGGTTTGCGACGCCGAGCTGACGGCCTTGCCGGTAAGGTCAACCGAGCCGCCGTTGCAGGCTCCACTCGCCTGCCATGTGAAGGTGCCTGTGGCGTTGCCGGTTGTGGTTGGGGCGTAGCGCAGGGTGACGGTCATGAAGGCTGAGGCGTCGACGGTGACGCTGCCTGAGACGGCGGCGGGTGACGTTGCGACGAGCGAGAACGGGGGCGAGATGGTGAAGTCGCTGAAGGTGACCTGTGCCGTGCTGGCGTTTTTGATTTGGATGTCGAAGGTGTCGCTGCGGCAGCCGCTTTGCACGGTGCCGAAGTTCACGCTGGTGGTGGAAGGTCTGCATTCAATGGCGTTGAGTCCGATGCCGCTGAGGGCGACTTCGAATTCGCCGGGGTTGGTGGCGCTGGCGGGGCTGTTGGTGGCGTTGGTGGTGAAGGCGTAGCGGGCTGCGGGGGTTGGGGTGTCACAGCCCGGAAACGTCGGGAAAATCTGGCAGATGGGGTCAACGACGCCGGGTGACGAGATTTTGGTGGGGGTGAAGACGAACTCGAACGATTGCGATTTTCCGGGGCGGAGGTTGACGGGCAGCGCGGCGAGTGAGGCGGGCGAGGGGGCGAAGTCGCCGTTGGGGGTGGTCACTTCGGCGATGTCGGTGATGGTGCAGAGGGCGCTTGAGCCGGTGGGGTTGGTGAAGGTGATGGCGGCACGGGTCGATTTGCCGATCACCACCTGGCCGAAGTTGAGCACGCTCACCGAGCGGCTTTCGACGGTTTCGAGTCCGGGGTCGACGAGCAGCTCGCAATCGCCGTCGAGTGGTTCGGTGCTGTCGTCGTCGTCGTCGGTGGCGTCGTCGTCATCGGCTGTGGCGTCATCGTCGTCGTCGCCTGCGATTGGCTCGCAGAACCCTGCGCGGCAGACGTATCCGCCCACGCAGTCGGCGTTGGAAGAACACGTGTCGTCGTCGTCGTCGCCGGTCGTGGCGTCGTCGTCATCGCTTACGTCGTCGTCGTCTGCGTTGTCGTCGTCGTCTGCGTTGTCGTCGTCGTCTGCGTTGTCGTCATCGTCATCGTCATCGTCGAGCGTGTTGTCGTCATCGTCATCGTCATCGTCGTCATCGTCGTCGTTCGCGTCGTCATCGTCGGTTGAGATGGGCTGGCAGCGGGCGTCGATGCACTGATCGCCGTCGTCGCAATCATCGTTGGTGGCGCAGACGCGCTCACAAAAGCCGTCGGAGCAGAGTTCTCCACCGGCGCAGTCGGCGCTGCGCTCGCACGGGGTGCGGCTGTCGTCGTCGTCGCTGGCAGCGGCGTCGTTGTCGTCGTCATCGTCATCGTCATCGTCATCGTCATCATCGTCGTCGTCATCGTCGCCACTCTCGACATTGTCGCAGGCGGTGAGTGTCGTGAGGGCGGCGAGTGGCACGGTCGCGCAGAGGGCAAGCACGGCGAGGCGCAGGGCGGCGAGTGTGGCGTGAGCGGTCATGGTGAGCCTGTCGTGGGTAACTGTTGAAAGGAAAGCGTCGTGCGACGTGCCGACAACGGCACGCGGGCGCCCTGAGTAAGCGTCACGTTGGGGGTAGCGAGACGTCGCGAGTGTGCCTGAAACGTGCGAAATGCTCAACGCCGTGGGGCGCGGGTTGGCTGTGACGCGTGTGGGCGCGCGAGAGGGTCGAGAGAGATTGACGAATCGTGAGGTGGCGTGCCTCTAACGCGGCGCAATGAACACTTTGACGACGTTGATTTCCGCCGTGCGGCAGCGCGCGACGACGCTGCAATCGAACAACCACGACCTGTACGGGCAGTGGCGCATGTGGCGTCCGCGGGCTCTCGTGTTGCGTCCGCTTGCGGAGGTGTGGAACCACCTGCCTGTCTACTACTACCTGTATGTGATCGTGTTCATGGTGCTTGGCGACCTCACGCTGTTTCCAGAGCCGAGGCGCGAGTACCTGCCGAGTGCGTTGTTTCCACTTGCGGTGGTGCTCGCGTCGCATTGGGGTCGGGTGTCGTTTGAAGAGCGTGATGGGGTGCGGCGGCTGTTTCGGATGGCGGTGTTTTCGTCGTTCGTGTGCGCGGTCGTGGTGGGCGCGGTGCTGTTGGGTGAGGCGATTGGGTTTCGGCGGTTGGGGCCGCCGCTCGCGCACCTTGATGCGGTGAAATACGAGTACGAGTTGGCGGGGTTTGTGACGGTTCCGCTCGTGGCGCTGCACTGTCTGTGGCGCAAGGGTGGTTGGGGATTTGGGATATTTTATTTTTCGGCGTTTCTGTACGGGAT
>CAZXXB010000197.1:5839-6444 GCA_964644185.1 uncultured Myxococcota bacterium
CTCGAGTCGAGTGGGGTGAGCCTCGGGTACTTTCATCAGCCGTGTTACCACTTTTACGTGCCGCCATTCAGCGCTGCGGCGGTGACGATGTTTGGGTGGTCGACGGTGTTTTATCCGGCGGTGTGCCACTTCACGTACATTCGCGAGGGGTTTGCGTGGTTGCGGCGTCCGGGGTTCTGGATACCGGCGGTGGGGGTGACGGTGATTGCGATCTTCATCGACATGGTGGTCGATCCGTTCGCGTCGAACATTGGGCTGTGGGTGTGGAACGACCTGTATTCGCCTGAGACCGACATTCACATTTTCGACGTGCCGCTGTTGAATTTCGTGGCGTGGTTCGCGGCGGTGATTGCGTTCGGGCTGTTTTACTTCAAGCTGACGCAAGACTTCGCGGGGTGGTCGGTGAAGAAGACGTTCGTGTGGATGACGGCGCTGGTACCGGCGATTTACCTCGTGTCGGGGACGATTCAGATGCCGACGATGGTGCTGGTGTTCGAGGGGTTCGATGGTCCGACATGGACGATTTTCACCGACAATCTCAAGGGGCGGCGGCACACGTTTACCGATGCCTCGACGGGCGAAGAGCTTTGTGCTCCGCACTGGAT
>CAZXXB010000197.1:6521-7421 GCA_964644185.1 uncultured Myxococcota bacterium
GGGCTATTCGGCGGGTGAGGTGGCGGCGCTTGGGGCGTCGTCGGGGGTGCCTTCGGGGGCGGGTTCTTTTTTGGCGACGAAGCGGGCGGCGAGCACACCGAGTTCGAAGAGCACGAGCATGGGTAGCGCCATCATGATTTGGCTGACCACGTCGGGCGGGGTGAGAATGGCGGCGATGACGAAGGTGGCGACGATGGCGTAGCGGCGGAACCGCGCGAGTCCATCGACGGTGACGAGTCCGGCGAGGGCGAGGAGAAAGCTGACGACGGGCATTTCGAAGACGATGCCGAAGGCGAGCATCATCTGCGCGGTCATGGCGAGGTTGGTGCCGATGTCGAGCATGGGGATGACGTCGTCGCCCATGTAATCGACGCCGAAGCGGAAGATTACGGGCATGACGAAGGTGTGGCAGAAGGCGGCGCCGGCGATGAAGAAGAAGGTTCCGGTGGTGAGAAAGGGCCAGACCCAGCGTTTTTCGTGGGCGTAGAGCCCGGGGGCGACGAAGGCCCAGATTTGGTAGGCGAGAAAGGGTGAGGTGACGAAGACGGCGCCGATGAGCGAGAGCTTCATGTCGAGCATGAGGGGGTCGAGGGCGCCGGTGGCGATGGGTTTTCCGAGGGGGCCTTTGAGGGCCGACATCATCGGTTGGGCAAGCAGGGTGCGCAGTTGCGGGGCGAAGGCGAAGACGAGTGGGAAGGCGAGGGCGAGGGCGATGACGGCGCGAAAAAGGCGGTCGCGCAGATCCGTCTCGGTGATCCCCTCGATCCCCAGACGACCATGGGACCGCTGGTGAGCCGGGCCCAGTTCGACAAGGTCCAGGACCTGATCCAGTCTGGGATCGACGAGGGCGCCGTGCTGGTTGCCGGCGGTCCCGGCCGGCCGGCGGAGATCAATCGCGGC
>CAZXXB010000198.1:0-7362 GCA_964644185.1 uncultured Myxococcota bacterium
GCCGCAAGCCACATGCCCCGCTGGCGCATCTTCTTCGTCGAAGAACTCCCGCGCACCCCCACACCCCGCACCCCCACACCCAGCACGCCCACCGCACCCGGCACGCCCGACACGCCCGGCACAGCAACCAGCACGACAAACAGCACCGCACCCAACACAACCGCCCCACACCCCGCCGTCGCCACCGCCCACGGCACCGCCTGGGAACCGCAACGCCCGCGTTTGCTCGGACGCACCCGCGTCGCCCCCGTCACCCTCGTCATCCGCGATGGCGCCATCGAAGCCCCCTCACACGGCTTCATCCGCTTCGGCCCCAGCGTCTCAATGCGCCTCGCCCCCGAACCCGGCGTCCGCCTCACCCCAACCGACGCCCTCACCCTCGAACGCCACCACCTCACCCTCGAAAAACGCGCCGGCAACCGCCACGGCTTGCGCTGGGTCGAAGCCTACGGACTCAACCGCTACCTCGAACAGGTCTTGCTCGCCGAAAGCGCCGAACCCAACCCGCCCCCCGAGGCCCTCAAAGCCCTCGCCATTGCCGCCCGCAGCTACGCCACCAACTACCTCGCCAACGACGCCAACGGCGAAGCCATGTGCGACTACTCGCGCTGCCTCGCCTTTCGCCGCACCGACATGATCGACATCCCCCAACGCTACCGCAGAGCCGTGCTCGACACCGACGGCATGGTGCTCGTCAACGACCACGGCCACGTCGTCCCCGGCTACTTCCACTCCACATGCGGAGGTTCCACCGCCGCCGCCAAAGCCATCTGGCCCGGCCCCCTCACACCCGTCATGCCCGGCGTCGACGACACCCTCTCAGGCAAACCCGCCTGCAACGCCTCACCCATGCGCGCATGGCTGCGCCGCTACCCGCGCGAGCGCCCCTGCAACGTGCTGCTCGGTGCCGCAACCCGCAAACACGTCACCGACGAGTCCCGCGCCCGCAACGCAAAAAAACCCAGCCCCGCCCCCAACACCGCCCCCACCAACACCGCCCCCATCACAACCCCAGACCCGTTCGCCGACGACCCCACCAGCGAGCTTGCCCTCGCGCTCGCAGCCCAAGCCGACGGCACCCCCGCAGACACCGTAGATGCCGAAGACGCCGCAAGCGAAGACAGCGACGACGACGCCACCTTCGACGCGTATGGCAAACCCGGCGACGCCGGCGAAGGCGACCCCGGCGAGCCCAAAAGCTCCGTCGTCGTCAAACGCAGCGTCGGCCTGCGCGGCGCCTGCATGGTCCGCGCCGAAACCATCCGCGAAAACCGCGTCACCCACGTTTTTGTGAGCAATGGACTCTTCGAAACCGTCGTCCCCACCCGCGTCTTTCGCTCGCTGCTCGCCGTTGGCACCGGCACCGAACTACCCAGCAACCGCTTTCGCATCACCGTCAGCGACGACGAACTCACCCTGCGCGGCGAAGGCTTCGGCCACGGGGTCGGACTCTGCCAATACGGCGCGCGTGCCCGCGCCAAATCGGGCGCCACCTGGCGCGACATTCTCACCCACTACTACCCAAAACAGCACGTCGCCATCGGCACCCCACGCTTCTGATTTGACACATCGCGCAACGCGACCCTCGGCCCGCCCCCCAACTTCAACCCTCCACTTCGTTGCATCTCACCAAAACCGTGGGTAGAAAGACGTTGCCAGTCAGGTTTTCGCACAACCGCGCCACCATCCGGCGCGGCAGGGGCTACATTGACACGCGAAGTGCCAGCCAAGCTCATTCGTGACGCCATCGCTGCGTCACCCGTGCGCACGTTCGCCCGTGCGGCGCTCTGCTACGTCACACTCGCCTGCGTTACGCTTGCCTGCGCCGCGCTCGCCGCGCCCCACCCGGCCCACGCACAGGGCATGCTCGCCCAGCGCAAATCGGCCAACGCCAAACCCCTCGCACCCCTCGTCGCCCCCGTACCCAAAATCGTCTCGGTCGACGCCCGCATCGAAGCCGGAGACCTGCGCCGCCTCGCCCGCATCGACGGCTACACCCTGCGCCTGCGCAGCGACAACCGCGGCTTTACCGAAAACGTCCTCGCCAACCTCAAAGGCCCCTACCGCCCCGCCCGCATCGAAGTCGAGGTCGGCTACCCCGTCGCCCCACGCATCGTCGATCAATTCGACCGCATGCGCCCCGACACCGTCAACGTCAGCGTCCTGCAAGACAAGATCGACAACAAACTCGCCGTCGAATTCTCCAAACTCGGACCCTGGCAAAAACGCATCCGCCTCGCCCGCCTCCCCGACCAGAGCGAGTGGGCCGACCTTCACACCATGTCAACCGTCGAGGTCGTCCTCCACCTCTCGCGCGAGCTGACCAACGCCTCCGTCAAAGAACTCACCAAATTTCTCAAAGAGTTTCGCAAACACCGCGTCACCCTCTACCTCACCAACGACGTGAGCGAACAACACCTGCGCCTCATCAAAGGCGCCCACCCCGGCGTCGAACTCGGCTTCCGCTCCGAAAAAAACGACCTCCCCAGCGCCCTCATCTCCGCCCTCGACAACGTCAAATTCTCCCGCGTCTGGGTCCACTTCACCACATGGCTCAACGCCGAGCGCGTCAAAGCCATGTCCTCAGTCTGGAACATCGGCGCCGTCGTGCAGGTCGCACCCGGCGATGGCATCTACGACGAATTCGCCACCCTCTTCGCACAGTTCGGCAACCCAATGGCCGAAGACGCGACCCAGGCCGCGCTGCCCAAACCCGGCGACGCCAGCACCCTCGTCAAACCCCGCCTCTCGCGCGATCTGCTCAAACTTCCCGATGGCTCGACGCCACCGCCCATCGAAGTCAAACCCCGCGACACCGGCCACCAGGGCGTCAATCAACGTCTCTAACAACGCCTCTGGCACGCGTCAGGCAAGCGTCAGGCAAGAGGCGATGCACACCGCAAACAAACGAGGCCGCGGCGTCGGCCGCATGCGCGACCTCGGCCACGGCCACATATCGTCGGCGATTACAACTCGTCGGCGACTACAACCCACACGCCTCAAGCGCGGTCTGACACGTCGGATTCGCGAGAATCGGGTCAATGCAGTCCACGAGGTCTGCGTACAGGTCGCCGCACTCTGCCGCAAAACAGCTCTGAAGTGGCTGATCGAACAACATCCCGCCCAGCACGCAATTGGTCAGGCACGCCGTCACAGCGGGGTCTTGCAGCTTCGGCAAACACGCGATCCCGCCACACGTCACCGCCTCCCGCAGCACGCAACTCAGGCAAGCCGTATCGGTCGCGTTGCACGAAGCGATGCCCGACAGGTTGGCTTCAACACCCGCACACGTGCTCGCAACCGCCGCACACGCCGCGCCTCCACTCGTCGCCGCAGCCTCGGTGTAATCCGTCACACGCTCAAGGTAGAGCAGGCACATCTCGTCGAGCGTGCTCTCGCCCCACACCACATCGCGCGGTTCCTGCTGCTCGCCATTGATGAACGGCTGATTCTCCGCCGAGTTGTCGTACGCGCACGTGAGGTGCAGCGTTTCGCCCGGTGCCACGGTAAGCTCTTTGCCCGGCATCGGTGCGTAGGCCTGCTGCCAGTTGAAATCCCACGCGGGGATACTAAGCACGCACTCCTCACCTGCCTCCTCCCCACCTGTCTTCTCGACGTAAAAGCTCTGCGCGAGGTAGTGGCCGTGCGCGGTCATCTCGCGAAACCTGCTCGTCGTCTCACCGTAGTTCGTCAACGAAGTCGTGAAGCTCACCTCGCTCTCACCGGCTGGTATCATCAGGTCGAGGTAGACCATCGGCAGCGTCTTCGCGAGCTGCGCCGGCTTTTCGGTCGTCGTGCGAAACTCGAGCGTCGTGCGATCAGGTACCGGCGTCGTCTGCAACGTGTTGTAGTGAATTTGCATCACGACGCGGCTACCCGCGGCCACAAGACTACCCATCCCCTCCGGCATCAGCGAAGGCTCAGAACCCGGCACCCATCCTCCAATCTGGTTCGGAAATCCACCAAAGCCCGCCAGCGCACCGCGCCCACCACCCGCACCACCGCCACCTTCTCCATCGACACCCTGCGTGTTTCCCTGAGTGCTCGGATTCGGCCCGCCGAAGCAGGTGTAGCCAGCTTCGGGGCTCTCCGCGTCGGCCTTCTCAATCGCCTCGACCGCACTCTCTGGCACGGCGTAGACAAGCGCGTGATGCACGATCGGTAGCTGATCTGGCACCACATGACTACCCGTGATGAACGTGTCCTGCTCGAAGGTCATCTCCATCAGAAAGCACCGCCAGTCGTCCGCCAGCGCCGGGTCTGGTGAGTAACCCGGAATCGACTCGCGAACCGTGGCTGGAAAGACCTCCGCCGGCGGTGCCTCAAGCTTTACCCCCGGCTCGCCTTCAGGCATGCCCGCGTCGTACCACGCCCGCACCGCTGCAACTTCCTCATCCCCCATCCGCCGTGACCCACTGAACTCGTTGCACGTGGGGTCGGGCAACCACGGCGGCATGCGCCGCGATTCGACCGATTGCACGAGAAGCGGCCCAAGCGACTTTGCCGCCTCATAGCTATCAAGCGGAAACGGTGCGATGCCGCCGAGCTGGTGGCACCCGATGCAGTGGGTATCGATGATCGGCGCAATCGTCGACGAGAAGCTCACGGCCTTCAACTGGTCGTCGTCACCGCTCGTTTCGGCACCCGTCGCGTCATCATCATCGTCGTCGCCGTCGTCGTCGCCACTCGTTTCGGTGCCCGTCTCATCGTCGTCGTTGCCACTCGTTTCGGTGCCCGCCTCATCATCGTCGCAGGCCGCGAGACCCATCGAGAGCGCAGCCACAGTCAACAGAAACGGCAGCACAGGGGCGAGAAGTGGCTTGCGTGGGTGCGGCATGATCGAATCCTTCCGTGCATTGCGCTGGGGCTCGACGCGAGCACCGATTGTCGGGCGTCGCGACGGGCGATCCGTTGGAAGTGCGACCTTACGTGCGACCGCGACGGCATGTGTGCAGATGGTGTGAACGAGGCACCCCAAACAGGCCTGTGTTGTTTAGGGCTTGTGCAGAAACCGCCAATCGAGCGCCGAGCGACGCCGCCAACCATGAACCTCGGGGGCCTCGAGAACGCAGACGTCAGCGTTCACGCGCTCGCGGCACCGCCTCGCCAATTGTGCGCGCCCATCGCACGCGACTCACACAGGCTCGATGCCCACAATCTGCGGTATCACCATCCGTAGCTGCGTCTCGATGCCCTGCCGCAACGTCGCCGTCGACGATGGACACCCGGCGCAGGCGCCCACGAGCCGCAACTGCACCACCCCCTCCTGATACGCCACGAACACCACGTCGCCCCCGTCATACGCCACCGCCGGACGAATCTGCGTGTCGAGTATCTCCTGAATCTTCTCGACAATCGCCGCGTCGTCGCCCTCAAACACCGTCTGCGGTGCCACGAGATCAACCCGCACGTGCTCTTCACCCGACAGAAGATGCTCACGCAGCGTCTCCATCACCGCCTCGCCCAGCACGCCCCAGTCGGCATCTTCATTCTCGGTAATCGATACAAAATCGGTGCCGACAAACACCCCGCCCACCCCCGGCAACTTCCACAGCTTTTCGGCAAGTGGAGACCCCTCAGCCGACGCCACATTCGCAAAGTCGTGCCCCCCCATCTCGAGCAGTCGCCGGTTCACGACAAACTTGATGCTCGCAGGGTTCGGCGTCGGCGCCGGACGAATCACAATCTCACTCAGCGCCGAAGCCGTGCTCGGGGTATCACTCGTAGCAGTCATGAAAAGTGCCTCTCGGGTGTTCGTCGCTCGCCCGCGAAATCGCGGCCCGTGCTGGGTGCGACGCGGCGCGACCCGAGAGACTATAAGCCCGCCCCCGCGATAAGCAAACACGCCCGCACTCTCGCTCCCATTCTCACTCCCACGCCCACGCCCACGCAGCGCCTCACTCCCACGTGCGCCTGCGCATTACCCGCGCCTGCCCCGCCGTTCATCCGCGCGTCCACCGCAAAAAGAAAAAACCCCCGAGGCCGAGGCCACGGGGGTTTGTTCAGGCTTACAAGCCCGTCGAGATCTCCGAGCAGGGCTGCATGGTTACTCGCAGCCCCAGACCCCGTCGGGCAGTTTACCCACCCGTCGAGATCTCCGAGCAGGACTGCATGGTTACTCGCAGCCCCAATCTCCAATCAACCGCAGTCGCCGCTCGCGGTCACTAAGCAGGGCACGATTAAAAGTCCATGCCGCCGCCCATGCCACCGCCCATGCCGCCACCGGGCATCGACGGAGCTTCTTTCTTGGGCTTCTCGGCGATCATCGCCATCGTCGTCAGCATGAGGCCCGCGACGCTCGCCGCGTTTTGCAGCGCGGTACGGGTCACCTTGGTCGGGTCGATGACGCCCGCGGCGATCAGGTCTTCGTAGGTGCCCGTCGCGGCGTTGAAGCCGTACGCGCCCTTGCTCTTGACCACTTCGTTGACGACGATCGAGCCTTCGAGGCCCGCGTTGCCAGCGATCATGCGCAGCGGCTCTTCGAGTGCGCGGCGAACCACGTTGAGGCCGATGCGCTCTTCGCCTCCGAGCTCGAGCTTGCCGAGCGCCTTGGCCGCGCGCAACAGCGCCACGCCACCGCCCGGGACAATGCCCTCTTCGACGGCCGCACGGGTCGCGTTCAACGCGTCTTCCACGCGCGCCTTCTTCTCTTTCATCTCGGTCTCGGTCGCGGCACCGACGTTGATCACCGCCACGCCGCCGACGAGCTTCGCCAGACGCTCTTGCAGCTTCTCGCGGTCGTAGTCGCTCGTCGTCTCGTCGATCTGACGACGAATCTGATCGACGCGGCCCTTCAGGTCTTTCTTGTTGCCGGCGCCATCACCGATCGTCGGGTTCTCGTTGTCGATCGTCACGGTCTTGGCCTTGCCGAGATCGTTCAGCGTCACGTTTTCGAGCTTCATGCCGAGGTCTTCGCTGATCAGCGTGCCGCCGGTGAGAATCGCGATGTCTTCGAGCATCGCCTTGCGACGATCACCAAAGCCCGGGGCCTTCACCGCCGCCGCCGACAGCGTGCCGCGAATCTTGTTGACCACGAGGGTCGCCAGCGCTTCGCCTTCGATGTCTTCGGCGATGATCAAAAGCGGACGACCCGAACGCGCCACCTGCTCGAGCAGCGGCAGCAGGTCTTTCATCGTCGAGATCTTCTTCTCGTGCAGAAGAATCAGCGGCTCGTTCAACTGAACGACCATGCGCTCGGCGTCGGTCACGAAGTACGGCGACAGGTAGCCGCGGTCGAACTGCATACCCTCGACCACTTCGAGCGTCGTCTCGAGGCCCTTCGCCTCTTCAACCGTGATCACGCCCTCTTTGCCGACCTTCTCCATCGCCTCGGCGATGATGTTGCCGATGGTCGAGTCGCCG
>CAZXXB010000199.1:0-2449 GCA_964644185.1 uncultured Myxococcota bacterium
GGCTTTGCGCGCGCCATGGTTCACCTCGTCGTCCGTCGACGTGTCGAAGCCTCTTGCGATGTCACTGATTCGGACGTCCCACGCGGCGCACTTTCAGAAAGTCGAGAAACTCGCCCGACGACTGGTCGAGTGAGAGGAGTACGCTCTCGGCGCGCGCGGTCAGCACGTTGAACAGCAGCACTGCCGGTATCGCGATCAAGAGACCGTAGGCCGTCACGACGAGTGCTTCCGCGATACCCGCCGACACGGCCCCCAACCCAGCCGACCCCTCTTTCGCGATTCCCTGGAACGCCGAGATGATGCCAACAACTGTGCCGAGAAGACCGATGAAGGGTGCGAGCGAACCCGTCGTCGCAAGAATCGGCATGCCACGCCGCATCTGTGCATCGACAGCATCGCGGCGACGCGTTACCTCACGGCTTGCGAGCGCGACGGCCTCATCGAGTTCATGCCCCTCACGCATCGCGGCGAGATGTGCCTTCAGCCCCGCCGCGACGATGCGCGCAAATGGAGCCTGCGACGCGTCAGCGGCATTCACGAGGTCACCAACCTTGTTGTCGTTCAAGAGAGTCGCAGCCGACTGCGCGAACTCACGCGAGCGCTTCGAGACGCTGGCGTACACCCAGAGGCGCTCGAAGAACACGGTAAGGCTCGCGAGCCCAAGCAGCGTCAACGCCGTGACGATACCCATCTGAAACCCGTTCATCTCTTCGATGATCTTGATCAGGTCGAAACTCATCTTCTTGCTCCTCGCGACGTGCGTTTGCGTAGACCCGCCCTAGGCGCGAATGCGAAACGGCAACTTAACGATGTGAAACACACGGGTCGGACGCCCGTTGACGATGGCTGGCCGGTACTTCCATTTCTTTACGGCCTTGATCGCCGCGGTCAGCAACGGCTCTTCGCCGCGCAACACCTGAATTTTCTCGATCTTGCCGGTTTGTCCGATCACGAGACGCAAGATCACCATCCCCTCTACGCCTGCCGCGCGCGCCTCTTCGGGGTATTCAGGCAACGCATTGTCAGCCGCAGCCTCTGGTGGCGTCGCGTCTTCGGGCAGGTTGATCGGCTCGGCGACCGGCGGTGGCGTTGGCTTGGGCTGCGGGGGCGGGGTGGGTTCAACCTTGGGCGGCACGGGCACAAGCGACGCGACACGGGTACCGGTGCCGATTCCGCCACCACCACCGCCACCTTCGCCGACGTCGGGCACTACGGGCTCGTCACTCGGCTCGGCTTGTTCAACCGGTTTGTCACTCAGTTGCGTGGGACTCACGAGTTGTTGCGGGGGCGTCACAGCCACCTTGCGCGCCCTCGCTTGCGGCTTCGGTACTTCTGCCACGGCCACCGGCTCGGCTTTCGGCAACGGAGAGAACGTCACATCGATATCGGTCTCGTGAACGATTTCCGCCGCCCGATGAGCGAGAAACAGCGCCAACGCCGCAGCGAGGCCGTACACGGCAAAGGCAGAGGCCGCCGAGACCGCGAAACGTCGCCGCGAGTCTTCTGCGAGCCGCTGATTGTAAGCTTCAAACACGGCGTGACCCCGTTCGCGTGTAATGAGCCTGCATGGCAGCCATAACGAGAGCGCGCCCTATGCCAGACGGCGGCGCACTGCTTGCGGTCAGGCTCGTGCCGGGTGCGTTACAGATCGTGACGTGTTTGAAACACGATGCGGCCCCCCCCCAAGCCGCAGACTCGGCGACGCGGCGAGTCATTCGTGCTTGACAGTCTTTCGCTCAAGCCCGTAAACACACTTGGATTGCCTTGCCACAGGTGCGCCTTTGCGTGATTCGCCTTTGCCTCTTTAGGCTTCCGAGGAAGCATGTCGCCTATCGCCCTTGCATCAAGCCCATTCGCCCTTCTGCGCCGCCGCCTTGCGATCGCGACGCTCGTTGCCACAACGACCTCGCTCGCGCTCTCTGCATACGGCTGCGGCGATGACGACGACGCCACGACTGGCGACACCGATACCGATACGGGGTCTGGAGACACTGGCACCGTGCTTCCGCCCGGTGCGTGCTTCACACCGTCACAGTGCACCGCAGACCCGGCGCTCGTGCCGTACTGGGTCTGCACCGACGACAACGAGTGCCGCTGCCTCAATGACCAGGCGTGCCCGCCCGGCATTTTGTGCAACCGCTTCACCGGGGCTTGCGACCCCAGCATCCAGGGTTGCCGCGCCGACACCGATTGCGCAGCAGGCGAGTTCTGCGACACCGAGAGCCGTCAGTGCACCACGCGTGGCAAACCCTGCACCCGTTGCGGAGTGCTTGCGTCCGGCGAACCCAATCACGCGCTTTGCGGCGGCTCGACCGACCTGTGCCTCATCGTCGACGACGTCACGTCGCTCGCCTACTGCGGCAAAGCATGTTTGGCAGACGCCGAGTGCAACACCGCAGACATCGTCGGTGAAGCGGCCTCAACATGCGTTGGCGACGCGTGCCCCTAT
>CAZXXB010000199.1:2463-5081 GCA_964644185.1 uncultured Myxococcota bacterium
CGCACGCGTCGGTATAGCTGCTGCGAAGATGACTGCGACTGCGTCACGGGCTCGCGCTGCGACACGACGATTCGGCAGTGTGTGCCGTTCTGCGATAGCGACGACGATTGCGGCACGGGCGAGAAGTGCTGCGAGTCACAACAGGTCTGCAAGCCCGAAAGCTACTGTGACGCCGCGTGCGAATGCATCAAGCCCACCTCGGGAACGGTAATTTGCAACGACCGTAAGAACCTTTGCATTCCGGGCTGCACGAGCAACAGCGCGTGCCCCAACGGTGAGATTTGCAACACGACGACCGGCGAGTGCGGGCGCGGCTGCGTCAACGACGCCGACTGCCCGCTCGCGGGGGCGTGCATCGGCGGCACGTGCCAGCCCGGTTGTCAGGCGACGTCTGCGTGTGGGGTCGGAGAAGTCTGCAACTCGACCAGCAAAAAGTGTGAGCGTCCCTCGCTCAACTACTGCAGTGCTTGCAATCCATTCTTCGGCAATTGCGCCGCGGGAACGATTTGCGTCGGCATCGGAGCAGGCGGCTCAAATGCGATCTGCGCGCAAGAGTGCGAAAATAGCGGCTTTGGCTGCCCCAAAGGCTTTTTCTGCGTGGTCGTCGTTGATGCCAACGACGACCCGGTCGGCAACGTGTGCGCCCCAACCGAGGGTACAGGCGCCTGCCCTGGCATTTGACCCAGTCTGAATCAACCCGTTCGCTACGAGGCCCACGATGATTCGCTCGACGCTTGTACTCCGCGCCGCTGTGACAGCCCTGTTCTTCGCGACGATGACCCTCAGCCTCGCTGGCTGCGGAGATGACGACGACAGCACTTCTGACGATGACGACGATGCTGCTGCCGACGACGACGACGGGCCAGCGTGCAGCCCCCTCGACGATGCGCTCAACAAGTGCCCCGACAACGCCAACGTGACGCCTTGCACCTCGCAGTCGGCATGCGCCCCCGACCCTACGTCGCTTGAGACCAATTGTGGTGCTGCCAATAGCTGCGGCATCTGCAAGACGGGCGAGTGCGAGATTCTCTGGCAGGGTGGGGCGCCGACCACCGACGAATCGGGTCTCATTACCGTCAACTACGACATCGCCGCGAGTGTCGAACCCAAACTCAACAAAGACTCGACCGGTGCGCCCTATTGCTTTACCCGCTTCACCGCGATTCACACCGCGAGCGCCGACGGGAGCGCGGTCGATTGCAAGACGCTCGAGGCTGGCGGACTCACTTCGGGTAAGCTCAACGTGCTGAGCATCGCAGACGCCACAAGCGCCGCCGATTGCACCCCGCTGCAATTCGTCACCACCGTCAGCGTGCGCGCCCCCGTGGGCTTGCCGGTCTTCGTGCTGGGCGAAATGCTCAAGACGTCTGCCGCGACCGGCGCGAGCGACGAGATCGTCTCGCGCGGGTGTGTTGGCCCCCTGACGCTTGCAAATGGCACCGACTCACCCCCGAACAACGGCATCACGTTCAAGTGAGGCACGCGGCTGGGTCGATAAACGCGGGCTTGGCCCTGCCTGAGCGTGAAAGGGCATCATGCCACCCCCAGTCAACGCCAGCCTCAATGTACCGCTATCACGCATTCTCGCGGGCACCGATTTCTCAGCGTCTGGCAATGCGTGCGTGAAGCGGGCGGCGCGCATCGCCCACGAAAGCGATGCCAGACTCGAAATCGCCCACGCGACCGAACCGGCACCCACACCCGTCTGGCGACGTCTCGATGGTATGCCCGCCGTGCGCAGAGCCGCACACGCCGCCGCCGTGTCGCTGATGGAAGAATCGGTCGACATCGCAAAGCGCTTTGGCGTCACGCCCAATACCCGCGTCGTAGCCGGGGCGCCCGCACGCGTGCTCACTGACCGCGCAGCACACTTGCGCGCCGATCTACTTGTGGTTGGCGGGCATGGACGGCGAACACTCGAATCGGTGCTGCTGGGTACCACGGCCGAACGCACGCTCGAACTTGCAACTTGCGACGTACTCGTGGTGCGCGAGGTGCCTCGCGCTCGCTATCGACGAGTGCTTGTGATGGTCGCGCTCGACCCTGGCGACGCGCAACTGGTTCGAGCGGCGCTGCGGCTAGCCCCGCACGCGTCGATCACGGTCGTCCACGTCTGCAACACCCCATTCGAACGCAAGTTCATTCGCCACGAGGTCGGGGCACCAACTCTACGCGCCTGGCAGAGGTCATTTGAGTCGCATGCGGCAAGGGCGCTCGATCACGTCATCGAGACCGTGCGCGAGACACACCCCGACGCAAACATCACGCAACGCCTTGCATGGGGCGATATGCCCGACGCAATCGTCGCGACCGCCGCTTCCTCTGGGGCCGATCTCATCGCGATTGGGAAAAATACGTCGCTCGTGCGCGAGATGTTCGTCGGCAGTAGCACGCGACACGTGGTGCGAAACTCACCGGTCGATGTGCTTGTCGCCGCGCCCATTTACACCCCGCTGGTGTCGTAGAGCCGTTCGCGCGTCAACTCTCGCTGGCGTGTAGCCGCGGCGATATCGAGTTCGTCGGCAAACGTAACAGCCTCGACGAGCGCGACCCCGACCTCGGCTTCTCCAGCAACTACCACCTCGGCCCCGGCTCGCCAAAGTGACGAGGTCTCGTGG
>CAZXXB010000199.1:5125-7332 GCA_964644185.1 uncultured Myxococcota bacterium
TTCAACGTGCGCGCGCTGCGCACGACCTCGCTCGCGTCGTCCATGTCCGCGCTGATGATCATTGTGCCTGCGTTTTCAATCCCCGCCGCTTCAAGCGTCGCCGACCGGCTCGCTTCACCATAGACCGCGTTGATGCCCGACGACCGCAGCGCACGAACCACCTCGATGTTGAGTTCGATGACCGAGACATTCATTCCGCGCGCGGTGAGAATGTTGAACACCATGCGACCTACGGGACCATACCCGACGAGCACACAGTTCATCGGGTCACCTCTGCCGACGCGCTCATCGTCGCCCCCGGCGACGGTATTCCGTGATGCTTCGATACGCAGCGCCAGCGCACGCAGGGCTCGGTAAACCGAGGGGTTCAGGGCAATCGACACAAGCGATGCCGCGACCAGAGCATTCCATGCTTCGGGTCCCACAAGGCCCAGCTCCCGGGCCACCCCGGCAAGAATGAAGCTGAATTCGCCGATCTGGCTCAGCGCACCGCCGACCACGAGACCCATTGGCAACGACCGCCCCAACACAGGTACCAGCAGTGTCGCGGCAAGCGGCTTTACGACCATCACGGCGAGCGTGACAAGCGCGATTGTCGCGGGTGCCTCAAGCACGCTGCGCGGGTCGAACAACATGCCTACCGCGACAAAAAAGAGTACCGCAAAGGCATCGCGCATCGGCATCGCGTCGCCCGCCGCACGTGCCCCGAACTCGGAACCCCCAACAGCGAGCCCCGCGAGAAACGCCCCAAGCGCCATCGAGACGCCAAAGAACGACGAAGCACCCACCGCGATACCCAGCGCGATAGTCAGCACCGAAAGCGTAAACAATTCATGCGCTTTCGTCGCCACGACACGGTCGAGCGCGTACGGAATCACAAGTTTGCCGAGCAACACGACCACACCCGCAAGCCCGGCCACTTTTACAGCCGCGAGCGAGACCGCGAGTATCGCGTCGCGCATGGGCGCGGAGCCATGCGCTGCGCCCCCAAACAATATCGGCAGCAGTAAGAGCATGACGACGGTGATCAGGTCTTCGACGACTGTCCAGCCAATCGCAATCTTCCCCGCTGGAGCGTGAAGGTCGCCCTTCTCTGCCAACACCGTCGCCATGACGACCGTGCTTGAAACCGCAATCGCGAGCCCGGTCACGATCGCCGAGTTCCATTCCCACCCTGATAGTACCAGTAGCCCCGCCAATGCAGATGAAGAAATCGCGCTTTGGATAAGCGCGCCCGGCACCGCGATCTTCCATACCGCGAAGAGTTCGCGCAGATGAAAACGAAGCCCGATGCCAAACATCAGCAATATGACGCCAATCTCAGCGAACTGCTCAGCAATCTCACGGTCCGCCACGAAACCGGGCGTGAATGGCCCGATCACAATACCCGCGACAAGGTAGCCCACTATCGGCGAAAGCCTCAGTCGATGAGCGAGAAAACCGAAGACCAGGGCAACCATGAGTCCACCGGCGAATGTCGTCAGTACGCTCATCAGACTCCTCAATGATTTTTCTACGATGTTCGGCGCGGCCTGAGCCGATCGCAGCGTGCGCCCGCGTTACGCTTTCACGCCGTAGCACGTGACGGTTCGACACGCCACAAGCGTCACCGCCGCCGGGCTCGACAAAACTGAGCCGTCATTCAGTCTTGCGTTCGCCCCCCTGCGATGGTAGCGACTGCCCGCGTTTTTGTGCGGCCCCGCAGCCTCGGCATCGGGGTCACCCACGGGTTACCGTCGGCACCACGCCGGGCTACCACAAGGGTTGATCATCATGCGAAACTTCAGCCGTCAGATTACACGTCGCGCCTACGGTCTCAGCGCCATCTGCGCGATGGCGCTCTGCACCGCCCCCACTCTGGCCGCCAGCGCCCAGCAGGGTGGCGCATCGCCCGAAGAGATCGCGCAAGAGCGCCGCCAGTGGCAGGAAGCGCTTGCCGTGTGGGAGATCGACCGGCAAGAGGCGCAATCTGCGCGCAGCACACCCGTGCCGCTCGCGCCGAGCCGTGGCGGCTACGTCGCCCCTCAGAGTTCGGGCCCCGCCAGCTACGGCGCACCGCAGGGCTACGCGCCGCAAGGCTACGGTCAACCTGGCTACGTGGCTCCACAAGGCTACGGCGCGCAACCCGGCTACGCCGCCCCTCAGGCGCAATCGTATGGCGCCCCCGCTGCGGCACCCGCCAACCCCAACGATCAGGGATGGGCCCC
>CAZXXB010000200.1:0-5453 GCA_964644185.1 uncultured Myxococcota bacterium
CGACTGCGCCCGCGGGGCCAAGGCGATGACGCCCTACATGCGGTCGCTTTCGAAGAGCGCGGAGTGCCACACGCATTGCTACCCGAACGCCGGGTTGCCGAACGCGTTTGGCGAGTACGATCAGTTGCCCGATGAGACGGGCACGTTGCTGCGTGAATATGGCGAGAGCGGCTGGCTGAACATCGTCGGTGGGTGCTGCGGCACGACGCCTGACCACATTGCGGCTGTCGCGAAGGCGCTCGACGGGGTTGCCCCACGTAAGATTCCGGCGTTGCCGAAGGTGACACGCTTTGCGGGGCTTGAGCCGCTCGTGCTGCGCGCCGACTCGAATTTTACGATGGTGGGCGAGCGCACCAACGTGACGGGCTCGAAGAAGTTTGCGCGGCTGATTCAGGCCGGTGACTACGAGAAGGCGGTTGATGTCGCGCTTGAGCAGGTGCGCGGCGGTGCCAACGTCATCGACGTGAACATGGATGAAGGCATGCTCGACTCAGAAGCGGCGATGACGCAGTTTCTGAATTACATCGCGACCGAGCCTGAAGTGGCGCGGGTGCCGGTGATGATCGACAGCTCGAAGTGGTCGGTGCTGCTTGCTGGGCTGAAGTGCGTGCAGGGTAAGGCGATCGTCAATTCGATTAGCCTCAAAGAGGGTGAAGAGGCGTTTCGTCGGCAGGCGAAGACGATTCGCGCGTATGGTGCGGCTGCGGTGGTGATGGCGTTTGATGAGGTGGGTCAGGCCGTTACGACCGCGAACAAGGTTGCGATTTGCGAGCGCGCGTATCGTATTCTCGTCGACGAGTGTGGGTGGGACCCCGCCGACATCGTGTTTGACCCGAACATTCTCGCCGTCGCGACGGGCATTGAAGAGCACAACGATTACGCGCGCAATTTCATTGAGGCTGCGCGGTTGATTCGCGAGCGGTGTCCTTATGCGCATGTGAGCGGCGGCGTGAGCAATCTGTCGTTCTCGTTTCGCGGTAACGATGTCGTGCGCGAGGCGATGCACTCGGCGTTTCTTTTCCATGCGATCAAGGCCGGCATGGATATGGGCATCGTCAACGCGGGGCAGCTTGCGGTCTACGAAGAGATTGACCCCGCGCTGCTCGAACGTGTCGAAGACGTGCTTTTCAACCGCCGCCCCGATGCGACTGAGCGGCTGATCGAGTTTGCCGCGACGGTGCAGGGCAAGGGCAAAGAGCGGGCGAACGATCTGTCGTGGCGCGATGCACCGGTGGCGAAGCGGCTCGCGCATGCGTTGATTCACGGCGTCGTAGATTTCATCGAGGTCGATACCGAAGAGGCGCGGTTGACGTTCGAGAGGCCGATTCAGGTGATCGAAGGTCCGCTGATGGATGGGATGAAGGTCGTGGGTGACCTTTTCGGCGCGGGCAAGATGTTTTTGCCGCAGGTGGTGAAGTCGGCTCGTGCGATGAAGAAGGCGGTGGCGTATCTGTTGCCGTTCATGGAGGCGGAAAAGGCGGCGGGGGCCTCAAGCTCGCAGGGCAAGGTGCTGCTCGCGACGGTGAAGGGTGACGTGCACGACATCGGCAAGAACATCGTCGGCGTGGTGCTCGGCTGCAACAACTACGAGGTTGTCGATCTCGGTGTGATGGTGTCGGCGGAGAAGATTTTGACGACGGCACGAGAGATCGGGGCCGACATGATTGGGCTGTCGGGGCTGATTACTCCATCGCTCGACGAGATGGTGCATGTGGCGCGCGAGATGGAGCGGCAGGGTTTTACGGTGCCGCTTCTGATTGGTGGTGCGACGACGAGCAAGCAGCACACGGCGGTGAAGATTGCGCCCGCGTACAGCAAGCCGGTTGTGCATGTGCTCGACGCGTCGCGCGCGGTCAACGTGGTGGCGAGTCTGCTCGACGAACATCAGCACACGGCGTACGCGGCATCGGTGGCCGACGACCAGGCGCGGATTCGCGACATCTATGGGCAGCGCAAGGCGCGTCCGGTGATTCCGTACGAGAAGGCGCTTTCGTTGAAGCCCGTCGTGACGTGGAACGAAGCGATGGTGGCAAAGCCAGCGTTCATCGGGGTGCGCACGCTTGATGATGTGCCGCTTGCCGACATCGTGCCGTACATCGACTGGACGTTTTTCTTCTACGCGTGGGAGCTCAAGGGCAAGTATCCGCGCATATTCGAGCATCCAGAATACGGCAAGGCGGCGCGAGATTTGTTTGCGAATGCCGAAGAGCGACTTGCCGATCTCGTGGCGCATCATCGGCTGACGGCGAGGGCGGTTTATGGATTTTGGCCGGCGGCGAGCGAAGGCGATGATGTGGTGTTGTTTGCCGACGAGACGCGCACGGTTGAAGCGGCGCGGTTTGCGATGTTGCGGCAGCAGCAGCAACCGGTCGAAGAGGGGCAGCCGCTGCGTTCACTTGCCGACTATGTGGCACCACGGTCGCTGGGGCTCGATGATTACGTGGGTGCGTTTGCGGTGACGGCGGGCATTGGCGCCGAAGAGGTGGCCCGCGAATACGAGCGGCAGCACGACGACTACAACGCGATCATGGTGAAGGCGCTTGCCGACCGGCTTGCCGAAGCGCTTGCTGAGATGCTGCACGCGCGGGTGCGACGCGAGTGGGGCTATGGGCTCGACGAGACGCTCTCGAATGATGAGCTGATCGATGAGAAGTATCGTGGCATTCGCCCGGCGTTTGGGTATCCGGCGTGCCCAGACCATACCGAGAAGGGGCGGCTGTTTGAGCTGCTCTCTGCTCGGCGAATCGGTATGGATTTGACCGAGCATTTCGCGATGACCCCGGCGGCGTCGGTGAGTGGGCTTTACATCGCGCACCCTGAAGCGCGGTATTTCAACGTCGGGTACGTGGGGCGCGATCAAGTCGAACATTACGCCAAACGTAAAGGGATGTCGGCGAACGAGGCTGAGCGCTGGCTTGCGCCGAATCTGGGTTACGAGCCGCAGCGGTGATTGTTGCGCGGCTACGCCTTCCAGAGTGCGAGGCCGGTGACGTCGTCGTGGGCGCGATGCAGGGGTTCGCCGCCGTGACCGTCGATGACGAACTCAAGCGCAAAGACGTGTGCCTCGACGATGTGTCCGCCAAAGGTTTCGATGCGGCGATGGCCGTCGGCACCCGTGACCTCTTTTGAGCAGAGCGCGTGCACATGCAGAAACGGGGCACCGTCGAGCACCGAGAGATTTCCGTTGAGCGAGAGCACTTCCATGCCGCCGTCGAATGCGATGGGTTCGAGGTAACGCTGCGCGTGTTGATCGTACTCGCAGAATGACGCGCGGGTGAATGCGCCGATGGCTGAGACGCTGGCGAAGTGGATGTCGTGCGAGGCGGCGATGGAGAGCAGTGCGTCGCGCAGGTTGTCGCCACGTTGGAGGCGCCCGACGACACGCGGACCGGCGTGAACCCTGATCGATACCGTCATGATGAGAACCCCTTTTTTGAAGCGGCCTCGTTGACGAGGCGCGAGACGAGGTAGCTGTGGCGGTCGTTGCCGGTCTCACGCAGCGCGAGTTCGAGCGCGCGGGGTGAGGCGACGAGTACGAGCAGCGAGCGGGCGCGCGTCACTGCGGTGTAAAGCAGGTTGCGCCGCAGCATCGGAAAGTGCTGGTTTTGCAGCGGCACCACAACGGCAGGGTACTCGCTGCCCTGACTTTTGTGAATCGTGAGCGCGTAGGCGAGGGCGAGCGAATCGAGGTCGCTCGGTGCGTAGTCGATGTCGCGCTCGGGGTAGCGGATACGGGCGGTGCCCTTGTCGCGGTCGACGGCGACGACGCGGCCAACGTCGCCGTTGAAGACGTTGCGGTCGTAATCGTTGTCGCGCTGAATGACGCGGTCGCCTTCGCGCAGGGTGATTCCGCCGCGTTTGATGTCTGCACCGCGTGGGTTGAGGCGGGCTTGCAACGCTTCGTTGAGTGACTGCACGCCGAGGGTGCCTTTTTGCATCGGGGTAAGCACCTGAATGTCGCGCATCGGGTCGAGGCCAAATCGCGCCGGAATGCGCGAGGTGACGAGCTCGAGCACGGTGTCGAAGGCGCGATCGGGGTCGCTCTGGCGAATGAGGTAGAAGTCGCTCGGTTCGCTGTCGTTGTGAGGTGGTGCTTCGGGCATCTTGCCGTGGTTGATGCGGTGGGCGTTGTCGATGATGCGACTGACGGCGCCCTGACGAAAGATGCGGTCGAGGCGCGTGACGTCGATGACGCCACTTGCGACGAAGTCGGCGAAGACACGTCCGGGGCCGACGGAAGGTAGCTGGTCGGCGTCGCCGACGAAGGTGACCGAGGTCTCGGGCGCGACGGCTTTGAGTAGCGCCGCCATGAGGGGGAGATCGATCATTGAGGCTTCGTCGATGACGAGGAGATCGGCCTTGAGCGGCTGGGCTTCGTTGCGCATGAACTCGCCGGTCTGGGGGTTGAATTCGAGCAGCCGGTGAATTGTTTGCGCGGGTTTGCCGGTTGATTCGCTGAGGCGTTTTGCGGCGCGTCCGGTGGGGGCGGCGAGGCGCACGGTGCGGTCTGATTCGAGCAGGCCGGTCATCATGCGCACGATGGTTGTTTTGCCGGTGCCGGGGCCACCTGTGATGACGTGCAACCGCTGTGTGAGGCTCGCGAGCACGGCTTTGCGCTGCGTCGCGGTCAGCTCGGTGTTGTGTTCGCGCTCGAGTGCGGCGAGCGCGCTTGTCATGTTGTCGCGGTCACGGGTCGCGAAGGGCAGGGCAGGGGCGCGTGCGAGATCGCCGACGCGGGCAGCGACATAGCGCTCGTAGCCGAGCATCTCGGGCAAGAAGAGCGCTTCGTGGCGTGGGTTGGCGGGGTCGGCGTCGCGGACGATGGCGCGCGAATCGATGGCGAGGGTGACACCGCGTTCGGCGCGCTCGGGTGCGACCTGCAGCACATCGGCGGCGTCGCGCACGAGGGTTGCCGTGGGTGCGCAGGTATCGCCCTGTTCGGTCGCGCGTGCGAGCGCGTAGATTGCCCCCGCACGCAGGCGAATTTCGGCGTCGGCGGCGATGCCCTGTTTGCGGGCGATGCTGTCGGCCGTTGTGAAGCCAATGCCGCTCACGTCTTCGGCGAGTTGGTACGGGTTGCTGCGCACGACGGCGGCCGCGTTGACTCCGTAGCGTTTGACGATGCGGCGGGCGAGGCCCGCGCCGATGTCGTAGCTGAAGAGTTCGAGCAAGACCTGACGCTCGGCGCGATGTTTGCGGACGGCCTCGACGATGACGGTTGCTTTGGCTTTGCCGATGCCGGGCACGGCGCGGACCCGCTCGGCGTCGGTCTCAATGATTTCGAGCGCCTGATTGCCGAGGTGATCGACGAGACGTGCGGCGAGCGCATCGCCGACACCGGGGATGATGCCGCTGCCGAGGTAGCGAATGAGGTTGTCTCTTCCGACGGGTTCGAGAATGCGGCACGACTCGACACGAAACTGCGGGCCGAAGTGGGGGTCGATGACCTGACG
>CAZXXB010000200.1:5532-6986 GCA_964644185.1 uncultured Myxococcota bacterium
CTTCGTTGCCGAGTGGTTCAACGGTGAGCCGTGCGACGACGTAGTCGTTCTCTTCGTTGCGATAGACGAACTTCTCGACGCGCCCGGTGAGGCGTGTCGAGATGAGTGAGGGTTGAACCTCTGAACTTGCAGAGCCAGCGGGCATGCCGCATCTTGTCGCGACAGCGGTCACGTTGTCTACGCCAGCGATGCGAGACACACGCTGCGTTGCTCTGTTGCGGGTTCACATGCGTGCGTCATCGTTAGCTGCGCCGTTGATTGCCGTTGCCGCCGTGCTGCTCACGCTTGCGGGGGTCGAGGTGTGGGTGCGCACGCAGATGTATCGCGACGTTCCGCTCGTGCTGAGTCCGTTTGCGGGGCTCATCTATGAGATGCCGCGTGGCGACGGCACCCACAACGCGAGTGGATTTCGCGGGCCGGACTACACGAACGAGCCGTCGCCGGGGGTGTGTCGCATCATCGTCGCGGGCGATTCGGTCGCTTACGGCGGGGGTATTCACGACGAGTCGAAGACGTTCGTGCGGGTCTTCGAGTCGCAGCTCAATGCGTCGCTTATCGAAGGCCCGGCGACGGCGTCGCCCGTTGCGCGCTACGAGGTGCTCAACGCGGCTGTGCCGGGGTACAACATCGAGCAGGTCTCGGCACTCTATCATCATCGGCTCGCGCGCCTGCCACATCGCGTACTGCTCTACGCGTTTTTTCCGAATGACCTCGGTGCGTCGTCGGGGCTTTTGAAACATCCGGGTGCGAGCGATGAAGTGGTGCTGGCGATGATGCCGCACGCGCACCAGCTATGGAGTCCACCGCTGCCGGGCGCACTCGACGTGATGCTCTCGCTGCACAGCCGCGCGTACCTCTATCTGCGCACGCGGCTCTATCTCACGTTTGAGCCACGCGCAGCCGAGCGGAGGTCGGCGCAGCAACGTGACTACCGCCGCGAGCAGATTTCGAAGCGCCTGTTTCATCGCTTCGTGCGTGAGGTGCAGTACGGCGGTCACGCGATGGCGATGGCGGTGCTGACGACGCATGCGGTGAGCCATGCCAATTGCGACGACGAGGTGCTGGCTGGACAGACGCAGCGGTGCGCAAACGCCGCACGTGCCGGAGACACGGCGATTGAGTGGGCCGGGATGCTCGGTGTGCCGGTGGTCGATTTGCGCGATGCGCTGCGTGAACCCGCGGGGTTTGACTATCGCCTCAGCGACTCGCCAGCGGACTACATGCACCCCAACGAGGTCGGGCATGCGCGGCTCGGGCGTGCGCTGTTTGAAGCGTGGCAAGCTCAGGCGATGTCGCGTC
The DNA here is from genome assembly GCA_964644185.1 of uncultured Myxococcota bacterium. GTDB lineage: Bacteria > Myxococcota > JAJVIH01 > JAJVIH01 > CAZXXB01 > CAZXXB01. The sequence goes on from CAZXXB010000200.1 coordinate 6,832, forward strand.
TCTGCATCGCGTCGGACGAGGGGCGCTGAAGCTGGTCGCGCAGCCTAGTCGCGGAAGTTGACGAACTGAAGCGGCTGCCCAACGTCGGCCGCTTTGAGCATCGCGATGACTTCCTGCAGGTCGTCGCGCTTCTTGCCGGTGACCCGCAACTCGTC
>CAZXXB010000200.1:6996-7277 GCA_964644185.1 uncultured Myxococcota bacterium
GAATCGTTGCCTGCACCTTGATTGCGCTCTCTTTGATGCGCTTCAGCACGTCTTTGGCGAGCTCTTTGCCGATGCCCTGCTTGTACTTGATCGTGAGCTTCGCTTTGCCGCCCGAAGCCGATTCGATTTTGCCGATCTCAAGCGACGAGAGTTCGACTCCGCGCTTCAGCAGTTTTGATTCGAGCACGTCGAGCACGGCACGCACGCGGTGCTCGCTGTCGCTCTTCAACAAGAGCGCGTCGGTCTGCTCTTCGATGGTGGCCTCGGCGCCGCGGACATCG
>CAZXXB010000201.1:0-7264 GCA_964644185.1 uncultured Myxococcota bacterium
CCCACCTCAGCCGAACTCAAACTCAAACGCGAAGCCCTCTACGCCTGCATCGCAAACCTGCGAAAACAAGGCTACAAACTCGGCGCCACCGTCACCCTCGAAGACCTCGTGACCCTCGTGCCAGCCTTCGCAAAGTTCGCAAAGTTCCCGACAACACTCGACTTTTTGCTCGAACACAGCGGTGGCGGACTCACCTGGCTCGGCACCTACGGCCCCGTCACGAAGCTCGACGAGGGTGCCGAACTCGGCGTCCGCATCATGGAAAAAGCCGGGTTCGCCCCCATCGTCGTCTGCCGTCCCATGTGGGGTGGCCACTACGCCGTGCTGCGCTTCATCATCACCTTCGATAAGCGCGACGACGACGAAAAAAAACGTGTCCGCGCCTGCCTCGAAGACCTCTTCGACGCCACCTTTCCGCTCGGCTACATCCCCTACAAGACCCCCGCCTGGGCGGTCGAAAAACTCAAGCCCCACCTCGGCGAAACATGGATGCGCGTACTCCACGACACCCGCCGCGTGCTCGACCCCTACGGCATCATGAACCCCGGACAATGGCTCGCCCGCCTCGAACCCCTTGCCGCCGCACCACGCCACGGCTCCGCGCAGCCTGACGCGGCTTCGCCCCCGCCAGCCTCCTCCGCAAAACCACCGCGCGCAAAACCCGTACCCGTTGCGCTTGAGACCGTTGCGCGCCCTCGCAGCCGCAAGCCTTCACCAGCCACTGAGGCGGCCCCAGCCCCCAACACTCCGCCACGACCGGCCCCAAAGCCCATGCCGGTGGGGTTGGGCACCGCGAAGAAAAACATCGCCAGCGCCATCGAGCGCGCCGCGGCAGCCAAGAAACGCTAATGCTTCCAACAAGTTAGAACAAACACGCCACCCTCTGCCACCCCGCCGCTACTCCAAATCTTCGCCCTCGCCATCGAGCAGTTGCCCGCTTCCTGCCTTCATCAGGTAGTCGATCACGAAACCCTCAATGTCGCCGTCCAGCACCGCATCGACATTGCCCACCGTGTACCGCGTCCGCAGGTCTTTCACCATCCGATACGGCTGCAACACGTATGAGCGAATCTGGCTGCCCCACCCAATGTCCTTTTTCGCCCCTTCGAGCTTCGCCTTCTCTTCGTCACGCTTGCGCTCTTCAAGCTGAAACAGCCGCGCCTTCAATATCTTCATCGCCATCGACCGGTTCTTGTGCTGGCTGCGCTCATTCTGGCACGCCACCACAAGCCCGGTCGGAATATGCGTCAGCCGCACCGCCGAATCGGTCTTGTTGACCTTTTGTCCACCGGCACCCGACGACCGATACGTATCGACCCGCAAATCGGCCTCATCAATGTCAATCTTGATGTCCTCCTCGATATCCGCCGTCACGCTCACCGACGCAAACGACGTGTGCCGCCGCGCATTCGAGTCGTACGGACTGATTCGCACGAGCCGATGCACCCCCGACTCTGGACGCAGATACCCGTACGCGTACGGCCCCTCGACCGTGAACGTCGCGCTCTTGATGCCCGCCTCGTCGCCGTCTTGCTGGTCAATGATCTCGGTCTTGTAGCCGCGTCGCTCGCAGTACCGAAGATACATGCGCAACAGCATCGACGCCCAGTCGCACGACTCGGTGCCACCAGCCCCCGAATTGATTTCGACGATCGCGTTACTTGAATCATGCGGACCCGAAAGCATCCGCCGAAACTCGAGGTCCTCCACACCCTTCTTCGCCGCCGAAACCAACTCTTCGACCTCGCCAACCATACTCTCGTCGCCAAGTTCGCTCGCCAACTCAAACATCGCCTCGGCGTCGTCGAGCGCACGTGCCGTGTCACCGACAGGCTTCAGCGTCGCCTGCACCCCTGCTCGTTTGCGGTTGACCTCTTTGGCCTTGTCCTGGTCATCCCAGAACCCTGGCTCGGTCGTCTGTTGGTCGAGTTTGTCGAGTCGCGCCGCAAGTCCCGCGACGTCAAAGATGCCTCCGCAAGTCTTCAAGGCGCACGCGGAGGTCGGCAATCACTGGCTTGTATTCACGTAGTTCCATGGCGCGGGTCTTCTATTCGCCTTCGCCGGGGTACGCAAGCTTCCCCACTGCTTCGAATCGCCCCCAACGCGTGCAAGTCAACGAATGTGTGCGGCTCTCGACAGAACCGCCGCAACCGATTAACCTCACCCACTGTCGGCGATGTCGAGCGGCCCGTCCAATCAACGGGCGCGGCAGGGGGTACTGTGGCAGACAGCACGACCACCAGCGCACGGGTTCAGCCTCTCTTCGCACAAGAGCGCGATCTCACTGTCTTTCGCGAACTCGTTGACGCCGCTCAAGACGCGATTATCTGCGTCACCAGCGACGGACGCGCCTGCTTCGCCAACCGCCGTGCGAGAGCCCTCTTGCATCTCCCCACCGACGGCGACCTCGACCTCGACATCTACGACTACCTGCCCACCTCGACCCGCAAAAGCTGGCCCGAAGTCTGGCAAACCGTTCAAAACAACGGATTCATCTCGCTCGAACGCAAGGTGCGCGCCCCCGATAGAACTGAGATCGACGCCGAAATCACCTGCGTCACCCTCGGTTCCGCAAATGGAGAATTCATCGCCGCATTCATTCGCGACGTCACCGCACGCGTCCAGCTCGCCACAGAGTTGCAGGAACGGACCGATTTTCTCGACTCGCTCTACAGCGGCATCGAAGCTGGCGTTTTCGTCGTCGACATCGACGACAGCGGAGAATTTCGCTTCAGCGGCATCAACCCCGCCCTTCAGCGCGTCTCTGGCGTGCGCGAGGCCGACCTCGTCGGCAAGACCCCCGCAGACCTCAGCAACATCACCTCAACCGACGCCATCGCCTCGATGGTCGAGCATTTCCGCCACTGCAAAAACTCTGGCGAAACCTTCATCTACGAAACCACCCTCCCCCTCCTCGGCGCCGACACCCGCTGGCTCATCCGCCTCACCCCTGTCCGCAACGAGCGCGGAACTATCTATCGCATCATCGGCTCGGCCGTCTCAAGAACCGAAGAGGTTCGCTCGCTTGCCGCCCGTGAAGCCCTGGAAAACCGCATCGCCGACATGCAGCGCTACGCAAGCCTCGCCGCACTCGCCGGCGGCGTCTCGCACGAGCTAAACAATCTGCTCACCACCGCCCTCGGCAATACCGACCTGCTCTTGCAAAACACAGCCTCGGGCAACCCACAGCAATTCACCCTCACCGAAGTGCGAATCGCCCTCGACCGCATGAGCCGCCTTAGCCGCCAACTGCTCGACTTCTCTGGCCGTGGCACAACCCTCGTCGAAACCCTCAACCTCAGCGCCCTCGCCCCCGACCTGCACGCCATCATGCGCGCCATGTTCGCCTACCCCGTCGTCGTCGAGTGCCGCACCCCCGACGCCCCGGTCTGGATACGTACCGACCGCGCCCAGTTCGAACAGGCCGTACTCAACCTCGTCACGCTCGTGCACGAGAGCCTCTCCGCCCAGCCCGGCAGCATCATTGTCTCTCTCGGCGAAGGCGACGCCCCACCCGACCTCACGAGCCACACCGCAATCGGTCAGCGCGAGCTGCCCCCCTCACCGCACGGCTACGGCTGGATAGACATCTCGGCACGTGCATTTGGCAGCACTCCGCTCACCCCGCCAGTCTCGATCGACCCCACCGACCCCAAGTTTTCGCTCGCCCTCGCCGCCGTCTACACCATCGCGACGCGCGGAGGCGGCGCGCTCTACGAGCCGCGCAATCCTGCCGAGCGCGCCTACCGCCTCATTTTGCCTTGCTCGCCGCCCCCCACGTCGCAACGCCGCTACTCATCATCGTCGTTTCCCGTGTTGCCCGAGTCGCCCCCTGTTCGCACCCGTGCCGTACTCGTCGTCGACGATGAAGACTCGGTGCGCGTCGTCATCGCCCGTATTCTAGAAGAAGAGGGCATCGAAACCCTCACCGCCACCTCAGGCCACGCCGCCCTCACCATCTACGAGCAACACATGGGACGCATCGGCCTCGTCTTGCTTGACATGACCATGCCCGGGCTCGACGGCCCCGCAACCCTCGCGCAGCTACGCGCCCTCGACCCCGCCGCACGCGTCATTCTCATGAGCGGATACAGCCACAACGCCGTCACCGCCCGCGTCGCCGACAACGCCATCGTCGGCTTTTTGCCAAAACCCTTCGCACTCGCCGACCTTTTGCAACGCGTCGAATCGGCTCTCGCCGAAACCCGTGCCTGAACTTCGCGCAAACCGCGTCGTGTTCATTCTTTGTTGCGTTTGCACGTGTATTTCCCCGCGCGAAACGCTACTCTACCGCCCTTCGCAGATCACTTGACGTCGCCCATACCCTGCCGCGACGACCCAGTGACTCGGCGAATCGCAGCAAGGTCTCGCAAAACCCGGAGGTCGTTTCGATGTCGCGTCGTCACCTTTCCGCGCCGAGGGGCCGCACCCTCGCACAGTCGCCCTCAACCTCGTGCCACCATACTGCCCCGCCTGCCCCGTCGCGCGACCGCGCCGCACCACGTGCCCGCCTCGCCCGCTGCATCGCGACCTTCGTCGCACTCGCCACGCTCTCGATGGCAGCCTCGGCAAACGCCGCCACCATCACCGTCAACACCGTCTCCGACGACCTCACCACCAACGGAAACTGTTCGCTGCGCGAGGCCATCCGCGCCGCCAACACCGACACCGCCGTTGACGCCTGCACCGCTGGTAGCGGCACAGACCGCATCGTACTCAGCGGCGGAACCTACCGCTTTACGCGGGTCGGCACCGACGAGAACGCCTCTTCAACCGGCGACCTTGACCTGCTCGCCAACGTCACCATTGCTGGCGCAGGCAGCACCAGCACCGTCATCGACGCCAGCGACCTCGATCGCGCCTTCCACATCATCGCCTCAAACGACGGCAGCAACGTCGTCGAAGTCGCCTTCAGCGACCTCACGATTCTCAACGGCAACGCCGGTGTCAGCAGAGGCGGCGCCATCTACGCACAGGGACTCGACGCCGAAACCACCCTCACCAACGTCAATATCGACAACAACACCGCCGCACTCGGTGGCGGTATCTTCGCCGAAGGCCCCTTCACCGCGACCACATCAAACATCATCAACAACACCGCGGGCGGGCTCGGCGGCGGCCTGCACCTGCTCTCTTCAATCACCCTCACCGACTGCAACATCCGCAACAATATCGGCACCGGCGGCGGCGGCGCATACATCAGCACCGGCTTCAGCGCAGGCTCAATCAGCGGCTCACTCTTCGCCTTCAACACCGCCGAAAGCCTCGGCGGCGGCGGTATCCTCAACGCGGGCACCCTCAACCTCTCGCTGCTCAACTCAACCTTCAGCGGCAACCGCGCAAGCGGCACCGGCAGAGGCGGCGGCATCCAGGTCGGCGACGGAACCAACGGCGGCATCGCCTTCATCAGCCAGTGCACCATTACCGCCAACACCGCCTCACGTGGCGGCGGCGTCGCACGCGTGACTGGCGGCTCGACCTTCCCCACCACCATCGAAATCGGCAACTCAATCATCGCCGAAAACACCGCCACCAACGACCCAGACGTTTCGGGCACCATCACCTCGCGCAACAACAACCTCATTGGCAACCGCACCGGCGCCACCGGATTCACCGGTAACGCTGACCAGTCAGGCACCACCGCCGCACCCCTCGACCCGCTCATCGGCTCGCTGCGCAACAACGGCGGCAACACCGAGACCCACGCCACCGACGCCACGAGTACCGCCGTTGATCGCGGCACCTGCCAGACCACTTCTGGCGCACCTGTCGCCGCCGATCAACGCGGCGTACGACGCCCATTCGGCACCACCTGCGACATCGGTGCCTTCGAGTTTCGCCCATTCACGACGGTGATTCGCGTCACTTCGCTCGACCGTGACGACGAAGATTGCCCAACAGGCGGCACCCGCATCGACTCAGGTTCAGACTTCAACGGCGACCAGTCGCTCCAAGATACCGAAATCGAAGTCAGCGACTTCGTCTGCAACGGCAACAACGGCGCAACCTCACTTATCCGCCAGGCTCCCATCAACGTCGGCAACTCAAACTGCCCCTTCGGCGGGGTCTTCGTCGAGTCGGGTATCGACAACGGCGACGGCGGTGGAACTGCCAACAACGGAAACCTCGAAAGTGGCGAAGTCGATCTGCAACGCCGCCTCTGCAACGGCGCCGATGGCTTCACCACCCTTCAAAGCGTGACCAACATCGCCACCGGCGACGCCACCTGCCCCTTCGGCGGCAAACGCTTCGACAGCGGCATCGACAACGGCGACGGCGGCGGAACCGCGCGCAACGCCACCCTCGAAGAGGGCGAAATCGACACCAGCGCCATCGTCTGCAACGGTATTGATGGCTTCACCACCCTCGCACGCACCACCACCATCGCCCTCAACAGCCCAGAGTGCAGCGGCGGCGGCACCAAATACGAAATCGGCCTCGACAACGGCGACGGCGGCGGAACCGCACGCAACGGCACCCTCGAAACCGGCGAAGTCGATGCCTCATCAACCACCTGCAACGGCACCGGATTCTCAACCCTCACGCGCCTCACCACCCTCACCTCAGGCTCTGGCACATGCCCAGAGGGTGGCCAACGCATCGACAACGGACTCGACAACGGCGACGGCGGCGGCATTGCCCGCAACGGCATTCTCGAAAACGGCGAAATCGATAACACCGCCAACATCTGCAACGGACTCAACGGCGGCATCAACGGCTTCTCGTCACTCGCCCGCTTCACCGCCGTTAGCCCCGGTGCCACCTGCACCAACGGCGGACAACGACTCGACACCGGCCTCGACAACGGCGACGGCGGCGGCACCGCAAACAACGGCACCCTCGAAAACGGCGAAGTCGACGCCACCACCACCCTCTGTCAGGGCACCGCGGGCTTCAACACCCTTCAGCGCATCACCGCCCTGCCCGTCGGCAACGCAAGCTGCCCCAATGGTGGCCAACAAATTCAGTCCGGACTCGACGACGGCTTGCCAACCGGCACCGCCCGCAACAACACCCTCGAAGCAGGCGAAGTCGAATCCACCGCCAACATGTGCAACGGCACCAACGGCGCAAACTCGATCAACCGCATCGTCACCCTCACCCCCGGCAGCCCAAGCTGCGCCAAAGGCGGCTTCCGCTACGACGCCGGCCTCGACAACGGGCGCAACGGCGGCATCGCCAACAACGGACAACTCGAATCTGGCGAAGTCACCTCGACGACAACCATCTGCGCGCCCGACGACGGCACGAGCGGGCTTGTCAT
>CAZXXB010000202.1:0-5055 GCA_964644185.1 uncultured Myxococcota bacterium
GGCAGCGGGCACCGCAAGCCCTGCCGCTGGCGCCCTCGTACTCGCCGCCTTCTGGGCTGGCACCGTCCCATGGCTCGCCGGTGTTGGCCTCGGTGTGGGGGCCCTCTCGTTGCGCTTTCGCCGCGAGCTACCCTTCGTCACCGCCACGCTGATGCTCGTGCTCGGCATCATCGGCATCTTCCACCGCGTCACCGTGCCTACCCTCGAAGGTGCCGCCACGATGCACGTCGATTCGCACGGCGCACTCGAACGCACCCCCGGTGACAGCGAGCTTCCGCCCTGCTGCCGCAACAAAGGTGCCGCCGAATGACCGCCCTCACCTGCACCCACTGTGGCTCGGTCGTCCCACCCGGGCGCATCAACACCGGTGCCGAACACCAGTTCTGCTGCAATGGATGCGAAAGCGTCTACCGCATCATCCACGAGACCGGCCTCGACAACTACTACGCCGTCGCACGCTCTTCCGCCGACGCGCCGATGCCCGCCAGCGTGAGCGGCAAAAGCTTTACCGAGTTCGACGACGACGCCTTCACAAACCTCTACGTGCGCACCGCGCCAGACGGCAGCGCAATGGTCGAGCTCTACCTTGAAGGCGTTCACTGCTCCGCCTGCGTCTGGCTTGTCGAACGCGCCCCCATCGCAATACCGGGCGTACTCTCAGCCGAACTCGACGTGGGCCGCGCCGTCGCTGCGATTCGCTTCAACCCCGAATCCACCAAACTCTCCGCCGTCGCCCGCTTTCTCGACTCGATCGGCTACACGCCGCACCCCTACCGCGGCGTCAACTTGCGCGACGTGCGCCGCCGCGAAGACCGCGTGCTGCTCACCCGCATCGGCGTCGCAGGTGCCATCGCCGCCAACGTCATGCTCATCGCCATCGCCCTCTACGCCGGCCTCTTCGACGAGATGGAGCCCCTCTACGCCACCTTTTTCCGCTGGCTCAGCCTCTTCATCGTCACTCCCGCCGTCCTCTACTCAGGCAGCGTCTTCTTCAAAGGTGCTTTCTCGTCACTGCGCGTCGGCGCCCTCCATATGGATGTCCCACTCGCCATGGCCATCGCCGCCGGTTACTTCTGGGGCGCGTGGAACGTCATTCGCGGCGTCGGAGAAATCTATTTCGACTCAGTCGCCGTCGTGATCTTCCTGCTCCTCGTTGGGCGTTGGCTCACCCGCGCCGGTCAGCGCAAAGCCGCCGACGCAATTGAACTCATCAACTCACTGCAACCTCAAACCGCATGGCTCGTCGAAAACGGCGTCGTCCGCGAGGTGCCCGTCGCAGCCCTGAAACCCGGTGCCCTCATCGAAGTACGCGCAGGTGAAGCCTTCCCCGCCGACGGCATCATCGACGACGGCGCAAGCGACATCGACGCCGCCGTGCTCACGGGCGAGTCACGACCCGTTACCGTCGAGCGTGGCGCGCGCGTAAACGCCGGCACCACCAACCTTACCGCCCGCGTCCGCATGCTCGTCGAACACGCCGGAGAAACCACCCGCGTCGGACGCCTCATGCGCGAGGTCGAAGAGTACGCTCGCCGCAAAGCCCCCATCGTCCAGTTCGCAGACCGCGTCGCCGGTTACTTCGTCGTCATCGTCCTCGTGCTCGCCGCCGTCACCCTCGCCGTCTGGTGGCCGCGCGACCCCTTCACCGCCGTTGAGCCCCCCACCGCGATGCCCATCGCCACCTCCCCATGCGTTTTCGGCCTCGGCACCCCGCTCTCGATCTCGGTCGGCATAGGCAGAGCCGCGCGTCGGGGCATTCTCATCAAGGGTGGCGACGTCTTCGAGCGCATCCTCAAACCAGGCAAGATTTGGCTCGACAAGACCGGCACCATCACCGAAGGCCGCGTCGCCCTGGCCCGCGTCACCCCGCTCGCGGGCTACGACGAACCCACCATCCGCAGCCTCGTCGCCGCGCTTGAAGCCAGCTCGTCGCATCCACTCGCCCGTGCCGTGCAAGATGCGGCGCGCGACGCAAAGCTCGACCTCACAAAGTTTGCCGTCACCGACGTTGCGCAGGCGCTCGGCGGCGGCATTCGTGGCATCGTCCGCGCACCCGACGCAACGTCGCACACCGTCATCGTCGGCTCGCTGCGTTACGTCGCCGCGCAACTCGGCGCCACGCAACTCGACGCCACGTCGCAACCCGGCACCACCTCGCCCACCAACGCGGCAACGCCATCGCTTCTTCGTACCGTCTCTGCGCTGGTCAACGTGACCGCCGCCGATGGATTGACACCCGTCGTCGTCGCCATTGATGGCACCTTCGCCGCGGTCTACGCGTTCGGCGACAAAGTCCGCCCCGATGCGCGCGATGCCGTCGCGCAACTGCGCGCCAACGGCTGGCAGGTCGGCATTCTCTCAGGCGACGCCGGGCCCGTCGTTCATGCCGTCGCCCGTGAGCTGGGCCTCGACGTCACCAACTGCCACGGCGCCCTCTCGCCTGAAGAAAAAGCCCGTACCGTCTCAACAGATGTCGCGGCGGGCCACACCGTCGTCATGGTCGGCGATGGCGTCAACGATGCCGCTGCGCTCGCCGCCGCCTCAGTCGGAATCAGCGTCCACGGTTCCGCAGAAGCCGGACTCGCCGCCGCCGACGTCTTCCTCACCCGCCCCGGACTTGTCGGTATCCTCGAACTCTACGACGGCGCCCACGCCACCATGACCACCATCAAGCGCAACCTCGCCTTTTCTGTCACCTACAACATCATTGGCGCTGCGCTGACGCTCATGGGCATCATCACCCCCATGTGGGCCGCGATTCTCATGCCCTTCAGCTCGCTTACCGTCGTCACAAGCTCACTGCGCTCGCGGGCCTTTCGCACCGCTGCCCCCATCGCCGACAGCGCGGGCCACGACATACCCGCACCACGTTCGACCGCCCCTCACATCGCCGCCGCACAGTCTGTCTAGACCCGCACCTACCCCTCGCGAGAACCACCCATGGAAGCTCTCTTCATCGTTCTCCCACTCGCACTGCTGATTGTTGGCGCCGCCCTTGGGGTGTTCGTCTGGGCCGTCCGCGGTGGACAATTCGACGACCTCAACACCCCCGCCGTCCGCATGCTGCACGACGACACCCCCGCGCGCCGCCCCAAAAAGTGAGACCCGCACCACTCTCTCCGCACCGGACCTCGCCACGCAGGGTCAACTCACACCATGCTGCGCGAGATGATCAGCTTCTGAATTTCGTCCGTCCCCTCGACGATGCGAAACATCCGAATCAGCCGATAGAGCCGCTCAATCGGATGCTCACGCATCCACCCCATGCCGCCCATGATCTGCACCGCGTTATCGACCACGCGGCACGCCATGTTCGTCGCCGCGAGCTTGCACATCGACGACCCCACATTGATGTCTTCGCCCGCGTCACCCCGCATCGCCGTCGCGTAGACGAGCGCACGCGACGCTTCAAGCTCAGTCGCCATCTCGGCCAGCATGAACCCAATCGCCTGATGCTTGCCAATTGGCTTGCCAAACGTCGTACGCGTGTTGGCCCACTCGACCGCAAGGTTCAACGCGTGCCGCGCAAAACCGAGGCAATACGCCGCGATGCCGAGACGCCCCGCCGCGAGAAACTGCATCGCCGTCGCAAACGCATACCCCTCTTCACCAAGCCGCAACCCCTCGTCGACAAAGCAATCTTCAAACAGCAACTCAGCCTGCTCCATCCCCCCGCACATCCCCTGATGCAGCCGCGCAACCCCAAAGCCCTTCTGCCCTTTGGGTACGAGAAACGCGCTGATGCCCCCCGCCCCGCGCAACGCGGGGTCTGTCACCGCAAACACCAGCACGAACGCCGCCGACGCCCCGTTGGTGATGAAGTGCTTGCGCCCATTCAAAACATACCCCCCCTCGACCTTCGTCGCCCGCGTGCCACTCGACTGCGCATCGCTGCCCGCCCCAGGTTCCGTCAGGCAAAACGCCATGCTCGTCTCACCGCGAATCAACGGATCAACAAACCGCTGACGCTGCATCGGCGACGCATCAATCAACACCGGTGTCGGCCCTTCCGGCCCCGGCACCGCCACGAACGCCAGCGGGCACCCCGTCTCAACCGCCGCCTCGCGCAACGAAACCATCGCAAGGTGCGACAGCCCTCCACCGCCAAGCTCTTCCGGCATATGCGCCGCCCAGAACCCAAGCTCTGCCGACCGCATCCGCAGCGGGCGCATGAACGATTCCGGATGCAGCGCCTCAGGGTCAAAACCCGGCATCGCCGCAAGTGGTTGCAACTCATCTTTCACGAAGCGCCGAAGCTGCTCGCGAAAAAGACGCGTCTCTTCATTCAGCAGTATTTCCATACCGCCAACATGCCGCGCTCACGCTCTGCTTGCAAGCGCGCCGACAGACACACCCACACACTTGCAAGCGAGCCGCCGGGGCCGTAATCAGTCCTGCCCGCTGTTTTGTTTTTGCCGTGACCCTTTTTGGCGCGTGGACGGCGCTCAGGAGACAACAAACCATGCCCGGCACCAACGTCGACCGCATCGCACACGACCTCGGTATCCCCGATGACGCCGTCGAACCGCGCGGCAGAGACGTCGTCAAAATCAACCCCGCCCTCGTGCCCGGCAACCCTCGCGGACGCCTCGTACTCGTCACCGCCATGACCCCCACCCCCGCGGGCGAAGGCAAAACCGTCACCACCATCGGACTCACCGATGGACTCGCAAAGATCGGCGTCAAAGCCATCGGCGCACTACGCGAACCCTCACTTGGTCCGTTGTTCGGACTCAAAGGCGGTGCCGTCGGCGGCGGCAATTCGCGCGTCATACCCAGCGACGCCATCAACCTGCATTTCACCGGCGATCTCCACGCCATCACCAGCGCCCACAACCTCTTCTCGGCCGTCATCGACAACCACCTCTTCTACGACAACGAACCAAAGCTCGACCCCGCCTCAATTCTCTGGGCCCGCACACTCGACATGACCGACCGCGCGCTGCGCGACATCGAAGTCGGTCGCAAACTCGGCAAATCCAAAGCCCACCTCGCTCGCAGCGACCGCTTCGACATCACCGCCGAACATGTCGTCACCGCCACCGGCAACCACGC
>CAZXXB010000202.1:5131-7202 GCA_964644185.1 uncultured Myxococcota bacterium
TTACCGCCGGTGACCTCAAAGTCGGTGGAGCCATGGCCGCTCTGCTCGCCGACGCCATCCGCCCCAACCTCGTGCGCACCCTCGAAGGCAACCCCGTCTTCGTCCACGGCGGCCCCTTCGCCAACATCGCGCAGGGCACCTCGTCGCTCATCGCTACCCGCCTTGCGCTCAAACTCGCCGACGTCGTCGTCACCGAGGCTGGCTTCGCCTTCGACCTTGGCGGATTCAAACTCTTCGACCTCAAATGCCGCGAAGGTGGCTTCCTGCCCGCCGCCGTCGTCATGGTCGCCACCGTCAAGGCCCTGCGCTTTCACGGCGGTGCCGATTACAAAGCCGGGGCAAACCTCGCCGCCGTCGAAAAAGGTCTCGACAACCTGCACGCCCACTTCGACGCCATGCAGCGCCTCGGCATCGCGCTGCCCGTCATCGGCATCAACCGCTTCCCCGACGACAGCCCCGACGAACTCGCCGCCATCAAACGCTTCGCCGAGTCGCGTGGCACCGTCGCCATCGAAGGCTTCCAGTTCTCAAAGGGAGGCGAAGGCGCAGCCGAGATCGCCCGTGAGGTCAAACGCCGCCTCGACGCCGAGCCACGCGACATGCCCGACTACCGCCCACCCTACGACCTCGCCGACCCCATCGAACTCAAAATCGAAAAGGTCGCCAAAGCCGTCTTTGGCGCCGCCGCCATCGCCCTCACCGACGAGGCCAAAGCCGACATCGAAGTCGTCAAAAGACTCGGCATGGCCGAGCGCCCCATCTGCATCGCAAAAACCCACCTCTCGGTCAGCGACGACAGCAAAGTGCAGGGACGTCCCGCGCCGTTTACCCTCACCGTCTCGCGCATTCGCGCCTCGACCGGCGCCGGCTTCAACGTCGTGCTGTGTGGCAAAATTCTCACCATGCCCGGCATGCCCCAAATCCCCTCGGCAGCCAGCATCGACGTGCGCCTCGACGACCGCGGCGATGTCGAGATCATCGGCCTCAAGTGATGCCCGTTCGTCGCCACATCGCGCTCGTCGCACTCGCCTCGATGGGTCTCGCGCTCGTCACCGCGACCGGCTGCGCGACCCGTGGGGCAGGGGCCGCCTCACCCGAGAGCGAACTTGCCGACTTGAAGCGGCAGGTCGCCCAATTGCAACGCGACGCGCTTGCGCAGAAGGCCGAGCTTCGCGACCTGCGCAACGAGCTTCACGTACTTGGCGCAGCACAACGGATGCCCCGCCTGAGCGACGGAACCATCGCCCCCGCACCCCGCGCTGCCCCCGTCGCAGCGCCGAGCGACGCCGACCTCGGCGAAGGCCAAGAGACCGTCGAGACCGGTGTGCATCACGCGCTTCCGCGCCGCGTAAAGCTCGCCCCGGCGCAGGTCGCCCCAGCACCCCCAAAAGCCCCCGCGAGCAGGCCGCCCCCCGCCACAAAGCCGACGAGCCGAGCCCGCGACACCGCCGCTGCAGCCGACGACGACGAACCCGTGCTGCTCACCAACATCGCCGGTGGCGAAGCCTCCGAGAGCTACCGCATCGTGCAAAACGGCAAAACCACCCGTCGCGAATCGGCGATTGGTGCTGGTCGTTCATCATCATCGTCGGCCGCTTCAGGTGCTTCCGGCTCACGCACCGCGAGGCCCGCGGTCGCCCCACCCGACGACGAAGAGTTCGAAGACCTCGAAGCAGGTCTACCCACCGTCTCAGTCGGTACGGGCGGCACATCGCGCATCGCCGCGAAAGCCACAGAAAGCAGCGGCGCGAGTGGCGCGAAGCCCGCCTCGTCGGCTGCCGAAAGACTCGAAAAATACCGCGACGCCCATCAGGCCTATTCGCGCCGCAAGTTCAGCGAAGCCGAACTGCTCTTCGCTTCGTGGCTTGACGAAAACCCAACTCATGCCGAAGCCGCGACCGCGACCTACTATCGCGGCGACTGCCTCATGCGACTCGAACGTCACGACGACGCCGTGCGTGTCTTACGCGATGGAGTCCGGCGCTTTCCCGATGACGACGTCGCCCCCGACACATGGGCGCGTCTCATCGAGGCCCTGCGAGCCGCCGGGCGCAACACCGAGGCCGATACC
>CAZXXB010000203.1:0-99 GCA_964644185.1 uncultured Myxococcota bacterium
CATCGTCGTCGTCGGAGGTGGCGTCATCGTCGTCGTCGGAGGTGGCGTCATCGTCGTCGTCGGAGGTGGCGTCGTCGTCGTCGTCGGAGGTGGTGGCAT
>CAZXXB010000203.1:200-477 GCA_964644185.1 uncultured Myxococcota bacterium
GGGCGAGTTGAGCGATGCGGGTCATGGTGCGTCTCCGTGCAGGGGGGAAGTCGAGTGTAGGGTAGCCGAATTAGAGGTCGAGTTGGCGGCAAACGACGGGCGCGGCAGTGAAACTTCCGTTACGGGTGGGAAGTGCGAACGATTTGGGGGCGGTGGCGGGGCGCAGGGCGCTGGTGTCGCAGGTGTAGCCCTCGCGGGTGACGATGATCTTGTGCCTGCCGCGCTGCACGTTGGCGCGCCACGGCGTGCGCCCGACCGCGCCGACCTCCTTGGAGTC
>CAZXXB010000203.1:487-4639 GCA_964644185.1 uncultured Myxococcota bacterium
TTCCTTCGGTTGTGATGCCGCCTTCGCCGAGGACAAAGACGGGGCCGTCGCCGTCGAGGGTGGGGTCGAAGGTGATGGTGGCGGCGTCGAGTCCCATGCCGTTTTCGTCGAGGACGGAGACGAAGATTTGGGCTTTTTCGAGGTCGATGGTGAGGTCGGCTTCGGAGAGGATTCCGTTGACGGCTTCGATGGGAAGCATGGGTGCGGCGCCCTCTTGCATGTCGTCTTCGCCGGTTGCGATGGGGAAGAAGATGTCGAAGTAGCCGTCGGCGGTGAGGGTGATGTCGATGTCGGTGTTCTGGGGGAGGTTGTCGAGGGTGAAGGCACCCGATTCGTCGCTCACGGTGCAGATCGGCTCGTCACCGAAGTCGGCGCAGATTTCGACGCCGGCGATGGGGGCTCCGGTCGGGTCGGAGGCGGAAGAGGTGAGCGAAACGAGGCCGTCGTCGTCGTCATCGTCGTCGGTGGCGTCATCGTCATCGTCGGTGGCGTCGTCGTCATCGTCGGTGGCGTCGTCGTCGTCATCGTCGGTGGCGTCGTCGTCGTCATCGTCGTCGGTGGCGTCGTCATCGTCATCGTCGTCGTCGTCATCGGTGGCGTCGTCGTCGTCATCGTCGTCGTCATCGTCGTCATCGGATGCGTCATCGTCGTCGGAGGTGGTGGCGTCATCGTCGTCGGAGGTGGTGGCGTCGTCGTCGTCGGAGGTGGTGGCATCGTCGTCGTCGTCATCGCCGCAAGCGGTGACGGGCAGCGTGACGAACGCTGCGAAGAGGGCCAGCACCAGCGCGCGTAGAAACGGTGTTGAGGCGAAGATTGCTGAGATGGGGGTGTGGTTGTGCATGATTCTTGCTCGCTTTTTGGGTATCCGTCGGTGCGCTACGACTGCGCGGCGCGGAAGTTGGCGAAAGTGTCGTGTCTGGTTGTCAGAATCTGGCTTGTCGGACTCGGCTGTTGAATGGCGACCGGGTAGCACGGCGCATGAGGCGAGACAAGCGGGGCTTGATTTGCATCAAGGCTTCGCGTCTTACAGAAAAGCGAGTGGCAGCGTATAAGGCGCGGCAACTCTTGCAAACTCAGGGTTTGGTGATCGTCTGTTCGATGGCTGGGTGCCAAAGGGTTGTTTTGTCTCTTGTTGCGAATTGGCGTCGTTTTCGTCGAGCAGAGCGAGCACGAAACCGCGAGCAGGAAAGCAGGGCATGGCGTTGAAAGAACGAATCGACACGGGTGCGACGTGCGGCGACGGGTCGGGGGCTCTTGCGATGGCGGCGGGTGCGGCGGCGGGGTCGGGGTCGGCGGGGGCGGGTGCGCCGGCAGCGTCGTGCGGGTTACCGCCAGCGCCGCCGAAGCCGAAGACGGGGTTTTATTACGAGCATATCGAGCCGATTCTCGATGGGTATTTCGCGGTGGACCTGCGGTCGCTGGCGGTGACGCGCATTCTGACGGCGCTCATCATTTTGGCGGATATCGTGTTTCGGTGGGAGGACGCGCTCGACTTTTTGTCGGACGACGGGATTTTGCCGCGGCAGGTGCTGCTCGAAAAGTTCATGAACCGGTACTACTTCTCGCTGCACCTGATGACGGGCATCGAGAGCGGTATTCAGGTGCTGCTGGCGGTTCATTTTCTGTTGGCGTTTTTGCTGCTGATTGGTTACCGCACGCGGCTCATGACGCTGCTGAACTGGGTGTTTGTGTCGTCGATTGTGGCGCGCAACCCGATTATCGTGCAGGCCGACGACGCGCTGCTGATTGTCACGCTGTTCTGGGGTTTCTGGGTGCCGTGGGGGGCGCGGTTCTCGTTTGATGGTGCGCTGCGGACGAACCCTGAGGTGGCGCTGCCGAAGTTCGTGACGAGCATTGGCACGGTGGCGTTGCTGTTTCAGCCGTTCTTTCTCTACTTTTTTACGGGGCTTCTGAAGAGCGGCAAAGAGTGGCACAGCGAGTTTACCGCGGTGTTTTACGCGCTGGCGCACGAGTCGTTTACGCAGCCGGCGGGGTTCTTTTTGCTGGAGATGTCGCCGCCGTGGCTGTTGAAGGCGATGACGGCGTACACGCTGTACCTTGAGATTCTGGGTCCGGTGCTGATGCTATGGCCGTTCGCGTTCATCTTTTTCAAGCCGTTGCCGAACCTTCTGCCGGGGATACGCACGGTGTGTGTGTTTCTGTTTTTCAATTTGCAGATGGGTCTCGGGGCGACGATGAACCCGGGGATATTTCCGTGGATCGCGACAGCGGCGATACTGCCTTACATACCGGTCTCATTCTGGGATTACTGGGCGCGCAACGCGGTGACGGCGGAGGTGCGTGGGCTGACGATTTTTTACGATGCGGGGTGTGGGTTCTGCCGCAAGATGGTGCTGATCATTCGGGCGTTTTTTCTTCCGCAGGGGACGGTGATTCGGACGTGTCAGGAGGTGGCGGCGGTCGAGCAGCAGATGTTGAAAGAGAATTCGGTGGTGGATGCTTCGGGCAAGTCGCACTACCGGTTTGAGGCGCTTGCGTATGTGATTGGGTTGTCGCCGTGGGCGTTCTGGCTTGCGCCGGTGATGCGGTTTGGGCCGTTCATGGCGATTGGGACGTGGTTTTACAAGCACGTCGCGAACAATCGGCAGTTGATGGGCGGTGTGACGGCGCCTTTCATCGGAAGGCCGATGCACGTGCATCTTGGGTTTGTCTCGACGTTTTTGTGCGCGGCGTCGTTTTACGCGGTGGTGTTGAGCAACCTCGACAGCATTGGGGCTTACAAGACCGACCCGAATTATCACTGGGTTGGGCGGGTGTTTCGCCTTGCGCAGAGCTGGAAGATGTTTGCGCCGCGGCCTCCGACGGTGGATGGGTATTTTGCGATTCCGGCCAAGTTGCGTGATGGGTCGATGGTTGACCTGTTTTCGGGCGGTGGGGGCAAGCTGACGGCCGAGGCGGGCAAGTCGCTGACGTGGGAGAAGCCGAAGCGGAAGGTGTCGCGGACGTTTGCGAATTACCGGTGGCGCAAGTTTTACAGCAACATTGGGCGGTCGAAGAACAAGGCGTATCGGCTGCATTACGGGCGGTATTTCTGTCGCAACTGGAATCGGACGCATCACGGCGGCAAGACGCTGGAAGAGTTTGAGATTGTGTCGATGCAGGAGCGGCAGGACCCGGAGAACTGGGAGCCGGATGACCCTGAGCCGAAGAAGGTGGTGTTGTGGCGGCACTACTGTTTCCCCAAAGACAAGAATGAGGGGAGCGACGGCGCGGCAGAGAAAGGCGCTGGCGAGAAGGGCGCGGGCGAGAAGAAGGGTCCGTAGCGAGTGAGCGCGCTGGCGCGAACTTCTTGCGAGGGGGGCGCGATGAACGAATCGGTGAACACATCTGCAAACGAGCCGGTATCGGGTCGCGTGGCCGAGCCGGGCGGCAGTCGGCTTTTGTTTGTGTGCATGGGCAACATTTGTCGGTCGCCGCTTGCCGAGGGGGTTTTTATCCACAAGGCGCGGGGTCGTGGTGCGCTGGAGCGGTTTCAGGTCGATTCGGCGGGGACGCACGGGTATCACGAGGGTGAGGCGTATGATCTGCGGAGTCACGACATTGCGCGGCGGCATGGGGTGGCGCTGGTGGGGCGGTCGCGTCCGGTGCGTAGCGAGGATTTTCAGCGGTTCGACTTGCTGCTGGCGATGGATGCCGACAATTACGCGATTTTGCGCAAGCGGGCGCCGGAAGAGTTGCGGCGTCGGGTGCGGTTGTTGGGTGAGTGGCTTGACCCGGTGGAGCCGCCGGAGGTTCCGGACCCGTATTATGGTGGGCCCGATGGGTTTGAGGGCGTGTATCACCTGATTGACCGGATGTGCGACGCGCTGCTCGACGATTTGCTATCGCGGTAGTTCAGGCGCGGGGGCGGTCATCGCACGGCGTGCGGGCCAGGCGCCAGCGGGGGCTGTGGGGCGGGGCGGGGCTGCATCGTGACTCATGTCGAGAATGTCGAGGTAGCGGGCATAGGCCCAGAGGCGGTCGCGCTTTTTTCCGGTCTGCTCGACGAGAATGTCGGCGGCTTCGAGGGCCGCAATTGCCCGTAGCGCGGTCGGCTTAGCGACGTTTAGCAAGGCGAGGGCGCGGGCTGTGGTGATGATCGGGTTTGTGGGGAGCAGTTCGAGCAGACGCACGGCGGCCATCGACGCGTCG
>CAZXXB010000203.1:4707-7173 GCA_964644185.1 uncultured Myxococcota bacterium
TTGCGGCGGATTCTTCGGCGGTGGTCGCGATGCCATCGAGAAAGAAGTCGAGCCAACCTTCCCAGTCGCCTTCGACGCGTACGGCGTCGAGACGGCGGTAATACTCACGCTGATGGCGTTTTACGAAGACGCTGAGGTAGAGCAGCGGGCGGGTGAGCAGGCCCCAGTGTTCGAGCAAGAGGGCGATGAGCAGGCGCCCGATGCGTCCATTGCCGTCGAGGTAGGGGTGAATCGTTTCAAACTGGACGTGGATGAGTCCGGCGCGGATGAGGGGCGGGAGTTTGTCGGGGGCGTGGATGTAGGATTCGAGGTCGGTGAGTAGAGGGCCGAGTGCGTGTGCTGGTGGTGGAACGTAGACGGCGTTGCCGGGTCGGCTGCCGCCTATCCAATTCTGGCTGCGACGCGGTTCGCCGGGTTGTTTGTTTGCGCCGCGGACGCCGCGCATGAGGCGCGCGTGGGTCTGGTTGAGAAGGCGCATCGAGAGGGGGAGTCCGCGTTTGCTGGCGAGTTGTTTGCGGGCGTAGGCGAGCGCGTTGAGGTAGTTGCAGACCTCTTCGATGTCGGCGTTGTGTGCGGGCGTGGGGTCGGTGGTGGCGGCCTCGTGGGTGAAGAGGTCGACGAGGGTGGCCTGTGTGCCTTCGATTTGCGAGGTGAGTACGGCCTCTTTGCGTACGAAGGCGTAGATGAACCAGTCGAGTGAGGGGATGAGCGAGCCTACGTGTTCGAGTCGGGCAAGCGATTGCTCGGCGAGGCGCAGGCGCGTGGCGAGGGCTGCGTCGAGTTGGAGGGCGGGGCGGGCGGGAGGCAGCGGATGTGGGATGAACGCGGCGATTTCTTCGCCAGCGACCGTTGAGCGTTCGTATCGGCCTGTGACCCGTTTTGGCATGGTGCCCTCGCGCGCGCGGCGTTTCGACTCGCGTTACCAGCGGGTTTCGCTAGTAACGTATCGTTGACTAGTGGCGCGGGTTCGTCAAGGGCAATGGTGGCGCGGTAGTTCAGGCGCGGGCGGGTTCAGAGTTGATGAGGGGCGCGAAGCGGATGACCCAGAAGGCGAAAAGTCCAGCGAGAACGAGGACGGTGAGCGTGGCGTAGAGCATGAGCGAGTGGCCCCAGAGTCCGGCGGCGACGCCCGCGACGAGGAGGATGAGGCGGGTGACTTCGAGTGGGACGGCCCAGCGTTTACGTTCCATCATGCCGCTCCATGTGATGACGGTGAGGAAGACGAGGAGGGTGGGGAGGAGGAGGTTGAGGGGTGAGAGGACCTTGCCTGCTTCCATGAGGATGGGTGCGGCGGGGGCGACGAGGAGGAATTGGAGGCCGATGTAGCGGCGGATGGTTTTGGGGACTTTGGGGTCGTATTTGACGACGCGGGCGGGGTCGACGGGTGGGGCGTGTTCGGGGCCGCCGAGTTCGGCGGGTTTCCAGCCTGGGGGCATGAAGAAGAGTTTGATTTTGTCGGAGAAGCGCGGGGTTTGTGCGGCGAGTTCGAAGAGTTCGAGCCAGTAGTGGAAGTTGGCCCAGATGGGGTTGAACGATTTGAGGGGTTTGGTGATGCCGAAGACGGGTTGCTCGCGCTCTTCTTCGAAGGTGCCGAAGAGTTTATCCCAGATGATGAGAATCGCGGCGTGGTTGCGGTCGATGTATTGGGGGTTGACGGCGTGGTGTACGCGGTGATGGGCGGGGGTGTTCATGACGGCTTCGAACCATGGGGGCATTTTGCCGATGGCCTGGGTGTGAATCCAGAACTGGTAGATGAGGCTGATTTCGAGGTTGACGAGGAGGATGAAGGGGGAGACGCCCATGAGTGCGAGGGGGAGGTAGAAGAAGCGTGAGGTGAGGATGGAGAAGGTGGCCTGACGGAGGGCGACGGCGAGGTTGTAGTCTTCGCTCTGGTGGTGGACGACGTGGATGGCCCACATGAAGTTGACCTCGTGCGAGAGGCGGTGCCACCAGTAGTAGAAGAAGTCGACGCCGAGAAAGGCGAGTATCCATGGGGTGAGGTCGGTTTCGGCGAAGGTGAAGAGGCGGTAGTTTTCGAAGACCCACCAGTAGAGGGCGAGGTGGAGACCTTTGAGGAAAATTTCTGAGACGACTTGCGAGACGCCGCAGGAGAGGTCGGCGATGGAGTCGTTGAAGCGGTAGAGTTCGCGCTGCTGGCGGCGTCCGATGTAGTATTCGATGGCGATGGCGAGGAGGAAGAAGGGGATGGCGATTGCCAGAAGCGGTGACTCGCGCATTTCACTCACGATAGACTCCCGTCACGACGCGGTTTTTGGTCACTTGCGGTGGTCGTGGTGCCGACGTGCCGCCGATGGGTGGCGCGGCAAGTGATCATACCACTTTACGATACTCTGGTTGCGAGGATGTCACAATGAGTGTGCGGGTCGAAAAAAACGGACATGTGACGACGGTGGTGATTGAGCGGGTGGGGGCGGGGAAGGCGGTGGATGGGGGGACGGCGGGGGG
>CAZXXB010000204.1:0-2198 GCA_964644185.1 uncultured Myxococcota bacterium
CGCGATTGCCTTTCGATCTGCGCTGGCGTCGAGATCGCGGACGCAACCCCACGCGCGACGTGCCCACGACTCGGCCTCGTCGAGACGCCCGCGAGCACGTTCGATTTGGCTCATGTTGTTGTAGTCGCGCGCGAGGTTGGGGTTGTTGCCAAGCTCTTCGTCAATCGCGATGGCGTTATTCAGCCACGACTCGGCCTCGTCGAGACGACCGCGAGCGTGGTTCAGCGTGCTCATGTTGTTGTAGGCGAGGGCGAGGTTGGGTTTGTCGAAAAGCTCTTCGTCAATCGAGAGTGCCTTTTTCAACCATGTCTCGGACTCGTCGAGACGACCGCGAGCGTGGTTCAGCATGCTCATGTTGTTGTAGGCTGTGGCGAGTTGGGGTTTTGCGTTGAGCCCTTCCCAGATCGCGATGGCGTTATTCAGCCACGACTCGGCCTCGTTGAGACGACCGCGAGCGTCTTCGATTTGACTCATATTGTTGTAGCGTGTCGCAAGGCTGGCTTTGTCGCCAAGCTCTTCGCCAATCGCTATGGCTTTTTTTAACCACGACTCGGCCTCGTCGAGACAACCGCGATCCTGCAAAGTCTGGCTCATGTTGTTGTAGGCGACGGCGAGGTTGGGTTTTGCGTCGAGGTCTTCGGCGAGTGCGATAGCCTGTTTCAGCCATGACTCGGCCTCGCCGAGCGCGCCGACAAAATCGTGAAGGCGGGCGAGTTCAAGCATCCACCCGATGCGTCTGCCAGCAAACGCGGGGTCTTGCGCGAGCGAGGCGTCGTTGAGACGCGCGGTGAGCTCTTCGATGCGGTGCTGTTTGGCCTCGGCGGGCATCGAGAGCACAAGCGCAAAACGCGGGTCTTCGGCAGCGGCAAACGTGCCGATGGGCTTTGTGTCGGGGTCTTCTTCAAACGTGAAGTTGTGGCTCACCCAGCGCCACAGATCGGGTGCCGAGCGAACAAAATGGGTGACCATGAATGCGGGAAGGAAGAAGATGACCGGGCACGAAAAGCGCTCGGCCCAGAGCTCGCGCGCGGCGTTGGCGCTGCGGACGGCGAGGGGACGCTCGTCGTCGGGGGCGACGCTATTTTCGAGCCCGACGATGAAGAGCGCTTCGGGTTGCACGCCGTCGCCGACAAGCGCCGACACGGTGCGAAAGACGATGTCGGTGTTGGGTGGAACGTCGATGACGCAGATGCCCGGATGGCGCTCGCGCACGCGGGCGATGATGTCGTTGCGCAGGCGCGGGGTGTTGCAGCGGGCAACGGCGAGGGTGAAGCGGTCGCGCCCCATCGCGAGCAGACGGTCGATGAGGGCGAGTTCGCGTTCGTTGGCGTCGCTGAGGTGACGCGCGTTGTGAGGGAGAATGTGTGGCGCGGTGGCCGACGTGGGGGACGGCGCGAGCAACTGGGCGGCGTCAGCGTTGGTCGGTTGCGTGGTCACGGATTCAGGTGCGCGGGTGGTTGCACATGGTCGAGTAGCGGGTTGATGTCTTGCCAGTAGTCGCCGTTTTCGTAACGGAGCACGACGCGCGCGTCGAGCAACTGACGAACGGCAGGCTCTTGCGCGTCGTCTTGCGGTGCTCTGCCAGAGCGACGAACCTCTTGAATAACCATCCAGTACGAGTCGCGAAAGGCGTCGAGGATGGCGTTGCGGGCTTTGTTGGCCGCGGTGTCGAGCGCGCGCATGTCGGGCTTCACGTCGGTGTTCGCGCCGTCTGCGCGGGTTGAAGCTCTCAACGCCGCAGCTTGAATAAAGCGCATCAACTCGGTGGGTTGACCACCACTGACGCGGATGCAGGCGTCGAGTACGCCCGGCTCGAAGACATCGCTTTCGCTGAGGTCGTGTTTGTCGAGACGCGCGGTGACCATCTTGCGCATTATCGCGTAGCCGGGCGCGTAGGGCTCACCGATGCGCGGGTTGCCCATGGCGTCGCAGGAAGGGCGCTCGCGAATCTTGACCATGGGGAGGACGTTGATGCGGGGGAAGTGGGCTCCGAGCGCGCTGGCGTAATGGGCGTAGACGACCTCGACGGGGATGGTGAAGATGGTGTGGCAGTGGAGGGCGGCGAGTCGCTCGCCACGACGGCGAAAGAGGTATTCAGCGGAAGAGCAGCCGGGCTCTGTTTCGCGAAGGACCATCTTGTCGAGGTCGTCAACGATGACGACGAGTCCGCCGGTGATGCCGACGTCGTGCAAGAGCAG
>CAZXXB010000204.1:2212-4501 GCA_964644185.1 uncultured Myxococcota bacterium
AGCAGTTCGTTGAGGACGTCGGAGAGTTGCTCGACGCGCGGTTCGAGAAGCTGGCGCAACGTGACGCGGGTGCTGGGGCTTGCGCGCATCGTGGCGCTGAGTTCGCCGAAGGCGCTAAACGCCCCGGCGGGCGTGGCGCCGCCGATTTTGGCCGTGACGGAATCGACGTAAAACGGTGGCAAGAGAGCCTTGAGGTTATCCCAAAGGGTCGCGAGTTTACTGTCTGATTCGGCGAAGAGGGGGCCGTCGTGGTTGTAGAGGGGGTGCGTTTTGTCGGCCTGTGCGGCGCGGATGTCGTCGACGACCTGACGCAGGATGGCGAGGAGGAGGTCGGGGAGATCGATGTCGTTGCGGTCGAGGCGCTCGTCGGCGCGGCACATGACGGTAAAGTAGCGCTGGGCGGGTTTCGCGTTCCAGAGGCGATGGCGAAGGCGATTGAGTTCGGTCGATTTGCCGCAGCCGCGGTGGCCTGAGATCAACTGGTGGAAGTTTTTGCCAGGTTCGCTGAGGCGGATGGCTTGTTCCATCTCGACGATGAGGTTGGTGTCTGGTTCGCCTCGTGCGGGGGAGAGATCGACGTAGACGTCGGCCTGCGAGGCGAGCAGCGGGCGCGGGTCGAAAGCGCGGAAGACGCGCGTTGGAATGTCGATGGGTTCGCTCGGCATCATTCTGAACACATATCACGGTGCTGGGTACGCTGCGAGTCGTGTTGATGGCTCACGGTGTTGATGGCTCATCGCCTGACGGCTCACTAAGTTGTTGGCTCTTCGCCTGACGGCTCATCGCGCGGGGGGTTACTCAAGGGTCCCTAACTACTCAGGGGTTCCTAAGTGCCATGGGAACGACTGGACTTCACGCAGGTGGCGACGGGCGCCGGAGATCGTCGTCGGCATCTGCATGAAGTAGCGGAATGAGGTGCGCATCGAGCCGAATGTGCGGTCGAGCGCCGTGAACTTCGGGTTGGCCATCACGTTGCTGCGGCGAAGCGGCGGCGTTGTGGGATCATGTCTCCACGAGCGGAGGTTGGCGAGAAGCTCGGCGTGGTAGGTGGGCTCTTCGACGATGGCTGAGATGGCGGCGTGGCGGGGGTGGGTGCCGTTGATCATCTGTTCGAGCTGCTGGTCGAGCTGGTCGAGTCCATCGTCGAACATTTGAAGAAGCTCGTAGTCGTACATGGGGTTGGCGTGGACGACCTGCATGAGGTGTCCGATGATGCCGTCGCGGTCGCTCATGACGCCGATGGGGTCGGCGACGCTTGCGGGTTCATCGAGGAAGCGGAGGAGCTGGTGGAGGCTGAAGTCGATGCCTTGCTGGGCGTAGTAGTCTTTGGAGGCGGGCACTATCCAGAAACGGAGCATGTCGGAGCCGCCGACGAAGAGCTGGATGCGGGTGGGGATGTCGTCGATGACGTTGCGGGCTTTGAGGAGGTTGAGGCGGCGGTCGAGTTCGCGGGGGCCGAGGGCGATGGCGGCGACGCTTGCGAGGCGTGCGAGTTTTCCGGCGAATTTGTCGGGTGTGCCGGCGGCTCTGAGGATGAGCGTGAGGGGCTTTTCGCGGGTGCGCGCGGTTGTTGAGGCGGCGGTATTCATGGTGGCGAGGGTTTTAGATTTTTTGCGGGTTGCGGACAAGGGTTGCGGCGGCGGAGACAGGGGCGCGCGCGTGGTGTAGGGTTTTGGGGCTCGATGTGGGGCCATCACGGAGGGGAAAAGCGATGGAAGCGAACGTGACGACGACGTTGCCTGCGGGGGGCGGGTTTATGGTTTATCCGGCGATGGATTTGCTGGATGGTCAGGTGGTGCGACTTGAGCAGGGGCGGCGCGAGGCGGTGACGGTGTATGGGTCGCCGGGAGAGTGGGCGGCGAAGTTTGCGGGGTTGGGGGCGCGGGCGTTGCATCTCGTGGATTTGAATGGGGCGTTTGATGGCGACCACACGCCGAACCATGAGGCGGTGGCGGCGGTGGTTCGTGCGGTGAAGGTTCCGGTGCAGTTGGGGGGTGGTTTGCGGACGACGGCGCGGGTTGTGGAGGCGTTTGAGATGGGTGTGGCGCGGGTGATTCTGGGGACGCGGGCGATTGAAGAGCCGACGTGGGCGGTGGGGTTGGCGCGTGAGTTTCCGGGGCGGGTGATGATTGGTCTTGATGCGCGCAATGGTCAGGTGGCGTTGCGGGGTTGGGAGGAGACGAGTGGGCGGTTGGCGGTTGCGGTGGCGCAGGCGTTTGTGGGTGTGCCGATTGCGGGGTTTGTGTACACGGACATTCAGCGGGACGGGTTGCGGACGGGGGTGAACTT
>CAZXXB010000204.1:4556-7173 GCA_964644185.1 uncultured Myxococcota bacterium
GGGAGGGGGGGGGGTGAATGGGGCTTACGGGTGAGGGGGTGGTGGGGGTGATTACGGGGCGGGCGATTTATGAGGGGAGTTTGTCGCTCGTGGAGGCACTGGCGCTGACGGGGGGGATGGCGCTTGCGGGGGGTGAAGGCGATGCTGTGTAAGCGGATTATTCCGTGTCTCGATGTGAAGGATGGGCGGGTGGTGAAGGGGGTGCAGTTCGTGGACCTCGTGGATGCTGGCGACCCGGTTGAGGCGGCGACGGCGTATGATGCGCAGGGGGCGGATGAGATTACGTTTCTCGACATCACGGCGAGCGTGGAGAACCGGGGGACGATACTGGAGATTGTGTCGCGGACGGCGGCGCAGGTGTTTATTCCATTGACGGTGGGGGGTGGTGTGCGGACGGTTGGGGATGTGGAGCGGTTGCTGAATGCGGGGGCGGATAAGGTGAGCGTGAACACGGCGGCGATTGAGAATCCGGAGCTGATTGATGAGGTGGCGAAGCGGTATGGGAGTCAGTGTCTGGTGTTGGCGATTGATGCGCGGCGGGCGGGGGATTTGGGGGGCGCGGGGGAGATGCGGTGGGGGGTGTATACGCATGGGGGGCGCAAGGCGACGGGGCTTGATGCGGTGGAGTGGGCGCGCGAGGGGGCGGCGCGTGGTGCGGGGGAGATTTTGTTGACGTCGATGGACCGCGATGGGACGCAGGCGGGGTATGATTTGGGGTTGACGCGGAGGGTGAGTGAGGCGGTGGGGATACCGGTGATTGCGTCGGGTGGTGCGGGGTCGGCGGCGCATGTGGCGGAGGCTTTTCTTGAGGGGCGTGCGGATGCGGTGCTGGCGGCGGGGATATTTCATTTTGGGCAAGAGACGGTGGGGAGCGTGAAGCGGTATTTGCGCGAGCATGGGGTGACGGTGCGGGGGCCGAATACCCCCTAACCCCCCCTGCCCCGTACTTGACGTTACCCCCTAACCCCCTAACCCCCGGCGCGTCGTTTACCCCCTAACCCCCTAACCCCCTTTCCCCCAGAGAGGGAAAGGGGGGACCAGAAGAAGAGATCAGTGGATGCAGGGGTCGCAGAAAACGAAGAAGTAGAGAAAGAAGAAGAAATAGAAGAAGGAAGAAGAACAGAAGGGCGAGCAGAAAAACACGACCAGAGATAGAAGGCGGCGAAGTGGAAGCAGTGCAGGATAGATTGCGGCAGTGGGCAGCGGGGCGTCCGGCACCTCCGCTGAAACTGTTCATGATGCTGACCGAGCGGTGCAACCTCTCGTGTCCATCGTGCAATTTTGCGGATGGGATTGGCATTGCGCGGGCGGCGGAGGCGGATGAGGCGACGCTGTTGCAGGCGGTGGAAGAGGCGGCGGCGCTGGGGGTGCGTGAGGCGTATCTCGTGGGTGGGGAGATTTTTGTGCGGCGCGATACGACGCTGCGGCTCATGGAGAGCATTAAGAATCACGGGCTGTATGGCGACACGACGACGAACGGGGTGCTGATCAGCGATGCGATGGTCGAGCGGATCGTGGCGATGGGGTGGGATAATCTGACGTTTTCGATTGATTCGCCCGAGACCGAGACGAACGATTTTTTGCGGTCGCGCGAGGGGACGCTCGCACGCATCGTGCGGACGATTTTGAAGTTCAATGAGGTGAAGGCGCGGTATGGGGTGACGGCGCCACGGTTGACGGTGAACATGGTGCTGTCGAACCGCAACGTGGGTCAGCTCGCGCGGATGGCGGAGCTTGTGGCGGAGTTGAAGATTGAGGTGTTGATCGTACAGGCGATGAATCCGCTGTCGGAGGAGGCGCCGAAGCTGATGCTCGAAGCGGGGCGGATTGGGGAGTTGCGTGCTGAGGCGGAGCGGGCGGCGGAGGTGGCCGACAGGTATGGGATCGTACACAACCTGCGGTGGTTGAAAGACCCGCGGTTTCTCGAAGGGGCGGGGCGACTCGATGAGGTGATCGCGAGTGACATTCAGGGGGTGACGCATCCATTTTTTCGGGCGGGGTGTTTTGTGCCGTTCACGCAGGTGATCGTGTTTCCGGATGGGGTGGTGTCGACGTGCTGGCGGCATCGCGAGATTTCAAAGCAGACGGTGGCGACGCACAACCTTGAAGACATCTGGTTTGGGCGCGAGTTTCAGAAGGTGCGTGAGGGGCTTTTGACGACGGCGGTGCCTTCGTATTGCGCGAACTGCTGCATGGCGAATGTCGAGGACAACCGGCGTTTTCGGATGACGGGGTTGATGCTGTCGCAGAGTTGGGCCGACGTGATTACGTCGTGCGCGAATGTGCTTTCGCAAGACCCGGCGTCGACGCGGTATGTGCCCGAGCAGTTGCGCAGCCTGTATGCGTTGCAGCGGGTGCGCGAGGCCGATGCGCTGGCGCTGCGATTGCATGCGCAGCGAGGTGGCGCGCCGACGGCGATACGGTGGCAGGTGCTGGATGAGCTTGATCGGGCGCGGCGCTATGGGGCGGCGATGGCGTGCGCGCTGATGCAACTCGATGCAATTGAGCGGCGGCAGAACGAGAAGATGCCTGAGCCGACGGATGGCGATGACCTGCGGCACTTTGGTGGGTTTTTGCAGCACCTTGCGCGGGCGCTTGCCGATGGGCTTGTGGCGGC
>CAZXXB010000205.1:0-3038 GCA_964644185.1 uncultured Myxococcota bacterium
GGGCTCGTGACGTTGAGCATCCGCTCGGTGACGGCGTCGCGCGAGACGACGACCATGAGGCGCCAGACGCCGGCGATAGAGGCGACGACGGCAAAGGTCATGAGCGCGACGAGAATGGTGAGTCGCAGGGCGGGTACGTTATCGGGCTCGACGAGGTCTTCGGGCGACATCGAGTGGGCCGACGAGTGGAGGTGTTGTTCGCTCACGGTCTTTCCTCACGCGGGGTGGGCGAGCCGCCCCGATGGGTGATCAGATGTTTTCGTAGCTCAGGGCTTCTTTCATGCGTGGGTCACGCAATGGGAGCACGGGGCCTTTGTTGAGCAGGTAGCCGAAGGCGGCCATGAAGACGCCGACGACGGCGAGCAGCGCGGTCACGTCGATGGGTGCGAAGTGGTAGGCGTGCACGAGTTCGCCGCCGTGACCGGGCACGGGCATGACGAGCCAGTACATATCGGCGGCGTGCATCGCGAGCAGAAAGAAGGCGCCGATCGAGAGGGTGAGCGGGTTACGCTTCATGTGGCGCGACATCATGAACCAGAAGGCGAAGAAGAAGTGTCCGAACATGAGCAGCAGCGAGATGTTGACCCAGCCTGACTCTTGCCGACGCAGGAAGAAGAGGGTTTCTTCGGGGATGTTGGCGTACCAGATGAGGAAGTATTGGCTGAAGGCGATGTAGGTCCAGAAGGCGTTGAAGCCGAAGAGGAGCTTACCGACGTCGTGCAGGTGCTCGACGGTGACGTAGGGCTTGAACTGCGGGGTGGTGTGCAGCGAGGCGGCGACGAGGCTCAGCACGGCGAGGGCGGCCATCGAGCTGCCAGCGAAGTAGTAGACGCCGAAGATCGTCGAGTACCAGTGAGGGTCGAGCGACATGAGCCAGTCGAAGGCGGCGAAGCTGAGCGAGAGGCCGAGCAGCGGAATGGCGGGGTACGACATGCGCTGCATGCTCTTGGTGATCTTGAAGTCGCCGGTTTCGTCGTGCTTCATCGAGCGCGAGCGGAAGAGGAACGAGAGGAAGGTCCAGATCGTGAAGTAGATGGCGGCGCGGGCGTAGAAGAAGGGTTCGTTGAGAAACACCGCCTTGCCCTGGAGGATTTTGTCGCTTGCGACGGCGTCGGCGTGTGACCAGTGGTAGAGGCTGTGCAGGCCGAAGGCGATGGGGATGAAGAGCAGCGCGAAGATGGGCAGCGTGGCGCCGATGTGCTCGGCGACGCGGCGCAGCGGCGCGCTCCAACCTGCCATGGTGGCGTGCTGAATGACGACGAAGAGCAGCGCACCGAGGCCGATGGAGAGTCCAAAGGCGAAGGCGTAGAGCCACGCGAGATAGAAGCGGCTCATGTCGCTTGAGGCGAGCACGCCGGTACCGGCGAGGCCGATGACGGCGAACGCGATGCCGATGGGAAAGAGGCGTCTCAGGCCGTGCCCTTCGGGGAGCGACGCTTCAGCCTTTGACAAGACGGGATTGACTGCGTGTGCCTGGCTCACGGCTATTTCCACCCTTTTTCGGCGGCCACTTCAGCCGGAATCTGGCTTACGGTGGCACCCTGGCTCAACTGAAGTGCGCGGACGTAGGCGGCGATGGCCCAGCGGTCGCGGGGTTCAATCTGCGAGGCGTACGGCATCATGTTGCGCACGCCGTTGGTCATGACCTGATAGAAGTGCCCGATGGGGGCGTTGCGCAGGCGGTCTTCGTGAAAACTGGGGGGGGGCAGGAGCCCACGCTGGACGACGGTGCCGTCGGCGTAGCCCGCGCCGCCGTGGCAGGCGATGCAATAGATGTTGTAGCGCTCGCGTCCACGCTCGACGAGTGCCTGCGTGAGTTGAATCTCGGCGGGGAGGGTGGTGGCAATCTGGCCGTTGGCGTCGATGCCTTTGTACATGTGGTCGTCGGTGCGCAGTTGTCCGCGGGCGACGGTACCGGCGACGGGTGTACGCGAGGCGCGCTTGTCGTCGTAGAACTTCGAAGCTTCCTGAGGTTTCAGGTAGGCTTGGAAATCCATGTTCTGGTTGAGGTGGATGGGTGGCGACTTGAAGTTGTCGCCCTGGCACGACGCGAGCGAGGCGGCCGCGATTGCGAGCGCGCCCAACGCTTTTGCGTGGAAGAAGGAGATGTGTCGAATGCAGGTGTTCATGCTCTGCTTGCCGCCTTGATCAGTCGTTCGACACCGCCTCGATGGCGGTTGCCCCCGTGGATTCGAGGAAGCTACGTGTCTTTTCGAGGTTGAACTTCGGGTCGGTCGCCTCGATGGCGATGAAGAACCGGTCGTCGGTGACCCGCGCGAACCGCTCGGAATTGAAGAGCTCGTGGTGATGCTGTGGCAGTCGGTTGAGGCCAAGCATGCCGAAGACAGCGCCGAAGGCGCTGAAGAGGATGGTGAGTTCGAAGGTAACGGGGACGTAGGCCTGCCACGAGAAGTAGGGCTTGTTGGAGATGATGTACTTGTAGTCGACGGCCATCATCCAGCCTTGCATGGTGATGGCGGCGGTCATGCCGGTGATGGCCATGACGAGTACGATCCACGGGAGGACGGAGGGTGGCGCGCCCATGGCTTTGTCGAGGCCGTGGACCGGGAAGGGGGTGTAGGCATCCCACTTCGCGTAGCCGGCGTCGCGCACCTTTTCGCACGCGTGATAGATCTCGGCGGCGGTGGTGTATTCGGCGAGCAAGCCGTAGGTGCCGGTGTTTTTTGCCATGACGTTACAACGCCTCTCTTCGAATGGCGCCGGGGTCAAGCGACCGCGGCGGCTTCTTTCTCGTGGCTGTGGCCGTGGCCGTTGGCGTGAGCGTGGTCGTGCGCGTGGCCATGCGCGTGGTCGTGGTCTCCGCCGCCGTGGTCACCGTGGGGGTTGGCCTGCGGCAGTATCGATTTGACTTCAGCGATGGCGACCATGGGGATGAAGCGGCAGAAGAGGGTGAAGAGGAAGAAGAACACGCCGAAGCTGCCGATGAACGTGCTGATATCCCAA
This sequence comes from uncultured Myxococcota bacterium, assembly GCA_964644185.1. Lineage (GTDB taxonomy): Bacteria > Myxococcota > JAJVIH01 > JAJVIH01 > CAZXXB01 > CAZXXB01. The sequence continues at coordinate 2,965 of CAZXXB010000205.1, forward strand.
ATGGTGGGGTGGAAGTAGAACCAGCTCGAGGGGAGGAAGTCGCGGTGGAGCGAGGTGACGATGATGACGAAGCG
>CAZXXB010000205.1:3048-7165 GCA_964644185.1 uncultured Myxococcota bacterium
CTCGAACCACATGCCGATGTTGACGATGATCGAGGCGATGAAGAGGACGACGATGTTCTGGCGGAGCTTACGGAACCAGAAGATTTGCGGGGTGATGACGTTGCAGGAGATCATCGTCCAGTAGGCCCATGCGTAGGGACCGAAGGCGCGGCTGTTGAAGAAGACGTACTGCTCGTAGGGGTTACCCGAGTACCACGCGACGAAGAATTCCATACCGTAGGCGTAGCCGACGAGGGTACCGGTGAGGAGGATGACCTTCGCCATGTTGTCGAGGTGGCGGATGGTCATAATGTGCTGGAGGCGGAAGATTTTACGGGCTGGAATCGCGAGGGTGATGACCATCGCGAAGCCTGAGAAGATGGCGCCGGCGACGAAGTAGGGCGGGAAGATGGTGGTGTGCCAGCCGGGGAGTTGCGAGGTGGCGAAGTCGAACGACACGACGGTGTGCACCGAGAGCACGAGGGGTGTCGAGAGACCGGCGAGCAGCAGGTAGGCTTTTTCGTAGTTGATCCAGTGGCGGTTCGAGCCGCGCCAGCCGAGGGCGAAGATGCCGTAGGCGATGCGCGAGACCTGGGTTTTGGCGCGGTCGCGCATGGTGGCGAGGTCGGGGAGGAGTCCGACGTACCAGAAGAGGAGCGAGACGGTGAAGTAGGTGCTGACGGCGAAGACGTCCCAGAGGAGGGGGCTGCGGAAGTTGGGCCACATGGCCATCTGGTTGGGCAGGGGCAAAAGCCAGTAGGCGACCCAGATACGACCGACGTGGATGCCGGGGAAGATGAGGGCGCAGATAACGGCGAAGATCGTCATCGCTTCGGCGAAGCGGTTGATCGAGGTGCGCCACTTCTGACGGAAGAGGTAGAGGATGGCGGAGATGAGTGTACCGGCGTGACCGATACCGACCCAGAAGACGAAGTTGGTGATATCCCAAGCCCAGTCAACGGGGCTGTTGAGACCCCAGACGCCGACACCTTCCCAGACGAGCCAGCCGATGGAGCCGAGCAGGACGAGGACGCCTGAGAAGCCGAGGCCGAGGACAGCCCACCAGAGTTTGGGTGGGTTCTCGATGGGGTCGGCGACGGCGTTTGTGATTTCGGCGTAGGTGTCTTTGCCGAGAATCAGCGGCGCGCGGCGGTATTCACCGTCGAACGACTCTTCTTGTTGCGCACGCGCCCAATCGTCGATTTTGGCGTTGTCGTGCGGGATGGCAGCGCTCTGGGTGCTCATCAGGCGAGCTCCGGATTCGGGTTGCGGACGCGGGCAAGGTACGTCGTGCGCGGCTTGATGTTGAGTTCCGCGAGCATGGCGTAGTTGCGGTTGAGCTTTGTCAGTTTGCTGACGCGGCTGTTTTCGTCCTTGAGGTTGCCGAAGACGATGGCGTCGGCGGGGCAGGCCTGCTGGCAGGCTGTCACGACGGCACCATCAGGGATGACACCATTGCCATTGACCTTTGCGTCGATGCGGGCTTCCTGCACGCGCTGGACGCAGTAGGTGCACTTTTCGATGACGCCGCGGAAGCGGACGGTCACGTCGGGGTTTTTGTACATCTCGTCGAGCGGTGTCGGGTCGAGATTGAAGTTGAAGAAGTTGAAGCGGCGCACTTTGACGGGGCAGTTGTTGGCGCAGTAGCGGGTGCCGATGCAGCGGTTGTACGCCATATCGTTCATACCCTCTGGGCTGTGGGTCGTTGCGGCGACGGGGCAGACCTGCTCGCAGGGGGCGTTTTCGCAGTGGAGGCAGCCGACGGGCTGGACGATGGCCTCGGGCTCGTTCATGTCGTCGCCTAAGAAGTAGCGGTCGAGACGTATCCAGTGCATCTCGCGGCCTTTGGCGACGCGCTCTTTGCCGACGACGGGGATGTTGTTTTCGCTCTGGCAGGCGACGGTGCAGGTACCGCAGGCGGTGCACGAGTTGAGGTCGATGGTCATGCCCCACTGGTGCGGCACTTCGTCGGAGTTGATGAACTCGTCGAGGGGCGAGACCTTCCAGATGCTCTGGAGGGGTGGGTGGTGGAGCATGTGCTCGATGACGTGGGGGTCGCTCTTCAGGGCTTCGAGGGTGGTTTCGCGAGCGAGGGGGCGGTCTTTGACGAGCTTGGGTTCGAGGTAGCCGGTCGTCTGTGTGGTGACGACTTTGTGGGTCTTGGTGGTTTTGCGCAGGGTGGCACCGGCGGCGAAGAAGGGCGCGGCGCTGGTGCGCAGGGGGTAGACGTTGAAGCCGACTTCTCTGGTGGCGACGCTGGCGTCGAAGTCACGTCCGTAGCCGAGGGGCAGCATGACGACGTTGTCGGCGAGGCCGGGGGCCATGACGGCGGGAATCTCGATGGTCTTGCCGTTGAGGGTGAGTTCGACGACGGTCTCGTCGTACTCGTACTGCTCTTCGTGGCGCAGGCCGAGGGCCTTGGCGGTTTTGGGGCTGACGAAGGCGGCGTTATCCCAGGTGGCCTTGGTCATCGGGTCGGGGTGCTCTTGCAGCCAGCCGAGGTTGGCGTAGCGCCCGTCGTAGACTTTGGCGTCGAGGACGAAGACGGCTTCGAGGGCTTCGGGGGTCGGCTCAACGGCGGGTGCAGCGGCGGCGAAGAGGCCGGCGGCGTTGGCGAAGCCGAGGGTGGGCATGACGGCGGCGGCGGCTTCGGGCACGGTGACGATGCCGTCGTGCAGCCATTGGCGCCATGTCTTGTCGAACGAGCCGTTGAGGGCGGCGCGGTCTTTCCAGTAGGACTGGAGGATTTCGAATGACGAAGCGTTGTTGCCGGCGAGTTTGGCGGCGAGTTCGATGTCGCTGATGCTGTTGAAGAGCGGCGCAATGAGCGGCTGCTGAAGGGAGAGTGTGCCGTTGGCGGCCTGCCAGTCGCCCCACGACTCGAGGTAGTGGGCGCGGGGAATGGCCCAGGTGCAGAGCTTTGCGGTTTCGTTGAAGTGGTAGGTGAGGTGGATGCTCGTGGCGACCTTGCCGAGCTGGGCGGCGAAGTCGAGGTCGGCGGGGGCGGTGTAGGCCGGGTTTCCGCCGAACATGACGAGGGTCTCGACCTTGCTGGCGCCGATGTCGGCGGTGAGGTCGCGCAGCGAGGCGAAGGTGGTGCCGTCGATGCCGGGGGTGAGCTTGACGGTGGGGCCGATGTTTTCGAGTCCGGCGTTGATCAGGAGGCCGATGGTGTGGACCCATGCGGGCTGCTTGTAGCCGACGAAGACGATCGACTTGCCCTTGTTTGCGAGCAGGTCTTTGGCGAGCGCGGGGACCCATTTTCCGTCGCCGTAGGCGGGGCCGTTGGTGAGTCGGGTGAGGGTCGAGAGCAGCGCGTCGCCACCATCTGGCAGCACCATGCCCTGCTTGACGAGTTCGGCGAGGAGGGCGGCGGCGAAGGGGCCGATTTGCGCGGCGGTGAGGCGCAGGCGGTTGTCGGCGGAGGCGCCGGTTATGGTGAAGGTGGGCTCGACGGCGTAGAGGCGGTTCGAGGTGGGGGTCGCGTCGTCAACGCGGCGACCTTTTGCGAGTCCCTTCGTCTGGGCGACGCGGTCGCCGTCAACGCCGAGGAAGTCGCAGTCGAGGGCGGCCATGACCTTTGCGTCGGCGGTGTTGTAGGCGAGGGTGTAGCCGTTGAGTCCGAGGGCGGCGAGGGCTTCGGCCTGGGCGGCGTTGAAGGCGAGGTCGTCGCGGTAGAATTTTGCCTGCGGGAACTTCGCGGCGAGCTGCTTTACGAGGGCGTTGAAGGTGGGCGAGGGGGCGTACTCGGTGAGCAGCGCGAGGCCCTGACCGCCGTTGGCGGCGTATTTGTCGCTGAGTGATTTTACGAAGTCGCTGGCGGCGGCGTAGGTGGCGTCTCCGGTTTTGCTGCGGGGGGCGCGCAGGCGGTCGTTGTCGTAGAGTTCGAGGACGGTGGCCTGAGCCCAGACGTCGGTGGCACCGAGTGAGTTGGGGTGGGCGGGGTTTCCCTCGATTTTGGTGGGGCGACCGTCTTGACTCTCGACGAGGAGGCCAGCGACCGAGCCGCCGATGAGAGCGGAGGTGGCGTAGAACTCGGCTTTGCCCGGAATCATGAACTCGGGGCGGCGGTCGTAGGGGACGATTTTTTCGGCGGGTTTGCGGATGCAGCCCGAGAGGGTGGTGACGCCGGCGAGTG
>CAZXXB010000206.1:0-3460 GCA_964644185.1 uncultured Myxococcota bacterium
GCGCTGAAGGCGGATGGTGCACTCGAGAAGGTGGTGGCGCCGCCGCGCGGGTAGCGTGCGTTTGGGTGGCAGATACGAGGTGCGTGGCAGGCGCGAGGTGGGAAGCAGGCGCGACGGGTGGGGCAGATACGACGGGTGGATAAATGATTTGCCGGTATGCTCCAACGCCGAGCGGTGATTTGCATCTGGGGAATCTCTATGCGGCGCTGTGCGCGTGGCTGTATGCGCGGGCGCACGGTGGGACGTTTTTGCTGCGGATGGATGACCTCGACAAGCCGCGTGAGGTGGCGGGGGCGGCGCGACGGATTTGCGATGATCTGGCGCGGTTTGGGATCGACTGGGATGGCGAGGTGGTGTTTCAGTCGCAGCGGGTGGCCGAGTATGAGCGGGCGCTGAAGACGTTGAGCGAGCGGGGCGAGACGTACGCGTGTTTTTGCTCGCGGGCGACGTTGCGGGCGCTGGCCGAGCGGTCGCAGGCAGAGGGGGCGGGCGTGGGGGTGCGTGAGGGTGAAGAGCTGGTCTACACGGGGGTGTGTCGCGGGCTGACGGAGGATGAGGTTGCGACGCGGGTTGCAGCGGCGCGACGCGACGGTGGGGGGGGGGGCGTGGTGCCGGTGACGCGGCTGCGCGTTTCTTGCAGCGACGACGCAGGCAGGCGCGAGGTTGCGTATGACGATTTGGTTGCGGGGCGGGTTGCACAAGACCTCGTGCGCGAGACGGGCGATTATGTGCTGTGGCGGCGCGATGGCATCGCGAGCTACCACCTTGCGACGGCGGTGGATGAGGTCTCGATGGGGGTGACACACGTGATTCGCGGTGATGATTTGCTGCGATCGACGTTTCGGCAGGTGGACCTGATTGAGCGGCTGGGTGGTGTGGTTCCGACGTATGGGCATGTGCCGGTGTTGCGTGAGGCGACGGGCGAGAAACTGTCGAAGCGGGATGGAAGTCGCTCGCTTGCGCAGTGGCTCGAAGGTGGGGCGACGGTGGAGGCGCTGGTGGGGCGGCTTGCGGTCGCGGCGGGTCTGCGTGAGCAAGAAGAGCCGACGACGCCACGGGCGTTGCTGCGTGATCTCGACGTTGCGGATTGGTTGGCGCGGCTCAGGGTTGAGCAGATCAGGGGAGCGCGGCAGCGGGGGGCGAAATGGTGACGGTGCCTTCGCCCGGGGGCGGCGTGCTGTCTTGCAAAAGAAAGTAGGCGGTGGTGCCAGCGGCACCGGCGAGGACGACGCCCGTCACCGTCCAGAACCACCATGTTTTGTACCATGGGGTGGGTTTGGCGACGACCTCGATCGAGCGGACGTTGGTGGCACCGGGTGCGACGTAGATGTCGGTTTGCAGGGGGTAGTAGGTGTCGGGGTCGGTGATGACGCGCAGGGCGTAGCGTCCGGGTTTGAGGTTTTGCGCTTTGAGGGTGCTGGCTTTGACCTTGGTGGCGGCTTCGCCCAGTTGCGCTTCGCCTTCAGCGACGTTGAATGAGAGATCGACGGCACCGACGCGTGACGAGGTATCGACGCCGACGACGCGATAAGCGGCGAGCTTGACGGCGTTTTTGAGTTCATCGGCGTCACCGGCGAACGATTCGAGGACACGGTTTTGCACTTCGGCCTTGCGGGTGTCGATGAGCTGGACGGCGATGACGTAGGTGTCTTTGACTTTGCCGACCGAGCCGCTGACGAGTTTTGAGAGTCCGAGAGCGGCGCCGATTTCGACGATGCACTGGACGTTGTCGGTGCAGCCGGTCTTGGCTTCGAGGGCGACTTTGTTGAGCATCGCCTTGATGTCGTCTTGACTGATGACGCTGACGCCTTTGATCTGGTTGAGTTCGGCGGAGAGAATCTGGGTCATGGCGTCGGCGGTGGCGTCGGGGATTCCGCGAGGTGACATGGGCATGACGGCGAGTTTGAGTGACTGGCCCGCGGGGAGCGTGAAGGCGGGTTTTGCGACGGCGACGCCGAGAAGCTGATCGATGAGGGCGGGTACGCCTTCGCGGAGTTTTTCGAAGGCTTTGGCTTCGAGGCTGACGCGCTGGAGGACGGCGCCTTTGGCGGTGTCGATGAGGCTGAGGGTGAGGACGTATTCGCTGCCGAGCATGCCGACGGTGCCGCCGACGATGCGGTCTGCGCCGAGCTTTTTTTGCACTTCGGCGAGGCACTCGTTGGTGTCGCAGCCGAACTTCGCTTTGTCGCTTGTGAACTTGACGGTTTGTTCGAGCTCGGCGGGGGTGACGACGCTGTAGCCTTGGCGTTGTCCGATGTTGAGGACGACGGCTTCTTCGATGGAGACGGCGAATGAGGGGTCAACGCCGACGGCGTCGATGCGCTGGACGAGGAGTTTTTTGGGGGTGTCGGGTTTGGCGGCGTGGGCCGGTGTGGTTGCGGCAAGGCCACCGACGACGAGGGCGCAGGCGACGAGCGCGCAGGTGAAGCGGGCGGGCGCGGGGCCTGTGAGCGCGGGGCGGGTCGCGGAGACGTTGGAGAGCATGGGAACCTCGCGGCCACGTGACCGTGCGACATGCGCAGGTCACGCGCACATGTGGGCAGAAACGGGAAAGGCCGCGAGAGTGTAGCCGTGCGACGGGCGGGGGGCAAGCGGCTAGGCGCGCTGCTCGGGCAGGCCGGCTTTGCGAAGAATCCACATCATTGGGCACCAGTTGGTGAAGCCCGACTGGAGGAGGTTGAGTCCGACGAAGGCGGTGAAGGCGTAGAACCACGGCGAGACGGTGTGGCCGAGGGCGACGGAGAGGAGGATGAAGAGTCCGGCGATGGCGCGAAGGGTGCTGTTGACGGTCATTTTTTTGCTCACTTGTTGATGGGTTTGTGCGCGGGTTTGCGGGTCGGTTGTTTGCGGTTGGGTGTGTGGCGGTCAGATGAATGCATCGACGGGCATGACGGCGATGCGAATGGGGTCTTCGGCACCTTCGCTTGCGGCCTTGTCGCGGCAGTCTTTGACGAGGGCCTGTGCGACTTCATCAACGCGGGTTGCGTCGAGCACGGCGAAGATGACGCTGTTGGCACCGGGGTGGAGTCGCGAGGCGAGCTTCTTGCCGCTTCTGCCCTGCCCCAGCGCCATTGGTAGCTCGGTGAAGCCGTCGGCTCCGTGGGCGGTGAGGGTGTCTTCGACGGCGTCGCGAAAGCGTTCATCGACGACGATCATGAGAAGTTTTGTGGCCATCATGCGACCTCCGATTTGCGAACCATGTAGTAGATGAGGGGGATGACAACGAGGGTGAGCAGGGTCGAGACGACGACGCCGAAGATGAGGCTTACCGCGAGTCCGCCGAAGATGGGGTCGAGGAGGATGACGGCACCCCCGACGACGAGGGCGGCGGCGGTGAGAAAGATGGGGCGGAAGCGGATGGCACCGGCCTGAAGGACGGCTTCACGCAGCGGGACGCCTGCTTCGATCTCCTGCTCGATGAAGTCGACGAGGAGGATCGAGTTGCGGACGATGATGCCGG
>CAZXXB010000206.1:3513-7142 GCA_964644185.1 uncultured Myxococcota bacterium
GAGGAAGTGTCCGGGCAGGATGCCGACGAGTGTGAGGGGTATCGGCAGCATGATGATGATGGGGGTGACGAAGCTTTTGAACCAGGCGACGACGAGCATGTACATGAGGATGAGGACGATGCCGAAGGCGATGCCCATGTCGCGGAAGACTTCGTAGGTGATTTGCCACTCGCCATCCCACTTGACGGAGTAGGTGTCTTCGTTTTCGGGCATGCCGTTCATGAGCTGGGTGATGGGTTTGCCGTCGGGGGCTTTGAGGGCATCGACCTTGGGCATGACGTCGAGAATTCCGTAGACGGGGCTCTCGCCTTCGCCGCCGACTTCGCCCGTCACATAGACCACGCGGCGGAGGTTTTTGTGGTAGATGAAGGGTTCGCTCTCGGTGAGGTTTTGGCGCACCATTTCGCGGATGGGGACGAGGTTGCCGGTTGCGCCGTGGATGCGGATGTCGGCGAGGTTGTTGACGGAAGAGCGTTCACCGACGGCGAGTTTGACCATGACTTCGACGGGTTCGCGGTCGCGCTGTGTGTGGAGGAGTCCGGCGGGTTTGCCGTAGAGGGCGAGGCCGATGGTGTTGGTGATGGCGTCGTGGGTGATGCCTGAGAGGGCGGCTTTGGCTTTGTCTACCGTGAGCATGAATTCGGGTTGTGGGGTCTCGACGTACCAGTCGACATCGACGATGGCGTCTGAGTTGCGGAAGATGTCGCGGACGTCGCGTGCGAGTTTCATTTGCCCGACGGGGTCGGGGCCGTAGACCTCGGCGACCATGGTGGCGAGCACGGGTGGGCCGGGTGGCACTTCGGCGACTTGCAGGGTGGCACCGTAGCGGGCGGCTATCTCTTGCAGTCGCGGGCGCAGGCGCTTTGCGATGTCGTGGCTTTTTTCGGTGCGGATGTGTTTGTCGGTGAGGTTGACCTGAATGTCGGCGACGTTGGGGCCCTGCCGCAAAAAGTAGTGGCGCACGAGTCCGTTGAAGTTAATCGGGGCGGCGGTTCCGACGTAGAGTTGCATGTCGCGGACGAGGGGTTCTTTTGCGAGTTCGGCGGCGAGGTCGCGGGTGACGGCGGCGGTGCGTTCGAGGGTGGCGCCTTCGGGGGTGTCGATGATGACCTGGAACTCGCTCTTGTTGTCGTGGGGGAGCATTTTGACCTTGACGGCGCGCATGTAGACGAGGGCCATCGAGGCGAAGAGCATGACGACGACGCTTGCGAGCACGCCCGCGCGCAGCCACGGCTTATCGACCATCGGCTCGACGATTTTGCGGTAGGCGCGGCCGACGGCGCCGGCGTCGTCGTGGTCGTGGCCAGCGGTGTCGGCGGGGCGCCCCAGGCGGATGCGGAGACGCTCTGAGAATTCGAGGAGGCGTTTGGTCATCCATGGGGTGACGACGAAGGCGACGAGCAGCGAGAAGAGCATCGCGGCGGAGGCGTTGATGGGTATGGGGCTCATGTAGGGGCCCATCATGCCGGAGACGAAGGCGAGGGGCATGAGGGCGAAGATGACGGTGAGGGTGGCGAGGATGGTGGGGTTGCCGACTTCATCGACGGCGAACGGTGTGACGACGTCGAGCTTGCCCCAGTTGAGTTTGAAGTGGCGGTGGATGTTTTCGACGACGACGATGGCGTCATCGACGAGGATGCCGATGGCGAAGATGAGGGCGAAGAGGGTGACGCGGTTGAGGGTGTAGCCGAAGAAGTAGCTGGCGAAGAGGGTGAGGGCGAGGGTGACGGGTACTGCGACGAGGACGACGGCGGCCTCTTTGATGCCGAGGAAGAGCCAGATGAGGGCGACGACAGAGAGGGTCGCGAGGAGCATGTGGAAGATGAGCTCGTCGGATTTTTCTTTTGCGGTTTCGCCGTAGTCGCGGGTGAGGGTGGCGTCGATGCCGGAGACGATGATGCTGCCTTTCATCGCTTCGATGCGACCGCGCAGAAGATGGGTGAGGTCGGTGGCGTTGGCTCCGCGACGTTTGGCGACGGCGATGGTGACGGCGGCCTCATCGGGAAAGGGTGAGGGGCGGGCGTTGGGGTTGGCGAGGGCGGCGGTGGTGAGGGAAGGTCCGTCGCGGTGAAAGACGTAGGAGGCGGTCTCTTCTGGGCCGTCAACGATGGTGGCGACGTCGGCGAGGTAGACGGGTCGGTTGTTGTAGACGGCGACGACGGTTGCGCCGACATCGGCGGCGGTGCGGAAGAAGTCGCCGACGCGGACGAGGAAGTTGGTGTCGCCGCGGTCGAAGGCACCTGCGCTGAGGTTCTGGTTGTCGCGTCCAAGGGCCTGAAAGACCTGGAGTGGGGAGAGTGAGTAACCGGCGAGGCGGTCGTGGTCGAGTTCGACGCGCACCTGACGACGTTGTCCGCCGATGATGGTGGTTTCGGCGACGTCGTCGGCTTTTTTGAGGTCGGTTGCGACCTCGGCGGCGACCTGGCGCAGCATGTAGGCGTCGTAGGTTTTTGAATGGAGGGTGACCGACATGACGGGTACGTCGTCGATGCCTTTGAGGCGAATGAGGGGCGGGGTGACACCGATGGGGATGCGGTCGAGGTTGCCGTGGATTTTGTTGTAGACTTTGACGAGGCTGGCTTCTTCGTTTTCACCGACGTTGAAGCGGAGAATTGCCATCGCCATGTTGGCGCGTGAGGTGGTGTAGACGTCGTCGAGGCCGGGGATTTCCCAGAGGAGTTTTTCCATCGGGGTCGCGACGAGTTGTTCTATCTCGGTGGCGCTGAGTCCGGGTGCCTGGACGAAGATGTCGACCATGGGGACGACGATTTGCGGTTCTTCTTCGCGGGGTGTGATTGCGGTGGCGAAGAGGCCGACGACGACCGAGGCGATGACGAGCAGGGGGGTGAGTTTGCTGTCTTGAAACGCGGCGGCGATGGCACCCGATGCGCCGAGTTTGCGGCGCTCGTAGCGGCGGCGCTTGACGGCGTCGGTGTCTTGGTCGTGGGCTATTGCGGGGGTGTCGAAGTTGTGTTCGCTCATCACTGCACCACCTTTGCGGGCTGACCGTCGATGAGGCCGGCGATGTTTGAGACGATGAGGCGATCACCGGCTGAGAGGCCCGAGAGAATCTCGACTTCTTCGGCGCGTGACTCGCCCTCTTTGACGAGGCGGAGGCGAACGGTGTCGGTCTCGTCGAGCAGGTAGAGGGCGGCGAGTTGTCCATGGCGGACGACGAGTGAGGCTGGGACGTAGATGCTGGGGCAGCTCTTGACGCCGACGGCGAAGCGGACGCGTCCGAACATGCCAGAGCGGAGACCTTCGGCGGAGTCGAGTTTGATGCGGACGATGGTGGTGTGGGTGACGGAATCGAGTGAGGGGACAAGCTCGGCGACGGTGCCGACGACGTCGCGTGTTTCTTCGCGCGAGGCGTCGAGGGTGACGGTGGCGGTTTGGCCGACGGCGATGGCGGCGGCGTCTTGCGCGTTGACGGTTGCTTCGAATTCGAGGGCGGTGCCACCTTCGATGCGGACGAGGGGCATGCCGGGTGCGGCCATCTCGCCCTGTTCGATGAGGGTGTCGACGACGGTGCCTTCGAAGGGTGCGGTGACGGTGGTTTCGCGCAGGTATGTTTCTGCGGTGCGCAGGGCTCCGCTGGCCTGTTCGACGGCGCCCAGGGCGGTCTGGTG
>CAZXXB010000207.1:0-1574 GCA_964644185.1 uncultured Myxococcota bacterium
GGGGCGAAAGCGTCGGTCGTGGTGATCGATGGGGCGAAGAAGCTGGGAGCGAAGATTTTGATCGCGGGCGGGGGGCGCTGCAACGTGACGAATGCGCGGGTCGGGGCGGCTGATTTCTTTGGGGCGACGAACATCGTGAAGAATGTGCTTTCGGCGTTTACGCAGGCGCAGACGGTGGCGTGGTTTGAGTCGCTCGGGGTGACGCTGAAGGTTGAGGAGACGGGCAAGCTGTTTCCGACGACGGATAAGGCGCGGACGGTGCTCGATGCGCTGGTGAGGCGGGCGGAGGCGCTGGGTGTGGAGTTTCGGCTGGGTGAGCGGGTGATGGGCATTGAGCGGGTGGCGGGGTTTGACGAGGCGGGGGTGTATCGGGTGACGACGACGACTGGGATTGTGGGTGCGCGGCAGGTGGTGATCGCGACGGGGGGCCGTAGCGTGCCGACGACGGGCTCGGATGGTGCGGGGTATGAGCTTGCGCGGTCGCTTGGGCACTCGGTGACGCCGACCCATGCGGCGCTGGTTCCGCTCGTGGTGGCGGGGTCGTACATGCACGCGGGGTTGTCGGGCGTGTCGTTGATGGCTGAGTTGACGACGGTGGTGGGGGGTAAGGTGGTTGATAAGCGCGCGGGGAGCCTGTTGTTTACCCACTTTGGGTTGAGCGGGCCTTCGGTGCTCGACGCGAGCCGGTTCTGGGTGATTGCGGATGGGGAGGGGAAGAGCGCGAGACTGGTGGTCAACTATCTGCCGGGTGAGCGAGAAGAGACGTTGCTTGCGGCGCTTGTCGAGGCGGGGCGGGCGAACGCGCGTGCGACGGTTCTGGGGTATCTGGGGCGGCGGTTGCCTGAGCGGGTGGCGGCGGCGTTGCTGGCGGCAGCGGGGGTTGATGGGGCGACGGCGCTGGGGCAACTGGGGCGTGAGGCGCGGGTGCGGCTTGCGCGGGCGGTGACGGCTTCGGAAGTGCCGGTGACGGGGTCGCGGGGGTTCAACTATGCGGAGGTGACGGCGGGTGGGGTTCCGCTGGCGGAGATCGATTATCGGACGATGGAGTCGCGGGTGAGCAAGGGGTTGTATCTCGTGGGCGAGGTGCTCGACTGCGATGGTCGGATCGGCGGGTTTAATTTTCAGTGGGCGTGGGCGACGGGCAAGGTTGCGGGTCAGGCGGTGGCGCGGCGGGGGTGACGTGGCCAGCATGAAAAAGCAACAGCCCCTTGCGGGGCTGCTGCGGCGATGCGTGTTTTCGTAGACCGTTGGTTCGCTTACACCTCGAAGTAGAGCGAGAACTCCATCGGGTGGGGGTGGAGGCGCATCTTCTTGACCTCGTTTTCCATCTTGTACTCGATCCAGGTTTCGATGGCGTCTTCGGTGAAGACGTCGCCCTTGAGCAGAAACGCGTGATCGGCTTTGAGGGCTTCGAGGGCCTCGTCGAGCGAGCCGGGGAGGTTGGGGATGAGGGCCAACTCTTCGGGGGGCAGGCTGTAGATGTCTTTATCCATCGGCATGCCGGGGTCGATCTTGTTGACGATGCCGTCGATGCCGGCCATGAGCATCGCCGCGAAGGCGAGGTATGGGTTGCA
>CAZXXB010000207.1:1584-7126 GCA_964644185.1 uncultured Myxococcota bacterium
GGTCGGGGGTGCGGACCTCGATGCGCTTGGCCTTGGGCGACGGCGAGTACATGGGGATACGGATGGCCGCCGAGCGGTTACGTGCCGAGTAGGCGAGGCGCACGGGGGCTTCGTAGCCGGGCACGAGGCGCTTGTAGCTGTTGACGGTGGGGTTGGTGAAGGCGACGAGCGCGGGGGCGTGCTTCAGGATACCGCCGATGAAGTGGAGAGCCATCTCGGAGAGGCCGGCGTAACGGTCACCGGCGAAGAGGGGCTTGCCTTCTTTCCAGATCGAGATGTGGGTGTGCATGCCCGAGCCGTTGTCGCCGACGAGGGGTTTGGGCATGAACGTGGCGGCGTAGCCGTTGAGGAACGCGACGTTCTTGACGATGTATTTGTACCACGTGAGCTTGTCGGCCATGGTGACCATCGAGTCGAAGCGCATGTCGATTTCGGCCTGACCTGCGGTGGCGACTTCGTGGTGCTGGCGCTCGATCTTGATGCCGACGCCTTCCATGAGTTTGCACATTTCGCTGCGGATGTCCTGCTGCATATCCATGGGGGGGCAGGGGACGTAACCGCGCTTGGGGGGGGTCTTGTAGCCGAGGTTGGGCTGCTCGTCGCGGCCAGTGTTCCAGTGGGCTTCTTCGCTGTCGAGCTTGTAGAAGGTCGACCAGGGGTTGGTCTCGTACTGGATGTTGTTGAAGATGAAGAATTCGGCTTCGGGGCCGTAGTAGGCGGTGTCACCGATGCCGGTCGACTTCAGGTAGGCCTCGGCCTTGTTGGCGATGAAGCGTGGGTCGCGGGTGTAGGGCTCCATCGTGATGGGGTCGACGATGCGTCCGATGAGGACGAGGGTTTTGTGCTCGAAGAAGGGGTCGATGTTGGCGGTGTGCGCGTCGGGGATGACGAGCATGTCTGAGGCGTTGATGGCCTGCCAGCCGCGAATCGACGAGCCGTCGAAGCCGAAGCCCTCTTCGAAGGAGTCTTCGGTGAGTTCGCCCACGGGCACGGTGAAGTGCTGCCAGCTTCCGGGCCAGTCAATGAAGCGCAAGTCAACGAATTCAACGCCTTCGTCGGCGACAAGTTTCATTACGTCTGCGGGTTTCATCGCGTGTTCTCCTGTTCGTACTGGGTTTCGGTTAGAGCGTTTTGGCAAACTGCGTAATGCAAGCTGCAAACTGTGTTTTTTGAAAGCTGTGTTTGTGTGAGCTGTGGTTGTGAGAGCTGTGGTTGTGAGAGTGAAGCTGAGTTTGACTGGTTGAGTGTTTGGGGCGACGGGCTAGACAGCATCGGGGCCGCGTTCTCCGGTGCGGGTGCGGATGACCTCGTCGAGGCTGGTGACGAAGATCTTGCCGTCGCCGATTTGGCCGGTGCGAGCGGCCTTTTCGATGGCTTCGATGACTTCGTGGACCTGTTCGTCGCTGCAGAGGATTTCGAGTTTGACCTTGGGGAGGAAATCGACGACGTACTCTGCACCGCGATAGAGTTCAGCGTGTCCCTTCTGGCGACCGAAGCCTTTGACGTCGATTGCCGTGATGCCGTTGATGCCGATCTCGGTGAGGGCTTCTTTGACCTCATCGAGTTTGAACGGCTTGATGACGGCTTCAACCTTCTTCATCGGGTAACCCCCCTCGCGGTTGGCTGCGGCGTCGCGCACGATTGACGTGTCACGAGGCGGCGCTGACTCGCTCGGCTGCGACGCGGAATACACAACGTGTTTGAGCGGCACAAGGGGGTTTTGACGCAATGTGCTTCGAAATTTCTGGTTTTGGTGTCGGGCATGTAAGGTATGGAAAAGATTGAGGAAAAAGGGGGCGAGCGGATGCCGGAAAAGCAGGCATTCGGGTGCGCCGGGGTGGGTGTTGCCGGAAAAGCGGGCAGGTGGTGCGAAGGCCACTCGGCGTGTCGTTTTGCGTGGTTGAAACTTGTCACATGGGGGCGGTGGCGGTAGTCAGTAAAGCTCGCGGGCGCGGGGGCAGGTTGCCCACCTCGGAGGACACGATGCTCAACAAGAAGATTCAGGAACGGCTCAACGACCAGATCAATCACGAGCTGACGGCGTGGTATTTTTATCTCGGTGCGTCGAACTACTTCGAAGCGGCGAGCATGAAGGGCTTCGCGCACTGGATGCGGGTGCAGGCCGAAGAAGAGCAACTGCACGCGACGCGCTACATCGGCTACGTGCAGACGCGCAACGGCAAGGTGACGTTGAAAGACGTGAAGGCGCAGCCCGAAGGGGGCAAGTCGGTGCTGGCGATTTTTGAGACGGCACTGAAGTTTGAAGAGAAGACGACGAAGGGCATCAACGACGTGGCGCAAGAAGCGCTCGCGCACGGCGATCACGCGACGTACCAGTTCTTGCAGTGGTTCATCGGCGAGCAGATCGAAGAAGAGGCGAGCCTTCACTACATCATCGACAAGATCAAGCAGCTTGGCGACTCGGCGCAGGATTTGTTTTTGCTTGACCGAGAGCTTGCGACGCGTCCGGCACCGACACCACCGCCGGCGGGCAATAACGCGGCGTGAGTGAGGCCGCTGAGTGAGACGGCTGCTGAGTGAGATTGCCGGGTGAGGCGTTTTGGGGCGTGTGAGGGCTCAGGCCTGCGCTGGTGTCAGGCAGGTGCTGGTACGGGCTCGACGCGGTTTCGTCCATTTTTCTTGGCGGCGTAGAGTCCCTCATCGGCGCGCTTCAAGGCGGCATCGACGGGCTCGATGCCCGCAAGTACCTGCGTGACGCCGAAGCTGGCGGTGAACCGAATGGTGAGGGTGTGGGTTTTGACCTCGGTCGCTTCGAGGGCGGCACGCATGCGTTCGCCTGTGACGATCATCTGCTCGAACGTGGTTTCGGGGGCGAGGATGACGAACTCTTCGCCGCCGAAGCGGGCGATGAAGTCGCTGTCGCGCAGGGTTTTGCGAAGCGAGGTGACGACCTCTTTGAGGACGAGGTCGCCAGCGTCGTGTCCGTAGGTGTCGTTGACCTTTTTGAAGAAGTCGACGTCGAGCATTGCGAGCGAGAGGGGGCGTTTGTAGCGTCGGCTGCGCTCGATTTCGGCGGTGGCGACTTCGAAGAAATAGCGGCGGTTTGAGACGCCAGTGAGGGCATCGGTGGTGGCCATGCGGCGCAGTTCGTCTTGCGCGTGTTTGGCGGCCATTTGCGACTGGATGCGGGCGAGGAGAATGGGGAAGTCGATGGGCTTTGTGACGTAGTCGTTGGCCCCGCAGCGAAGTGCCTGGACGACGTCTTCGCGACGTCCGCGTGCGGTGGTCATGATGACGGGCAGGTCTGCGCGGTTGCGCGAGCGGCGCAGGTTCATCATGAGTTCGAAGCCGCCCATGTTGGGCATGATGACGTCGAGCAGCATGAGGTCGACGCGTTCTTTGGCGAGCAGTGCGAGGGCGGCGACGCCATCTTCTGCTTCGCGGATGGTGAATCCACGAGCGGTGAGGCGCTTGCCGAGCATCGAGCGGGTCTCGGGGTCGTCGTCGACGATGAGAATGGTGCCGTGGTCGCCGTCTTCGGCGAGGAGTGCGATGGTCTCTTCGGTTGGCGGGCGCTGTGTGAGGCCGGGTGGAGTTGGGTCTCCGGTGGCGGTGGCTTCTTCGAGCGATTCACCGCGGACCCACTCGAAGAAGCGGTCGATTTGCTCGGCCTGGTTGCGGGCGGCGATCTGGATTTTTTGCAGATCGGCGGCGGCGCTGTCGTCGTGTTTGTCGTTGGCCTGCTCTTCGAGCATTTCGGCGTAGCCGATGATGTGGTTGAGGGGCGAGCGCAGGTCGTGCTGGTAGCGGCGCAGCATCTCGATACGTGCTGAGCGGTCGTGCTGTGTGGCGGCGTCTACGCTACCCGCTTCGGGGTTCTTGTCGGTCATTGCTCAACCTGTCTGTCGTGCGCCGTGCTGGCGCGGGGGTCATCTTCTGTTGCGCCTTACGCGTCGTGTCGTCAACGCCATGTACGCATGTCGTCGATTTCTTCTTCGAGTGCGCTGGCGTCGATGTCGTCGTGGGCCCTGAGCGGAATCACGATGGGTTCAAATTTGGCCTCGGCGCCCTTGATCGTCAATGTTGCGGCCATGCCGACGGTGTCTTTGTCGGTGTTGAGCATCCACGGTTGTGAGGAGGCGGCCCCGGGGTTGAGGTAGAGGCGTTTTGCAAAGGTGCCGGGTTTGATGATTTTGCCGATCAGGTCGGTGGCGATGCCGCCAGCTTCGATGATGTGGCCGAAGATGCCGAAGGGAATCTTGTTGTCGTCGATAAAAGTATTGAGTGCGGGGTCGCCCACGTGGTCACCTTCGGCGACGACGTCAATGCCTTTGGGGGTCGCGTCTTTTGGGGGGCCGTGCGAGAGGAAGACGATGGGGTCGTTGGCGAGGGCGGCGAGCTTGTCGAGTTCGGTGACGTGGTCGGGTTTGTAGATGCAGACGGCGCCTGAGGCGACGAATTTGCGGTCGTAGTAGCCGGGCAGCGAGACGATGTCGTAGTCGTCGCCATCGACGAAGCGTACGAGGTTCATGTTGATGACGTTGGGGAAGCGTTTGCTGACGCGCTCGACGGCGCGGTTGAACTGGGCGCGCGAGTCGTTGTTGCCGATGATGACGTAGACGGGCAGGCCCGAGGCTCCGAGGGTGTAGAGGACGAGGGCGGTGTCGTCTTCGTTGGTGGCGATGTCGCCGCCGACGAGGATGGCTTCGGCTTTGGCCTTTTTCCAGTGGGCGATGAATTCGCGGAGGTTCCAGATTGTGGCGGCTTCGGCACCCTTGACGGTGGAGAGGATGCCGAGGACGGCGGCTTTGTCGGTGTCGCTGCCGATTTCGCTTGCGCGGTAGCCGTCGATGCGGACGTCGCGGGTGGTGGATTTGACGAGTTCGGGGGTTTTGAGTGCGGGGCCGATGGGGCCCATGCAGTCGAAGCGGTGTTTTTGCTGGTAGGCAGACCAGGTGTCGGCGTCGCCGATATCGACCGGTTTCGCGACCGACTCTCCGACGTCGGGGCGGTCGGTTTCTCCGAAGGCGGATTCTTTTGTGGATGAGGGGCGATTTTTGGGCTTTGCAGAGGCGTCGAGGGGTGACGTGAGCGCGGCGATGAGCGTGAGTGTCGCGGTGGCGGCGATGGCGAGTCGGCGGGGAATGAGAGCGACCGAGTGAAGAGAGCGGATTGTCATACGACCCTCGCGTGGGTTGGCGGTTGGCCCCAGACCGCTATGTTTCGACAGGGTGCAGGTGTGATTTCTCGTGAGCTAGCATACTTCAGCTACGGCGCAAACGACCGAGTTGTTGCGGTTGCTTCGTCGGGTCAAAAAAAGCCGCGTGAGCGACCCGAAGGGAAGCTGCACGCGGCGTCGCCGGGAGAGGGCACCCCCGAGCGAAGAATCAATCGAGCAGGCGAGAGGGTAGCGTCGGTTGGTGTCAGGTAGAAGCGAAATCTGCACGGCGGGGCTGTGGAATTTTTTTGATGCGCAGCGCGTCGTGCATGCGGGGCCGGGTTGATGGGCTGGCGGGAGGTTGGGCGAGCTTGTCGGCCTGCTTGGCCGGCACCTCGATGTGATGGCCGATGATGTTGTTGT
>CAZXXB010000208.1:0-7058 GCA_964644185.1 uncultured Myxococcota bacterium
GGGCGAGGGGGGGGGGGGGGGGCGGGGGGGGGGGGGGCGATGCGTTGGGGCCGGCGGGTCGAGCGGGTCAGACGGGCAAAGCAGGTCAGGCGGGTAGAGCTGGTCAGGGGCAGAAGAGTGCGCCGCGGGTGCCGTATCGCGAGTTCACGTCGAGCGATGGGCTTCAGATTCTCGTGGGCAAGACGTCGCGCGAAAATGATGAGCTGACGTTTCGCGTGGCGAAGGCGAGCGACTGGTTTTTGCACGTGAAGGCGTTTGCTGGCAGCCATGTGATTATCCGCATGCAGAAGGGGACGCTGGCGCCGCCCGGGGCGACGTTGATTGAGGCGGCGCTTCTGGCGGCGTGGTTTTCAAAGTCTCCGCGTGAGAATCGGGTCGAGGTGGCGCATTTGCGCAGGGCGTTCGTGCGCAAGCCGCGTGGGGCGAAGGCGGGTCAGGTGGTGTTGACGAACGAGAAGCATGTGCTGGTTGATGCGCGCGAGGCGTTGGTGAAGCCGATATTGGCGCGTGAGGTGGTGTGATTTCTTGCGCGGTGGCGCACCGGCTCTACACTCGCGAGACGAAATGCGCGCGGTGATGTTGGCCGTGCGCGGTTGATGTTTTGCGTGCACCGGGTGTGCGCCGCGTGTGTGCCGTGCGTGTGGGTGGCCGATGCGGGGAAGAACGCTCTCGGTGCTTTGAGTGAAGACGAGCGAATCATGGCTCAGGTGACCGCCGCAGTGTCGAACCGTCCAGCGAACCGTCGAGAGAATGGTGCGAAGACCCCCGCGCGCAAGGGGTCGGCGTCGTCGCGCGCGAAGAAGAAGAAGGGGGGCGGCGGGTGGTTGTCGTTTGTGGTGCGGTTTACGGTGGCGGTGTTTGTGTTGACGTCGCTGTTTGTGTTTGCGGTGGTGGTGCCGATTGAGGGGCTGACGCTGTATCAGCGGGGGTTTCAGGCGGTGACGGGGAAGCTGCCGGATGTGGATCACACGAGTCGCGAAGATCAGGCGGCGCTCGACAATTTGATCAAGCGAAAATCGAAAGAGCACTGAGCTTCGAGGTTACTCACGCGCTTTTTGGCTCTTCGGCTAGCGCCTCATCGCGCGGTCGCCTTTTCGCCGCGTGGCGTGATGCAATTACTCGCATGCTTTTTGGCTCTTCGGCTAGCGCCTCATCGCGGTCGCCTTTTCGCCGCGTGGCGTGATGCAATTACTCGTAGCGGCGCTGGTGGGTTGGGGGCTCAAAGGCGAGACCAGCGACGTCGGCGATGGCGAACGATTCGACGGGGCCGGGCTTCATGCGCATGGCCATGCCCATTCCGGTCATCCAGACTTCGTCGGCGCGAAGCGCGAGGCGCTGGTGTGCGCGGCCAACGGCGTCGCGGTAGATGCGTCCGATGGGGCTTTCGGGGACGAGGCCCATGCCGTGCTCGTCGCTGACGATGACGAGGTTGAAGCGGCTGCGTTCCCAGGTTTCGATGAGGCTGCGGACGCGGACATCGACGTCGATGTCGTTGTGTCCGAGGTGGACGAGGGTCGAGATCCAGACGGTGAGGCGGTCGAGGACGACGACGTCGGGGCGGACGCCGGACTGGTTGAAGCTGACGAGGCGTTCTGTGAGGTGGACGGGTTCGTCGAAGCGATGGAAGGGTGGGGCGAACGGGTCGGGTCCGCCGAGGAGTGGGGCGATTTCGGGGTCGGTTTGCTGGCCGGTGGTCATGTAGACGCGGACGGTGCCGATGCTTTGCGCGAAGCGCATTGCGAGTCGGGTTTTACCGCTGCGACCGCTGCCGCCGACGAGGATGAGTTTTGACACGATGCGTAGGACTCCAAGAGGGTCACTTTGACGCGGAGCCACGCGAGAAGCAAGGGGCGGGGGTCAGGTGAGGAGGTGGGTGACGAGGTCGCGGGCGTGGGCTTCGAGCGAGGCGATGGGGGGGAAGTGGTGTTTGAGGGCGAGTGTTGCGGGTTCGTCGGCTGCGGCCTGCATGGCGTCGCGCAGGGTCTCGACGTTGAGGGGCGTGAGGGCGATGCCGTAGTCGCCGAGCGCGAGTGATTCACCCTGACCGCCGTAGCCGCCGGCGATGACGGGGCGACGGAAGATGGCGGCTTCTTGCAGGGTGCGTGGCTGGTTTTCCCAGCAGAGACTGGGGAAGACGAGGAGGTCGAAGCTGGCGAAGACGTCGGCCATGCGTTCGCCGCCGTAGGGGCCGTGCCAGCGGATGCGGGTGTCGCGGCGCAGGGCGTCGACGAGGTCGGCGGTGTCGATGGGCAGCGGTGAGGCGCCGTGAAGGTGCAGCGAGAGGTGGGGGCCGCGCACGTCGCGAAAGGCGTCGATGAGCAGGCGTGCACCTTTGACGAAGGTGAAGCTGCCGACGAAGCCGAAGCGGAGTTTGTGGGGTTCGAAGCGGGGTGGTGGCGTGGCGGCGACGGCGGCGGCGTGGTGGGGGCCGGCCCATTCGTGTCCGAGGGGGAGGATTGTGACGCTTGTGGCGTCGAGGATGTTTTCGTCGGCGAGGCGCTGGGCGTTGAAGCGCGATGGCGAAAGCACCACGTCACAGGCTGCGAGCAAATCGCGGTATTGGTTGCGGCGGTCGGCGGGGTTCTGGTTGAAGCCGGCTTGCGCGCCGGGGCCGTGTGACGAAGCGGCGCGTGGTGCGAGGGGCGAGCGTTGTTTTACGCGGGCGAGCATGCCGTCGGGGCCGGGGCCGTTGCCGCGCAGGGCGTGGTAGATGGCGTGGATGAAGCCGCCGCGGGGGGTGACGGCGCAGCCTTTGCAGAGGCGGGCGTCGTGGCTCGATGCGCAGAGGGTTCCGCGACGGACCATGAAGCCGGTGCGGCAGGCGGGGGTGAGGTCGTGCAGGGTGAAGGCGACGCGGGTGCCGTGGTGTTTTGCGAGGGTGACGAGATCGGGGGTGAGGTGGTCGAGGTGGTGGAAGTGGACGACGTTGGGGTTGAAGTCACTGAGTGCGTCGCGAAAGGCGTCGCGGGTCTGGGGGTCGGCGGGGCGCGTGGCGGGGGGCAGGCGGTAGCGGGTGAAGGGCTCGCCGCGAATGGGTGGTTCGTCGCCGCGGGCGGGGTAGGCGACGGCGATGTCGTGGGTTGTACCTAGCTCGGCGGCGAGGGCTTGCACGTAGTTTTGCACGCCGCCCTGTGAGAGCGGTGGAAAGCCATGCGCGACGAAGAGGATGCGTGCCACGTTAGTGAGTGTTGCCGGTGACGGTGCGGCTCGCAAGAAAGATGGAGGTGAGGGCGCTCTCGACGAGGGGGGCGAGGCAGCGTTCGGCTTTGTCGAGGGCCTGCTCGGCGTCGCGTCCGGCGGCGGTGCAGGTGACGGGTTGTTCGGCGCGACGTATGCCGTTCTCGTCGCTGACGACGATGAGGGCGTGGGCCTCGCGGTAGAGCCAGCGGGGGTCGCCACGGGGTACGTCGCTGACATTGGTGGTGGCGGTGATGGTGAGCACGGCGGGGTCGCCTTCGGTGAGTCCGAGCGAGGGGAGCGCGGCGCGTAGAGCGGTGCGGGCGGGTCCGGCGGCGAAGCCGTGGGCGTGGATGGCGATGGGTAAGGCGGCGAGGCGGGCGCTGAGTTCGTGCTGGGCGGCGACGGGGTCGCAGTGGAGGTGGGGTGCCTCAGCGGTGAGGACGCGGCGGCGGGTGACGAGGTCGTCGATGTCGGTGATGGCGGCGGCGCCGACGACGAGGGCGCGTAGTTCGGCGAAGCGGTCGCCGTCGAAGGCCGCGGTGCGGGCGAGGTTGATGTGCTGGGCGGCGTCGGTGAGGCGGGCGTCGATGAGGGTGAGGGCGAGGGGGCGTGAGAGGGTGGCGAGGGCGGCCCATGTGCCGTCGCTGGCTTTGTGGTCGTGCGAGATTTCGACGCCTTCGACGGGTACGCGGGTTGCGGGTGGGACGCGGAAGAAGCGGGCGATTTCGGCGCGGGCCATGGTGGCGGCTTCGGCGCGGGTGCGTGCGTATCCGGCGCCGGTTATCCATGCGGCGGGGGCGTAGGCGGCGCGTGTGGTTTCGAGCCAGCGGGTGATGTCGCGGGTCGCTTCGGGGGTGGCGACGGTTGCGAGTCCGGGTGGGGCTGCGAGGGGCGGGGGTTCGACCTCTTCGCGGCGGATGCGGGGGGTGCAGGCGGTGGCGGTGGCGGTGGCGGTGAGCGCGACGAGGGTTAGTGCGAGGGCCCGTGCGGCGTGGTTGGCGATGCGACGTTGCATGGTGACCTCATGATGCGCCGTGTGGGTCGTTGGCTGTGGGTCTTCAGGCGTGGGTCGTTGGGCGCGGGTCTTGCGTTGAGTCTACTGCCATGTGCGCTCGGTGAGAAAGGTGCGTTTGCCGGGCTCGACGGTGATGTTTTTGATGGTGCGGGTGCCGACGGCGTAGCCTTGGGCGCTCATGAGGGTGATGGTCATGTCGTGTGCGCCGGCGGGCAGGCGGACGCGGGCGAGATCGAACTGGCCGGGCAGGGTGAGCCACGAGCGGGTGTCGGCGCGCTCGGTGGCGACGGAGGCGACGTTGACGAGCAGGCCCAGAACGGGGTGGGCTTTTTCGGCGGCCTTTTTCGCGGCGAACTTGGCGACGCCGCGGGCAATCGAGCGGGCGATGTAGCGCCCCTTGGCGTCGTCGAGTCCGACGATGGCCATTTGGCCGAGGTCTTGCGCGAGTTCGGTACGTCCGGAGAATTTTGTTGTGGCGGTGTTGAGTGCGGCGTTGGTGATGATGGGTGTGGCATCAGTCGGCGTGATGCTGGCGGGCGTGATGCTGGTGGGTGAGGCGATTGATGGTGAGGTGATTGACGGTGTGAAGGTGAGGTCGGCGTAGCGGACGGCGTAGCGTGCGCGCTCGTAGCGGGGGTAGGCGAGGCGGACGACGGTGCCGTCTGGGAAGGGCAGGACGACGTTGTCTTCGACCTTGTAGGGTGCTCTTCCATTTTGGTGGATGAAGACGACTTCGCCGTGGTCTTTGGGGAGGGGTTCGACGAAGGGGAGGAGGTCTGGGTAGCGGGGTGAGACTTCGTTGAATTCGTCGAGGAGGTCGGCGAGTTTGAGGGCGCGCAGGTAGTCGAGTTTGAGCTGCCAGGGTGCGCGGACGTTGAAGAGTTTGGCGTAGTCTTTTTCGTAGATTCCGAGGGCTTTTCGGTAGCTGATGGCGGCGTCGTTGTAGTCTCCGCCGGCCTCGTAGAGGATTCCGGAGAGCCAGCGGGCGAAGGCGTCTTCGCGGTAGCGGTTTGGGTTGTCGGCGTAGCGTTTGTTGATTTCGGTGAGTTCGCTGTCGAGTTGTCGGCACTCGACGAGGGCTTCGTCGAGGTTGCCGAGGAGGAGGTAGTTGTAGGCGCGGTAGACGTGGATTTGGACGCGCTCGTAGTCTTCGCCTGCGTAGCTTGTGAGGTCTTCGCCGACGAGAAATTGAGCGGCGGTTTCGGTGATGGAGGTGACCCAGTATTTTTCGGCGAGTTCTTCGGCGTCGGTGAAGACCTTGTTGCTGGGGTCGGGTCGTTTTGAGAGGTGAAAGAGCATGCCCTTGTCGAGCAGGTAGAGGACGCGGTTGCGGTCGCTCTGCGCGGGGGGCGAGGTTTCGAGTTCTTTTTCGGCGGTTTTGTAGTCGCCGCGTTCGAGGGCGACGCGGTAGCGGATGGTTTCGTCGTTGTGGGTCGCGCAGGCGGTGCCTGTCAGTGCGCTCGCCGTGAGCAGCGAGGCCACGGCGATGCGCGCAATGCGTGACGAGAGGGAGGTCATGTCGTGGCGTCAGGCGGGTCTAGTAGCGGACCGTTTCACGCTCGATGAACTTTTTGATTTTTTTCTGTCCGGTCCACGAGATGGAGTTGTCGGCGACGCTGATGAGTTCCATGTCGATTTGGTAGAAGATGACGCGTTCGCTGCCTTCGCGGTCTTCGATGGTGTTGATGGTGCCTTTGAGCATGTAGTCGGCGCCGATTTCCTGACCGGGGGCTTTCTGGGTCGATTCGCTGGCGTAGACGGCCTGCTCTTCGCGCTCTTGACGAATTTCTTGCCGCTGTTCTTTGTCGGCGATGACTTTGATGCGGCCTGAGTTGATCATGGCGTTGCGCAGATCGTTGGTGAAGGTCTGGGTGTTGATGTGTTCGTTGCTTTTGTTGCGGACGGCGCCGACGGTGACGACGGGTTTTCCGCCGACGTGTTCACCGAGCCAGCCGGCGCTCATGCATTGCTGAATCATGGCTTCTGCGACGAAGCGGCTGTCGCTGTCGTTCCATTTGCCAGAGAGGTCGATGACTTCGTCGGTTTGCACGCGGGTGACTTTTTTGGTGCAGCCGGTGAGGGGCATGGCGGCGACGAGGGCGAGGGCGACGAAGGCGAGCGTGCTGACGCGGGTGGCGCGGGTGAGGTGGGTGAGGGTGTCGAGTGGGCGCATGATGTCTCCTGACGCGGCCTGTTCGGCAGAGGGCGGCTGCGGTAGGTTCCGCGGCCACGGGGTGCGAGATGGTTATGGCAACGCCCTACGCGATACGCAAGGGCAGACGGTTCATGTGGAGGGACGATGGTAGCGCCGAACATATTCATTGTGGGTACGGGGCGTGTGGCGACGGCGCTTGCGGTGGTTTATCGCGAGCGGGGTGGTTGCGTGACGGGGGTGTGGGGGCGCGATGCGTTGAAGGCGAAGCGGCTGTGTGTGAGGGCGGCGGGTTCGGGGCGGTTTGGGCGCGGGGTTGTGGCGAATGCGCAGGATGCCGAGGTGGTGCTGTTGTGCGTGAGTGACGCGGCGATTGGTGAGGTGGCTCGTGAGCTAGATGAGATGGGGTGTTTTCGTCGCGGGCAGGTGGTGGCGCACACGTCGGGCAGTCGGGGGCGAGAGGTGCTTTTGGGGTTGCCGAAGGGGGTGCACGCGGCGGCGTTTCATCCATTGCTGGCGATACGCGATGTGAAGGGGGCGCGGCTGACGTTGCCGGGGGCTTCGGCGGTGATGGAGGGGGCGGGCGCGGCGCTGGCGCGGTTGCGCAGGGTGGCGGAGGTGTTGGGGATGCGGGCGGTGAGGTTTGCAAAGCCGGGCGATGCGGGGGCGCGGGCGCGGTATCGTGCGGCGGCGGTGCATGGGTCGAGTGTT
>CAZXXB010000209.1:0-474 GCA_964644185.1 uncultured Myxococcota bacterium
CGGTGTGGCTCATGAGAAGGTGGTTGCGAATGAGCCACTCGGTTTCGTCGGCATCTTCGGGGGTGAAGCCGAGTCGCTTTGCGACGTCGCGGCTCATGTCGGCACCGACGTCGGCGTGGGGGCCTTTGCCGGAAAGTTTGGCGACATCGTGGAGGAGGAGTGCGAGGAAGAAGGGACGCAGGTGGGTGATGCCGCGGGCGAGGGTGGTGAGGTGGGCTTCGGTGGGTCCGAGCCGTTCACCGAAGAGGCGTTTGGCGAGGGCGATGACGCGCAGGGTGTGCTCGTCGACGGTGTAGACGTGGTAGCTGTCGTGGATGACCATCGTGTTGATGCGGGCGAACTCGGGGATGACGCGTGAGAGGACGCCGAGTCGGTGCATGTCGAAGAGGGCGGTGCCGTCGTCGGTGACGGTTGAGAGGGTGTTGAGGAAGGCTTCGGCGACGCGGGCGTTGGTGCGCATTTCTTTGCGCAGGC
>CAZXXB010000209.1:511-2406 GCA_964644185.1 uncultured Myxococcota bacterium
TGCGGGCGCTGCTCGCGGGCGGCGATTTGGAACATCTCGACGAGTGAGGGTGGGTCGTTGGTGAAGACCGAGGGGACGGTGACGTCGATGCATCCGTCATGGACGCGGAAGCGCCAGTCGATGGGAAAGCTGACGCGGCGGTCGGCGGAGCGGCGTGGGTCGCAGAGGTCGAAGATGCCGGTGGCGTAGAGGGTGATGATGCGGCATGCGCGGTAGAGGTCGCGCATGAAGCGTTCGACGCCTAAACGGCGTGGCTCGTCGCGGTAGTTCATTATGCGCGCGACTTTTTCCTGCATGTCGAAGGTGAGGCGGTCGGCGCGTTTGGCGGCGATGGTGTGCATGTGGTGGCGGACGGAGAGCAGGTGCGCGTGGGCGCGGTCGAAGTCACGGCGAAGTTTGCGGGCGTGTTCGTCGGTGGCGGTGTAGCGGGCGACGGGGTGTCGCAGTTCGGCGCCGACGTGTTCGAGCCAAAGGGCTTCGTGGGCGTCGCGCAAGCCGCCTTCGCCGAGTTTGACGTCGGGTTCGAGCAGAAAGACGCTGCCGCCGAAGCGGGCGCGACGGCGGGTGATTTCGCGCATTCGGTCTTCGACAAAGCCGGTGAATCCGCGGCGGTTGAGTTCATCGACGACGAGGGTGCGGGCCTGTGTGGCGATGTGGGTGCCGCCGAGCACGAGGCGAAAGTCGAGCGCGGCGGTGAGGACGGTGTGTTCCATCCAGCCGCGTTGTTCGTCGAGGGGGCGGATCGCGGCGCCGACGGTGAGTTTCGCGTTCCAGAGGTGGTGTTGAAGGTCGCGGGTGAGGGCTTCGGCTTTTTGGCGGTTGATGGGGTCGCCATCGTAGAGGACGACGAGGTCAATGTCAGAGCCGGGGCTCATCTCGCGCCGTCCGTAGCCGCCCTGCGCGAGCATGGCGATGCCTGAGCGTGGTGTGAGGCTGGCGGTGTGGGGTGCGGCGAGGGTGCGTAAGAGGGCGTCGGTTGCGTCTGCGAGGGCGTGTGCGGTGCGCATGCCTCCGACGCCGGCTTCGAGGCGGGCGTGCAGGGCTGCGCGGGCGGTGAAGTAGGCATTGCCAGCTTTGCTGGCCAGCGGGTCGTCGCCTGCGGGGGGGCTGTCGTTCGTCATTGGGGTCGATTGTAGCGTCGTGCGTGTGGGGGCGTAAAGCGTTTGCGCTTGCTTCGCACGGGGCTCATGGCTACAACGCGCCCCGCGATGGAGTAGCACGTGAAGAGAAGTTCGTCGAAAGCTGGGGTGAGCGTTGAAGGTCAGGTGACCGAGGTTGCCGCGCCGATGGCTCCGCTTGTGTTTGCGTTGCCGAAGGGGCGGCTGCTTGAAGAGTCGGTGCGGGTGTTGGCGCGGGCGGGGGTTGATGCGGGGGTGGTGCTGGGTGAGTCGCGCAAGCTGTTGTTTGATTTGCCGGGGGGGATGCGGGCGCTGCTGGTGAAGCCCTCGGATGTGCAGGGGGATGTGGCGGGTGGGGTGCGTCACGTGGGCATCGCGGGGCTCGACCAGCTCGTCGAGTCGCCGCACGATGTGTATGAGATGGCCGATTTGGGGATAGGGCGCTGCACGATGGCGCTTGCGGCGCCGGTGGATGCGTTGCCGCGGTTTGATGGGCGACGTCCGGTGCGGGTGGGGACGCTGTTTCCGACGATTGCGCGGCGGTACTTTGCGGGGCGCGGGATACCGGTTGAGGTGGTGACGCTGAATGGGTCGGTTGAGTTGGCGCCGTTGTCGGGGCTTGCGGATTGCATCGTTGACCTCGTGCAGTCGGGCGAAACGCTGCGGCAGAATCGGCTGGTCGTGATGGAGGAAATCATGAAGATATCAGCGCGGCTCGTGGTGAATCGCGCGGCGCTGAAGCTGCGTGGGCGCGAGATTCAGGCGATGCTGTCGCGG
>CAZXXB010000209.1:2416-6052 GCA_964644185.1 uncultured Myxococcota bacterium
AGGCGCGCGCAAATAGAAAAGCACTGGAAGAAGTATTGGACGCAGTGTTGGACGCAACGTTGGAAGAATCGGAGAATTTGTGATGCGGGTCGTGCGAAGTGATGCGGAGGGGTTTGCGGCTGAGTTTGATGCGTTTTGCGAGTCGCGGGCCGACTACCTGCTGGCGACGGGGGCGAACGTTGACGAGATACTCGCGGGGGTGCGGGCGCGGGGCGATGACGCGCTGATTGAGTTCACCGAGAAGTTCGAGCATCGCACGTTGACGCGTGAGACGATTGAGGTGCCGCGTGAGGCGTGGGCGGCGGCGCTGGCGCGGTTGTCGCCTGAGCTTGTCGCGGCATTAAAGCTTGCGATCGCGCGGGTTGAGGCGTTTCACAAGCACCAGATTGAGCATGGGTTTTCGTTTGTTGATGAGGTGGCGGGTGAGGGTGAGCCGGGTTCGATTCGGATGGGGCAGCGGGTGACGCCGATGCAGCGGGTGGGGCTGTATGTTCCGGGTGGGACGGCGGCGTATCCGTCATCGCTGATCATGAATGCGGTGCCGGCGCGGGTTGCGGGTGTGGAGGAGATCGTGATGGTGTCGCCCGTGCCGCGGATGCCGGGCGAGACCGAGAGTGCAACGACGATACCGGATGTGATTCTCGGCGCGGCGTTGTTGTGCGGGGTGTCGCGGGTGTTTCAGATCGGTGGTGCGCAGGCGGTGGCGGCGCTCGCATTTGGTACCGAGACGGTGCCACGTGTGGATAAGATTGTGGGGCCGGGGAACATCTGGGTCGCGGCGGCAAAGCGGGCGGTGTATGGGCGGGTTGATATCGATATGGTGGCGGGGCCAAGTGAGGTGTGCGTGGTGGCGGATGGTCACGCGGAGGCGTCATGGGTGGCGGGTGATTTGCTGGCGCAGGCCGAGCACGATGCGCTTGCGGGGGTGCTGTTGCTGACGCCCGATGCGGCGCTTGCCGAAGCGGTGCGCGGTGAGGTGGCACGACAGCTCGATGGGTTGCCGCGACGGGCGGTGGCAGAGAAGAGCGTTGCGCGTGGGTTGATCGTCGTGACGCGCGATGTGGCCGACGCGATTGCGCTTGCGAATCAGTATGCGCCTGAGCACCTTGAGTTGGCGCTCGTTGATGCGGCGGACTGGTTTTCGCACGTGCGCAACGCGGGGTGCGTGTTTCTGGGCGAGTACACGCCGGAGGCGCTGGGCGATTATCTCGCGGGGGCGAATCACGTGTTGCCGACGTCGGGGAGCGCGCGGTTTTTTGCTCCGTTGGGGGTGTACGATTTCATGACGCGAACAAGCTTCGTGCAGTGCGGTCGTGATGCGTTGCGGGTGCTTGCGCCGTCGATCAAGGTGCTTGCCGATTCGGAAGGGTTGAAGGCGCATCGCGATGCGGTGTTGCGCAGGTTTGCGAGCGAGGGTGACGGACGATGAGCGGCGGTGGTGCAGGCGCGGGCGGTGCAGGGGCGGCGAAGCCGTTTGAGGCGCTGCGGCTGGTGCGGCCCGAGATTGCGGCGTTGAGCGCGTATCACGTGGCGACGCCAGAGGGGGCGCTGCGGCTGCATGGCAATGAGTTGCGCGAGCCGTTGCCGCCTGAGCTGGCGCGTGAGTTTGCGGCGGCGATGTCGCAGCCGACGCCAAATGATTATCCGGAAAGTGGGCAGGGGCGGCTGCGTGAAGCGGCGGCGAGGTATTACGGCGTGCCGAGCGGGTGGGTGACGTGCGGCAACGGGTCGGATGAGATCATCGCGAACCTCGCGGTAGGGTTTGGGTATGATGCGGCGTCTGGACGCGCGCGGGTGGGGTATCCGACGCCGAATTTTGTGATGTACCGGGTGAGTGCGTTGCTGGCGGGGTTGACGCCGGTCGAGGTGCCGCTGAGTGCAGAGATGACGCTCGACGGGGCGGCATGGCTTGCGATGATTGAGCGCGAGCAGCCGAACGTCGTGTACCTTGCGAGTCCGCAGAATCCGACGGGTGGTGTGGTTGACGAGGGGTTGATTCGCGAGACGCTGACGCGCAGCGCGGGGCTCGTGGTGGTTGATGAGGCGTACATTGCGTATGGGGGCAAGACGGCGCGGGGGTTGCTGGCGGCGCACCCGAACCTCGTGGTGTTGAATACGCTGTCGAAGATTGGGTTTGCGGGGTTGCGGGTGGGGGTCATGCTGGCGCACCCCGAGGTGATTGAGGAGTTTGAGAAGGTGCGGATGCCGTTTAACCTGTCGTCGTATGCGCAGGCGGGCGGTGCGTGGGTGTTTGAGCACGTGGATGCGTTGAGTCCGCTGTTTGCTCGGGTGGTAGCAGAGCGGGGTCGGGTGAGCGAAGCGCTGCGTGGGATTGAGGGGTTTCGGGTGTTTTCTTCGGAGGCGAACTTCGTGCTGGTGCGGGTGCCCGATGCATCCACGATTTATGCGGGGCTCGTGTCTCGTGGCATACTGGTGCGCAACCTTGACCGGGCGGGTTTGCTCGAAGGTTGTCTGCGCATCACGATTGGTACGCGCGAAGAGAACGACGCGCTGATAGCGGCGCTGAAGGAACTGACATGAATGGCGGGCACTCAGCGACACGGGTGGCGGCGTTGCGACGCACGACGCGTGAGACCGACATCGAGCTTGCGCTTGCGCTCGATGGTGGCGAGGCGTCGATCATGACGGGGATCGCCTTTTTTGATCACATGCTCGACGCGTTTTCGCGTCATGGGCGGTTTGGGCTGTCGGTGCGGGCGGCGGGTGACCTTGCGGTCGATCTGCATCACACGGTCGAAGACGTGGGTATCGTGCTGGGTGATGCGGTGCATGCGGCGCTTGGCGACCGGACGGGGATTCGGCGGTTTGGCGATGCGTGCGTTCCGATGGATGAGGCGCGGGCGCGGGTGGTGATTGACCTCGGTGGGCGGGCGCATGTGGCGTATGAAGGTGAGATACCCGCAGGGCGGGTGGGCGATTTTGATGTGGAGCTCGTGCCGGAGTTTTTTCACGGGTTCGCGCGGGGTGCGCGTGCCAATGTGCATGTGGTGATTGAGGCGGGGTCGAACCGGCATCACATGGTCGAGGCGGCGTTTAAGGCGTTTGGGCTGGCGCTTTCGGCGGCGGTGGATAACTCGGCGCGGTACGCGGGTAGCACCTCGACGAAGGGTATCGTGGTGTGAGGCGCTGAAGTCGAGAGAGCAGATCGAGAGAGCAGATAGACAGAGCGGGTCGAGAGCGTGAACGAGCTTGTGATCGTTGATTATGGGGCGGGTAACGTGGCGAGCGTCGTGAAGGCGTTTCGCCATCTTGGTGTTGATGCGGTGTTGTCGAGCGATGCTGAGACGGTGGCGCGTGCGGGGCGGATTGTTGTTCCGGGTCAGGGGGCGTTTTTTGACTGCATGACGACGCTGCGGGCGCGTGGGTTGTATGAGCCGGTGCGCGAGGCGGCGGGTCGGGTGCCGTTTCTGGGTATCTGTCTTGGGTTGCAGTTGTTGTTTGATGAGAGCGACGAGCACGGGGTGCATGAGGGGCTGGGGCTGTTGCGGGGGCGTGTCGAGGCGTTGAGCCCCGTGGGTCGTGATGGGCAGGTGCGCAAGGTGCCGCACGTGGGCTTCAACACGGTGACGTTCAAGCGCGCGCACGCGGTGTTGCGGGGGCTGTCGGGGAATCCGG
>CAZXXB010000209.1:6062-7055 GCA_964644185.1 uncultured Myxococcota bacterium
TATTTTGTGCACTCGTATGCGGCGAAGTGCGCTGAGGCGGGCGATTGCCTCGGCACGTGTGAGTATGGGGGCGAAGAGGTGACGGCGGCGGTTGCGCGCGACAATCTCGTTGCGGTGCAGTTTCACCCAGAGAAGTCGTCGCGTGAGGGGCTTATGCTGTTGCAGGGTTTTGTTGACTGGCGGCCGTGAGTCGGGTGCGGGTGTGATGTGGGGTCAGTCGTCGCGCCCGGGAGCGTCGCGGCGCATGGCGTATTCGTTTTCGAGACCGTCGAGTGGGGTCATGAGGGCGGCGAGCAGGGGGATCACGTCGTCGCTGACTTCTTTTACGCCCTCGACGACGGCGGTGCGGATGCCGGCGACGTTGGGTACGAGGTCGAGTGGGCTGAGGGTGTAGCGGAAGGTTTTGTGGACCTGGGCGAAGGGGAGATTGCGGCGGACGTTTTCGGCGGCGAGTCGCTGGAGGGGGACCCAGATGGGCGAGAGCCAGGGCTTTGGCGCGAAGCAATCCATGGCGAGGATGACGGCGTTGCGGCGGATGCAGCGACCGCGCTGGATGGATTCCCAGGCGGCGCGTGCGGGGACGTTGTTGATGACGCCGCCGTCGACGAGGCGGACGATTTTTTGTTGTTCGAAGAGGGTGTCGAGTTGCCGCTTCATCGCGTCGTCGTCGCGATCCATGTCGTAGTGGAGGACACCGGGTACGCTGCTGGAGAAGCCCGCGGCGTCGAGTGCGTCGAAGTCTCGGGTGTCTTCGTCGTGGCCGAGTGTGATTTCGCGAAACATGCTTGGGTTGGCGACGAAATCGCGGATGCCCTGCATGGCCTGAAAGGCGGCGCCGCGCGCGAGTCCGAGACGTGAGGCGGCGCCGATTTCGCGGCGCGAGGCACCGGCGAAGAGGCGGTCGTAGTCGTCGATGTTGCGTTGCAGTGCGCCGACCTTGATGCCGGCGACGCCGGTCTCGACGGGTATGGCGAGTTCACTGGGGCGCGTGAC
>CAZXXB010000210.1:0-7013 GCA_964644185.1 uncultured Myxococcota bacterium
CCGCTTCATCGCCTCACACTACCCCGCCCCCACCCCGCCACGCACAGCACCACCGGCTCACTACACGACCATGTCGCGCAACGTGGTTGTCTTTCTTGCCTGCATACGTGTCTGCATGATCTGTTTGCGCAGCGCGCGATCGCTGCTACTCTTCGCTGCGGCCTGCTCGCCTGCGCGAGCCGCAAGAGAGGTTATCATGGCAACGCAACTCAACCCGGGTCTCGCCGATGCGCCAGCGGTGTCGCGCGCACTGCGCACGCTACCGCGCGAAGGGCTCGCAAAAGTTCTCGACGAGATGCTCGCCGATGACGTTCTGCGTGGCGTGCTGGTTGACGCACTCGAACGCGCCGAATCCGCGCGCCTCTGGCAAGAGCGCCGCGACGAAGAGACGATCCCGCTTGAAGACCTCGCCAGCGATCTCGGCATCGAGCTGAAGGCGTAATCGCCCGCAACCATCGCACGCTGAGCCTCCGACGTGTCGTTCAAAGTCGTTCTGACAAAAACCGCGGCCAAAGAACTCTCGGCGCTCGACGCCCCCGTGAGGGTGCGCGTCGTACAGCGCATTGCGCGACTCGCCGACTCGCCGCACGACCCCGGCTCTCGCATGTTGCTCGGCGATCTCGATGGATACCGCGTGCGGGTTGGCGATTGGCGCATTCTGTACGCGGTCAATGAAGCGGCGATGCTCGTCACGGTTTACGCCGTTCGTCATCGCCGCGAAGCGTATCGTTGAGTTGACCCCGCCCCCACCCCGCCACGCAAAGCACCACCGGCTCACCACACGACTAGGTCGCCCGCCGAAGAATCGAGTCCGTTCTCGCGCGGTGCCTGAGGCTTCGTCGCGTACGCCTCCGCAAGATGCTTCTTCTTTTGCTCGCTCACGTCGGTGTATTGGCTGTCACCACTGCCTGCCCATTGCAGCAGCGCGGCATATCGCTGCGTCGAACCCGCGTCGTCGCTTGCGGCGCTCCTGCTAACTTCCCGACGTCTCCCCCCCCGCTCGGAGTCCAACTTCTCGATACGAGCAATCAGGCGACGCCTCTCCGCCGCTGAAAGCTTCTTCGCCTCGGCAAGTATCTCTGCAACCGTCATCGTCAAATTCCCGTGATGCACCGTTCGCGGTGATAAAGCCCCTCAAGTCTCGCACGACTCGCCCCCATAAAAAAAGCCCTCCGCGCGCCGTGGGGTGCGCACGAAGGGCACAACGAACCCAGCCACGGGCGCCGGGTCAACACGTCATCTCTTGCTCACTGCGCCAGCAGCTTCTGCAACTCGCCCGACTGATGCATCTCGCGCATGATGTCGAAACCACCCACCAGCTCGCCATTCACATAAAGCTGCGGAATCGTCGGCCAGTTACCGTACTCTTTCACGCCCTCACGCACCGCCATATCCGACAGCACGTTGAACGACTCGAACGCAGCACCCGACGACCGCAATATCTGCACCGCACCGCCCGAAAACCCGCACTGCGGAAAATCCGGCGTCCCCTTCATGAACAAGAACACCCGGTTGCCCTTCACGAGCCCGTCAATCTTCTCCAACACTGCCTTGTCTGCCATTTCTTCGCTTCGCCTCTCTTCTCGTTGCGTGTCGGTGACGTCACGCGCCACCACAACCGCTTCATTGTACGCTCTCGCGTTACTTCGCCGCCGCCTGCGCTGGCGTCAGCGTCTCAAGCTGCAACGCGTGTATCGGACCCTTCATCAAATCGCCCAGCGCCGCATACACGAGCCGCTGCCGCGCGATCGGCAACTTCCCCTCAAAGCTCGACGCCACCACCCGCGCCGACCAATGGTCGCCGCCACCCGTGTAATCTTCCGCCACGACCTCCGCATCCGGTATCGCCGCGCGAATCTTCTCTGCAATCAACTCACTCGTCACCATCGTGCGCTCGCTCTCCACGTTCAGACACAACCAGACACAGCCAGCCACCGCCCGCCACAACCACTCAGCCTCTATTCAGTACCAATTCAGTCCGCTTTTCGCAATACACCCGCACCAATTCCCCTCGCCCCCAACTTCCCCGCCCCGCATCGCTTGACGCACAGAGCGCCCGTCGCTATCGCAACACAAACGCGAACCAACGTGCGAAATCCACGTGCCAACGCACGACCCACCACTCTGCCACACGGAGCCTGCCCAGCGTGAGCGACCCCCTCTCAACCTCGGCCAACACCGCAACCTCGGCCACCACCCCCGCAGCAGCCGCCCCCGAAAAGCGGCAAACCGGCGCACGCCTCCTCGCACTCGACGCCCTGCGCGGTCTCGCCGCCCTTTACGTCGTCGCCTACCACTACACCTACCGCTTCGAAGAACTTTACAAGCACCCCGGCCCGCTCCCCTTCCTCATCCCCAGCGGAGAACTCGCCGTCTACCTCTTCTTCATCATCTCCGGCTTCGTCATCTACATGACCCTCGAAAAAACCCGAAAGTGGCAAGACTTCGTCGTCTCGCGCGTCTCACGCATCTACCCCGCCTACTGGGTCGCCATCCTCCTCACCTTCACCCTCACCAACCTCGTCGGACTCCCCGGCAGAACCTTCGGCGTCGAGGTCGCCCTCAAGAACATCACCATGATTCACGGACTCTTCGGCGTCCCCCACATTGACGGCGCCTACTGGAGCCTCGAAATCGAAATCTGCTTCTACTTCTGCATGCTCATGCTCTTCATCTCCGGCGCCCTCAAATACCCCCGCGCCACCATGCTCGTCTGGATGCTCCTCTCACTCCCCGGCCCCGCACTCCTCTCGCCACTCCCACCCGCCATCGGCGTCTTCATCCGCAAGGTCTTCCTCCTCCGCTACATCGCATGGTTCTGCGCCGGCATCGTCTTCTACCGCTGGTGGAAGGCCGGCAAATTCCCTCGCGGAGACTGGTTCGTCTTCGCCCTCCTGCCCCTCTGCGTCTTGACCAACGAGACCTACAACAAAAAGCCCGCGCTCGTCTGCTCGGTGCTCTTCTGCCTGCTCTTCGTCTGGGTCGTCACCGGCAAAGCAAAAATCCTCGAAACCCGCCCACTCACGTTCCTGGGTGGCATCTCGTACTCGCTCTACCTCGTCCACCAGAACGTCGGATTCGTCATCATGCGCGAGCTGAAACCGCTTCAGCAGCACCCCATCGTCGGCATCATCGCAGCGGTCGCGATCTCGTTCGCGCTCGCATGGGCACTCAACCGCTTCATCGAAAAACCCGCGATGGAGTTCATCCGCGCCCGCTACAAACCCGCGAAAGCGTAGCGCCGATTGCCGCGCCAATGACTTGCTGCCACAATCACGACTCTCGACACGGAGGGTTCCAAGATGGCCCGCACGCAAAAGGCACCGCGCCTCGTCATCAAAAACTTCGCCCAAATCGGCGAAGTCAACATTGAGTTTGGCGATCTCACCGTACTCGTCGGGCCGCAGGGCACCGGCAAGAGTCTCGCGCTTCAATGGCTCAAGACCGCCGTTGACGGTAAAGCCCTTGTCGAAAGGCTGCGCGACGCGGGCCAGGCACCGAAAGATCGGAAAGCGCTGCTCGACCTCATCTTCGGTATGGGGATGAACAGCGCCTGGAAGCCATCCGCCGAACGGACACCCTCAGCAACTGATGAAGGGCGTTCGAAGGCGCTGGAGGTCGCGGAAGATTCGGAAGAAGTCGATGATGGAAGCGACGCCGCAATTTCTGGAACACAGGCGCCGCTTCCTGGCTTCGTCGAGCCGGATTTACTGCCACCGACCACCGTTGAGTTTGACGGGAAACAGATCATTCCAGAGAAGCTTCTACGAAAGCCGAAGGAGAGCCCCGACGAAATGCTCTTCTACATACCAGCGCACCGCTCCATGCTCATTAGCGACGGATGGGCGTCGCCATTTCAAAAGCTCCCCCCGGATTATCCGGTCGTGGCACGTGCCTTCAGCCAGACCCTTTTCGATCGATTCAATGAGCGCACAAACACGACGCTCTTCCCGTTGGACCGCAAGCTCAAGTCCGAGCTCCGCGAGCAGATCGATGGGGCCATCTACCACGGTGGAACTATC
Organism: uncultured Myxococcota bacterium; assembly: GCA_964644185.1. Taxonomy (GTDB): domain Bacteria; phylum Myxococcota; class JAJVIH01; order JAJVIH01; family CAZXXB01; genus CAZXXB01. The sequence goes on from CAZXXB010000210.1 coordinate 4,023, forward strand.
GGCATCGAGCGTGGTGACTACGCCCAGCGACTCAAGCTGACCCATGGGGAGTCGCAACTCCCGTTCATGACCTGGACGGCGGGCCAGCGCGAATTCACTCCGTTGCTCCTCGGCCTCTACCATCTCCTGCCGTCCACGAAGGTTCGCAAAGTATCCGGGATTGACTGGGTCGTCATCGAAGAGCCCGAAATGGGCCTCCACCCGAAGGCGATTTCCGTCGTTCTATTGCTCGTGCTCGACCTGCTGTGGCGTGGCTACCGTGTGGTGCTCTCTACCCACTCACCACACATCCTGTCGGCGGTGTGGATGCTGAGACTCCTGAAGCAGTTTGGTTCACCCGCGGCGTTCGTGGCGGAGGCCTTCGGTGTCAGCGCGAACCGCCAGTTCGCCAATGTTACGAAGGAAGCCCTTAGCAAGACGTACCGCGTCTACTGCCTTGATTTCGACTCGGACAGGGCATCACAGACGTTCGGCAAGGTCATCTCGAAGGATATCTCTGAGCTCGACCCCGGCGCTGAAGATGAATCCGTCTCGGGTTGGGGAGGCCTCACTGGCTACAGTTCCGTGTTCAGTGACGTCGTCGCAAAGGCGGTGAACGAAAGCGGAGGGCAACGCTGATGGCGCGCAGGTCCGGGCCGACGAGTGCACCTCGCGACCTCGCTACGCGTTCGCAGGGCGAGGGCGAAACCCCCGTGCGACAAGCTCTAAAACCAGAGTCGCCGCTTCGCGGTCTGGTCTGCGACGGACTCAAGGCGATGGAGGCGGACCATAGCAAGCGTGTTGAGGAAAAGATTCGCGGCGAATTCCCCGACAGCCTAAACCTCGATGCAGCCCTGGAAGCGTCGCACCCGAACGACCATCGCTGGGACTACCTTGTCGGCCACATGCCGAGCGGGAGCGCGAGCCGTGTCGTTGGCATTGAGGTTCATTCGGCACATACACGCGAGGTCAGCGTGGTGATCGCCAAGAAGGAAGCGGCCCGGGATCAACTGAGAGAACACCTGCGCAACGGCCAGCAGGTCGCAGCGTGGTTATGGGTCGCTTCAGGTCCGGTGGCAATTCCACAGCTTGATAAGCACCGGCAGCTCCTTGCTCAGAGCGGTGTGAGACTCGTTGGAAAAATCGTCCTAGCAAAGAACCTAGCGTAGCATCACCCCCCCCCTTTCACCCGCTCACGCCGCCATCTTCATCCGCCCCTGCGAAAACAGGTGCTGCCGCGCCTCGATAATGTGCTGCGACGTCCGCAGCGAAAACGCCATGATGCTCTCCATCGGGTTGCACGCAATCGGCCCCGGAAACACGCTCGCGTCGTTCACGAAAAGATTCTCCACCCCGTGCATCTGGCACCACTCATCCACAACCGAGTGCTGCGGATCTCTCCCCATCTTCGCCGTCCCCATCGCATGCACCGTCATGTACTCCGTCGCCCCCTTCTGCAGCCCCGTCGAGTAAATCTTCCCAATCTCATCCGGCGACGTGATCGACCCCAACTGCTCAAACGGAAGCCACAACTTCTTCGCCCCCGCCGCGAACAGCATCTCGGCCAGCACCGCAAGCGAACGCTTCGTCTTCTCGAAATCGACGTCATTCAGCATGTACGTCGCAATCGCCCCATTGCCCGGCCCCAACCGCACCTGACCGCGCGACGTGTCTTCAACCAGCACCCCGTGAAACGCGAGATGCGGCAGCGCCTCGAACATCTCAAGCGCCTTGTCGCCATACGTCGGCAACCCCGCCGCAAACATCGGCGGCGGCGGAAACGACGTGCCAAACGTGAACCCCTCTTCCATGAACTCGCGCACGTGGTAGCCCTGAATCGAACCCTTCCAACCCTCAACCTTCTCATCAAACTTCGCCACGATCTTCGCGTTCGGGTGCAGCGACAAATGCCGCCCCACATGCGCCGGATTCCCAAGCTTGCTCATCAGCAGCAACCGCGGTGTCTGAATCGCCCCGCACGCCACAATCACCACCGCCGCGTGAATCTTCACCTTCGGCCCATCAGGCATCGCCGGGTGATCAACAAACCGCCCCTCAATGCCCGACGCACGCCCGTTCTGCACCACCACGCGGTCAACGCGGCAGTTCGCCACGAGCCGCGCCCCCGCCTTCAACGCCCGCGGCACATAGCTCTCGATCGGGCTCTGCTTTGCCCCCGTCGGACACCCATACACACACGCCGACGCCCCCTGACAATCGCGAATGTTCCGCGACAACTCTTCGTACCGATACCCCATCTTCTCGGCACCGCGACGCAGCGTCTCTGAGTCACGACCGATGATCCCCGGGTTGTGGTGACTCACGTGAATGTCTTTCTCGACCTGCTCAAAAAACGGCGCGAGTCGCTCGGCCGAAAAGTCACCGATACCCGTCTCGAAATACCACTGCTTCAGCACCCGCTCCGGTGTCCGCCACGAGATGCCCGCGTTCAACACCGCCGACCCACCGACGCACCGACCCTCACCAAAAAAGATCGGCGGAACCCCCGCGATCACCGTCCCGCCCGACTCACGATAAAGCCGCGACATCGACCCAAGCACATCCTGGTCGAATTGTTCGCGGGTGTAGTACCCACCCTCTTCAACCATCACCACGTCGTAGCCCGCCTCGGCGAACGTACACGCCGCTGCCGACCCACCCGACCCTGTACCCACGACGACGACATCGCAGTCGAGGTTCACTTCGCTCGTTGCTTTCACACGCTTGAAAAGGCTCGCCATGATGCTTCTCTTCTTCTTCTTGTTCCCCCTCCCTGCGTCATGCGGGGAGGGGGTTAGGGGGAGAGGTGTTCGCCCCCTCAGTGGGCCGCGTCCTCGCGGGGGTGACTACTCAGCGCGGGGACGGGGTTCGGGAGAGAGTTTCTTTCTTCACTCCCCCCTCTCCTTGGGGAGAGGGGGGGGGCAGGGGGGGAGGGTTTACCGCTCGTCTTCGTCTGGTTCCCCCTCCCCTGAAGGGGGGGAGGGGGTGGCCCGAAGGGCCGGGGGTGAGGGT
>CAZXXB010000211.1:0-1052 GCA_964644185.1 uncultured Myxococcota bacterium
GCTCGTGCAGGTTTCGGCGATGCGCGACAATTCTTCCATAAATGGACGCATCTGCGCCGCGCCAAGCGCACAGTTGATGCCCACGCTGATCGGTCGTGCGTGCGCGACCGAGACCCAGAACGCCTCGACCGTCTGCCCCGAGAGCGTGCGTCCGCTCGCGTCGGTGATCGTCACCGAAATCATCAGCGGCAGCCGCACAGCGCGACGCTCAAACACCTCTTCAAGCGCAACGATGCACGCTTTCGCGTTGAGCGTGTCGAAGATGGTCTCGGCCAGCAGCAGGTCTACCCCGCCATCAATCAGCGCCTCGGCTTGCTCGACGTACGCCCCCTTCACCTCGTCAAACGTCACCGCGCGATACGCCGGATTATTCACATCGGGTGACAGCGACAGCGTGCGATTCGTCGGGCCAATCGCGCCCGCGACAAATCGCGGCCTTGCCGGATTCTCCCGCGTAAACTTGTCGGCAGCTTCACGTGCGAGCCGCGCCGACGCGAGGTTCATTTCGCGCACGAGATGCGTCGTGTCGTAATCGGCCTGCGAGATCGCGTTGGCATTGAACGTATTGGTCTCGATGAGGTCAGCACCCGCCGCGAGGTACTGCTCATGAATGCCGCCGATCACATCGGGCCGCGTCAGCGACAACAACTCGTTGTTGCCCTTCACGTCTTTGTGATGGTTCGCCAGCACCTCACCCCGATAGTCGGCCTCGACGAGCTTGTGCCGCTGCACCATCGTGCCCATCGCACCGTCAATCAAGAGAATGCGCTGTTCGAGTGCGGCGACAAGCCGGTCATACGAGGGGTGACGAATCATCGGTGTTCCTGATCTCGGTGAGACGTGCCGCGGGCGCGCAGCGCCTCACGATTTGCCCCACTCGACGCGGGTCTTTTCGCACGCTTGCTTGGTTTTCTGCGCGGCCTCGACTTCACCGTATGCATCATCGGGAAGTGCAAGGCATTGTTCGAGCGCGAGTCGCGCCTCATCGCGTTTGCCATCGGCCCACAGCACCTCGGCCGAAGCAGGGCGCACCCCCTGTTTGCGCGGTTGCG
>CAZXXB010000211.1:1148-7007 GCA_964644185.1 uncultured Myxococcota bacterium
GCTGCGCCATTGTACCCGGGGCTCAACGCATCGGCCTTCGTCATGCTCTGCAAAAAGTCGGTGCCAATCCCCGAAAAAATCGCCGCCGTCACCCCAATCGCCTCAGCGTGTTTGCCCGCATTGGCACCGCGCCAATACCAGCCCTCGCCACCCTTGGGGTTCAATTCAGTCGCGCGCTTGGCCGCCTCAAAACCCTCGATCGAAAACCGCTTCTGCGCCTCGCTGCCCTTCTTCGACTGGTCCGCCTGTTCAAAAAGGCAATACGCAAGCTGCCACCACGCCTCATAGCTCTCGGGGTTGAGCTTCAACGCCGCCCGAAAATGCACCTCCGCCGCGCGAATACGCGTGAGGCTGTTGCCGTGCAACGGCAGCGCCTTGCGCCCCGCCGCCATCTCGCTCTCAAACGTCGCCTGCGGCGTCGCCCTTGCCGTCGCAGACGCGGGCGCTTCGTCTGCACGCGCTGACACCGGCGAGTTGCACACGCCGATGCCGACCCACATCACAAAACACACCGCCACCATGCGCACGTGCGCGACAAAGCGCGCCGCGTGACTCGGGTGCAAAACAGACTGCGTTGCGGGGACGTGGCTCACGTGTACAAACCACCTTGAAATCGAGGCCCAACGCACACCGAAGGGCACGACGCGCGCCCCTATACATGAGGGTCGCGTGCAGGAAAAGCCTGCACCGTCTTAGACGCGGCCCCGCGCAATCGCTTCAATCGCTTCCGTCGCTTCCGTCGCTTCCGTCGCTTCAGTTTCCGGTCGCCTGCGTCGGCCCGGCATCTTGTCGTGTCCCCTCACGTGCCGTGGCCGGCAACGCTTCGGCTGGCTCATCGGGCAACGCCGTGTCGATGCGCACCTTGCCCGACAAGATTGGGTCACGCTCTGCCTCCGTCGCCGGAGCACGAGGCTGCGGCTCGCCCAAATCTTCCGCCGCCTGACTAATCTGCACGAGCCGTCGCCGGTCTTCGAGCGCCGCCAGCACCAGTTCGTAGCGCGGGTCCCACGTCGGCATGATCTCGCTCGCCGTCTCGGCATGCAAAAACGAATCGATGAACCGCTGCTGCCGACGATACAACTCGCTCAGGTTGAGATGCGTCAGCACGTGTCGTGGGTCGTCTTCGAGAATCTCTTTGTAGATTTTTTCGGCGGCCTCGTAACGCCCGCGATTCATCTCCATGCGGGCAATGTTGTTCAAAAACTTGATGCGCAACTCAGCCGTGTCGAGATGCGGATTCCGCGCACGAAAACCTTCCGACTCGACCTCTTTCAACCCCATCCGCCAGAACTGCTCGGCCGTCTCAAACTCACCAATCTGCGCGTGACAGATGCCAATGTTCACCAACGCATCTGGGAACACGCCCTGAAAAATCAACATCTGCTCGTAGTGGTACGCCGCGCTGCGATAGAGCGATTTGGCCTGCTCTTCGGCAACCTTCGCCTGATCCATCAGACGCTCGACCGCCACGACGTTTTTCGCGTCGTGCTCAATCGCAAGCTGCTTGCGCAACTCTTGCAACACCGCCGTCCACTTGTCGGCACGCTCGCGCACATGGTCGGCAAACGCGTAGTGGCAGCCACCGTAGGTCGGGCTCTTGTCGATGCAATCGCCCCACACATCGACCGGGTCGTTCCACACCGACGCGCGCGCATACGCCGTCACCGTCGCAACGACAATCAGCCCCACCGCCACCGCACCCGTCAGCGGCTCGAACTTCCAGAATGGACGCTCGACCGGCGCACCCTTGTCGCCGCGTCTAAGGCTGCGCAACCACGCAAACAGATACCCCGTCAGCATCGCAAGCCCCACGTTCGGCAGGTACGCGCGATGCTCGCTCATCGTCTCCTGCATCGGCAGCACCGCCGTCGGGGCCAGCGTCACCGCGTACCACGCCACCGTCGCCGCAACGAACGGAGCCGACCGCGCAAGCACGATCAACGCCGGTATCCACAGCGCAATCGCCAGAAGCACAACCGCCGTCAAAGGGTAGACAAGCTCACCAATCACCGGAAAATCGGGCACGATGCTCTGCCCAGACGGCCAGAACCACATACCAAGATAACGAAACGTCACGTGCGCCTGCGTCAGCAGATTCTCAATCACCCCACGCGGAAGCGGACTCTCACGCATCTCGTCGGGCAACACATACAGGCGCCACGCGAGCAGCCCCAAAAACACCGCCCCCAGCGCCCCAAACGCAATGCGTGCCCGCGTCGCCGTCGCCGCCTCGTCGCCCGTCTTTCCACCCGCCTCTGCCCCCGCCTTTCCACCCGACCGACCCTTCGCTTCAGCCTTGCCCGGTTTTGCCGTCTCAACCGCTCGCGCGACGAAAAACCGATGAATCGCCAACAGCACGATCGGCAGCGTCACCGCCACCTCTTTCGTCAGCAACGCCAGCAGCGACACACTCAACGTCGCGATCAACCGCACCGTTCGCTTGCGTGCATCGCCACTTGGCGTCTCTTCGTAGGCGACGAAAAGCCAGATCGCCCACAGGTAAAAGAACGTGCTCAACCCATCCGACCGGCTCGAAATGTAGGTCACCGTCTCGGTATTGAGCGGATGCACCGCAAAGATCGCCGCCGCAAACAACCCCGCCACCCGCGCGAGCCACGCCCCACGCGTCGCCTCAGCCTCGGCGTCGAGCGAACCACGCCTGCGCCGCACAAACGCCCCCGACAACACCGCCAGCTTCTCGGTCAGCAAAAACACCAGCGCGCTCGTCGCCACATGCGTCACCACATTGAAAATGTGGTAAGTGTACCGCGACTCTAGACCCTCGAGGGCGTAGTTGATCGCGAACGTCAAAAACAGCACCGGTCGCGTGCCCGAATAAAACAGCACGCCCATCGGGTTCGTGAGCTGCTTGATGTGATCGTTGTTCACGATCGTCTCGTAGTCGTCGTAGATAAACGGAGCATTGAGCGTCGTCGCGTAGACCGCGGCGACGAGCGCTGCGAGCAACAACATTTCCCACGCGAACATTCCCGACGCACGGCGATTCATAGCGTGGTACCCTAAGCGATGCGCGTTCTCTTCGCCACCCCCTACTTTGCCCCCGCCTTCGCCTTTGGCGGCATACCCCGCGCCACGTGGGAACTCGCACGAGCCCTCGCCACCCGCGGCGCCACCATCCACGTCCTCACGAGCGACGCCTACACCCTCACCCGCGGCTGGCCCGGCCCCCTCAACGAGTGGGAAGACCTGCACGGCGTCAACGTCATGCGCGTCGCCGGCCTCAACGCCGACTTCACCGAACGCCTCGGCCTCTTCGTGCCGTTTCACTCACCCGCGTCTCTCAAACGCAGCATGCCACCCATCGACGTCGTCCACATTCACGGACACCGCCACTTGCTCGGCCACCTCGCCGCCTGGCTCACCGAGTACCGCCGCCCTCTCGTGCTCACCCCCCACGGCTCAGCCGGCGTCATCGAGTCAAAACACGGTCTCAAGCGCGTCTACGATGCCCTCACCGGCGACCGCATGATGCGCAACGCCGCCGCCACCATAGCCGTCGCTCAGGCCGAAGAGCCCGTCATCCGCGCACGTGGCGGCAACCCCGCCCACCTTCACGTCGTGCCAAACTGCGTAGACATGACACCCACCGAGACCCGCGTCGAACGCGGAAACTTTCGCGCCCGCTACGGCATCGGCGACGAACCCCTCATTCTCTTCCTTCACAAAATCACCCCCCGCAAAAACCTCGACGTGCTCTTGCAGGCGTGTCGCATGCTCGTTCGCGACGGCATCCCCTTCACCCTCGCCATCGGCGGCGCCGCACTGCTCGGCATGCAACCCTACACCGCGATGATCGACGACCTCGGACTCGCCTCGCGCGTCGTCATGACCGGCCACCTCGATGGACAACCAAAATGGGAAGCGCTCACCGACGCCGACGTACTCGCCTACCCCGCCGACACCGAAGTCTTTGGCCTCACCGCGTTTGAGTCATTGCTCTGCGGCACACCCGTCGTCGCCGCCGACGACGACGGCATGGCAGAGTGGCTGCAAGTAACCGGTGGCGCGCGCTTCTGCCCACCCCGCAACGCCACCGCGCTCGCCGCAACCCTGCGCGCGGTCCTCACCCGCGCACCGATACCCGAACACGAAGTACGCACCGCAGCCGCAATCATTCGCGAGCGCTTTCACCCGCACCGCATCGCCGACGAAACCCTGCGCATCTACGAGGCCGCGACCCTCAGATAACCCCAACCGGCAACGCCTTGTAACCCAGAAACTCTTCGCCAATGTCGGCGCACGCACCGTGCACCTCATCCACCACGTACGTCAGACACTCATGCACCGCCGCCGCATCGAGCGTCGCATTGTCGCGCGCCGCAAGCCACCCATCGAGCGCCGTCAACCGCTTCAGCGACCGCTCACCCGGCGAGTCACCCGCATCATCCGGACGTATCGTCGAAAGCCAGTGCAGCGCCTCGTTGACCGAGCACCGCAGCGACCGTGGCAACAACGGCTCCCCAATCAGAAACCGCGCCACCGGCTCGCCCGAGACCGCCCCACGATGCCGCTTCATAAACGGCTCAAACGCCGCGCACGCTCGCAACAGTGAAAGCCACAGCGACGTCTCAATCACGTCGTGCCGATTGTGCAGCTTTTCAAACGCGTGAAACTGCACGTCGAGTATGCGCGCCGATTGTGACGCCCGTTCGAGACACAACCCAAGCCGCACAAAACTCAGCGCCAGGTCTTGCAACATCGTCGTCTCGAGCTGCCCCAACACCCGCTGACACGTCGCCTCGACCGACTGATAAAACCCAAACCGATTGTTGCCCCACGCCTCACGCGCCTCCGCGGTCGCGAGCCACAAGTGCAACTCGTTCACCGTCTCCCAGATTTCGAGACTCAACACCTCGCGAATCGACCGCGCATTCTCGCGCGCCGCATAGACCGTCTGCGACAGCGACACAGGGTTCGCCTCTTCAAAACACATGTACTGCTGCACCGCCTCGCCATCGCTCGACGCCCCCTGCCCGTGCAGCGACAAAAACCGCTCCTGCTCACCCGCCACGATCACGACAGGCAACCAGCACTGCGGAGCCGTCAACTCCGCGTCGAGCGCAAGATTGTGCGTCGTCTGCAATAGCCGCGCCGTCGCCTCGGCCCGTTCGATGTAACGTCCAAACCAGAAACAGTGATCCGCCACTCCAGAAATCATCGCATGCCCTCACGTGAAAACCGCCCAGCGGCTCGTCACGGCAAAAAATGACCGCACCATTTCGACGCGTGCTCAGTCTTTCATCACCCACGTGTCTTTCGACCCGCCGCCCTGACTCGAATTCACCACGTACGACCCCTCGACAAGCGCCACCCGCGTCAACCCACCCGGCAACACCCACGGACCCTCAGGGCCCGACAACACATACGGGCGCAAATCAACCCGTCGCGGCTCAACCGTCCGCTTGCCCGCTATCCACGTCGGGCAACTCGACAACTCGACCCGACGCTGCGCGATGAACTTGCGCGGCTCGGCACGTATCTTCGCCGCGAACGCCTCAAGCTCACCCCGCGTCGCCTGCGGCCCCATCAACATCCCGTAACCACCCGCCTCATCGACCGCCTTCACCACCATCTCACTCAGGTGCTCAAGCACGAAACGGCGCTCATCGTCGCGCGCGCAAACCCACGTCGGCACCTGCTCAAGAATCGGCTCTTCACCAAGATAAAACCGGATGAAGTCATGCACGAACGGATAAATCGCCTTGTCGTCCGCTACGCCGTTACCCGGCGCGTTCGCCAGCGTCACGTTGCCCGCTTTCCACGCCCGCATCACCCCACGCACACCCAGTAGACTGTCGGCACGATAATGCCGGTATAGCCTTTAAAGTTCTGGCGAAA
>CAZXXB010000212.1:0-1282 GCA_964644185.1 uncultured Myxococcota bacterium
CGATCTGGCGCAATACGCCTTTCCCGCTGAGGGTCCCGTCGCCAACGTTGAACAGGTGTTCGACCGCGCCACGATTGAGATTGCGCGCGGGTGCACCGAGGGTTGCCGCTTCTGCCAGGCCGGGATGATCTACCGCCCGGTGCGCGAGCGTCCACCCGAGCAGATTCGCGAGACGGCGAAGCGCGCGATTGCTTTTGCCGGTTTTGACGAGGTGGCGATTACCTCGCTCTCGACCGCCGATTATTCGCGCACTGAGCTTGCGGCAGATGACGTGTCGCTCTCGGTCTCGTCGCTGCGCGCATATGGCGTGTCAGACCGTGTGCTGAAGGTGATGCGGCAGGTGCGTGCATCGGGGCTCACCTTCGCCCCAGAGGCCGCGACCGCGCGGATGCGCGATGTCATCAACAAGAACATCACCGACGAAGACATGGAGCAGACGGCGCGACGCGTCTTTGCACGCGGAGTCGAGAAGGTGAAGCTTTACTTCATGATCGGCCTGCCGACCGAGACCGACGAAGACGTCGAGGCAATCTTTGATGTCGGCATGATGGTCTACCGCATCGGTCGCGAGGTGATGCGAAGAGGGCGTCCCAGCGTGACGTGTAGCGTGTCGACGTTCGTACCCAAGCCGCACACCCCGTTCGAATGCTGCGCGATGCTGACCCCCGAAGAGAACCACCGACGCCAATCGCTGCTGCGGGCGCGCTTTCGCGGCGCGCCAATCGGCCTCAAGCTACACGACGGCGCGCAGTCGTTTGTCGAGGGCGTGCTCTCGCGCGGTGACCGCAAGACGGCAGATGCGGTCGAGGCGGCCTATCGTCGTGGGGCACGCTTTGACTCGTGGGATGATCACTTCTCGCTCGACCTGTGGATGGCGGCGTTTGACGAGGCCGGTGTCGAACCGCTCCGCTATCTCGAAGAGATTCCGTGGTACGGCCGCGTGCCATGGGACCACATCAACGCCGGTGTGACGCGCGCGTTTCTCGAACGTGAGTGGCAACGCGCCGTGCGAGCGAAGGCGTCGGTGCCATGTAGCAAGCCCGCGCCAAAACAGAAGCACGCGATGATTGAGCGCGCGCTCAATGACGTCATCGAGGCGAGCGAGCCGGTCGCCGACCCGAAGGTCGTCTGCTTTGATTGTGGGCTCGATTGCGACCTCGACAAGATGAGCAAAGAGCTTCCGAAACCCGGAGAATTCGCGACCGTCGCGAAGACCATCGAAGCGATGCCCGACAAGCGATGCCCCACCGATGACACTGCGACGGCGCTCGAGCCGGGGGAC
>CAZXXB010000212.1:1351-6869 GCA_964644185.1 uncultured Myxococcota bacterium
ATGTTTCGCCGAGCGGGGGTTCGCATGGTCCACTCGAAGGGCTTTCATCCGCGCCCGCAGTTCACGTTCGCGCAAGCGTTGCCGACGGGGGCTGCTGCTCGCCACGAACCCCTCGACATCATGCTTCACGAGTCGGTCGTCGCGTCGCCAGAGAGCCTTGTTGCAAAGCTCAATGCCGTCGCGCCGCCAGGTGTCGTGTTCTTGCGAGCGCGTCGTGTGCATGTCGGCGAGCCGTCGCTCACGAAGAGCACCCGCTTTGGCCGATACGCCCTCACCGTTGACCTTGAGCACCTTCCGCCAACCTTCGCTCTTGATGATGTGATCGCGAGGGCGCGTGATCTTGTCGAGACGGCATCGTGGAGCATCACGCGCGAGCGTGGTGGGGTAACGAAAACGGTCGACGTACGTCCATCGCTTGCGCGCCTCGACGAACCGCGCGTGACAGCAACGCTTGACGCCGCGAAGTTCGGCGGCGAGGCGCGCGCATCGGCTGCTGTGCGGGTCGAGTTTGTCGTCGACCTGCGTGCAAGCGCGCACGTTCGCGCCGACGAGCTGGCGTCGGCATTGTTTGGGGATGCGGTGCCGTTTGAGATCGAACGGCTTTTCCTGTTCGGCGGCAGCATCGAACAGCCGATCAACGTCTTCGACGGGTTTGCGGTGACACGTGCCGCCGGTGAGTCAGCGGCGACGGGTCCCCTCGCGGAGGAAGCATGTGGCTAGTCGCAGGGCTTGGAAATCCGGGGGCGAAATACGAAGCGACGCGTCACAACGCAGGGTTCATCGCGCTTGACGCGCTGATGGCGAAGCTCGGCACGACGTTGTCGCGCAGCAAGTTTGAGGGGCAATACGACAAGGTGTCCTTCGCCGGAAACGAGGTGATTCTCGCGCGTCCGATGACGTTTATGAATTTGTCCGGGAAGACGGTTGGGGGGCTGGCGCAGTTTTATCATGTGGTGCCTGAGCGCATCATCGTGATTCACGACGATCTCGACCTCGACCCTGGGCGCGTGTTGTTGCGCAAGGGTGGGTCTGACGGCGGGCACAACGGGCTGAAGTCGATTATCGCTTCGATGGGGACACGCGATTTCGTAAGGCTGCGCGTGGGTGTTGGGCGTCCCCCCACGGCGCTGCGGGCGGCGGGGGGGGAGAACCCGGCGGTGACGGGGTGGGTGCTGGGGGTGCCGTATGGAGACGAGCGGGAGGCGTTTCAGGCGGCGTGTTTGCGGGCGGCGGAGGCGGCGCTGTCGGTGGTTGAGTTGGGGGTTGCGAAGGCGCAGAACGAGATCAACCGTCGCGGCTAGTGGCGCGCGTAACCACGCAGAATATCTGCGTTTTTTTGAGGCACTTGCGATGAAACGCGCGCTTGCATTTGCCATCGCGACGGTATGTGGCGCGGGGTTTTTGCCGAAAAGTCCGGGTACGTTTGGCACGCTCGCGGCGGTGCCTTTTTACGTCGCTTTAACCGTCGCAGCCGACGGTTCAAAGTGGGTTAGTTTGTGGGTCGGAGTGGGACTGTTTCCGGTCGGAATCTGGGCCGCGAGCATCGTTGGCGCCGAATCGGGCGAACACGACGATCAACGCATCGTCGTCGATGAGTTGATCGGATTTTTTGTCGCACTCGCGGGGGTCGCCCCGAGCATCGCGGGGGTCGTCGCCGCATTCATCTGGTTTCGCTTTTTTGACATTTTGAAACCGTTTCCGGTCGGGGCCATCGACCGAGGCATCAAGACCAGCGCCGGAACAATGCTCGACGACGTGGCGGCGGGGATGCTGGCGTGTGGCGCGACCCACGTGACACTCTACGCGCTGGCACAGGCGGGATTCGCGTGAGTTTCGTCAACACGAGGCACAACATGGCAAACGAGAGCAAGCGGACACCACGGGTCGAGACACTGGCGACCGGCAACGAAGTCGTATGGGGCGAGATCGCCGACAGCAACAGTGCATTCGTCTCGGCAAAGCTCGCGGAGATTGGCGTGAAGGTGGCACGCCACAACGCGGTGGGTGATGACGCGGCCGAAATCATCGCGACCGTGCGCGAGATAGCGACCCGCGCGACGCTCTGCATCGTCTGCGGCGGCCTTGGCCCCACCGAAGATGACCTCACGACCGACGCGATGGCGAGTGCCGCGGGTGTTGGCGTCGTCGAAGATGCCGAGGCGCGGGTGCGACTCGAAGCGCGCCTGCGCGCAAGCGCATGGCGCATGTCGCCGAATAACCTGCGCAGCGTGCGGGTGCCAGTCGGCTCAACGGTGCTGCAAAACGAGATGGGTTCGGCACCGGGCTACGTGACGCGCATTGGTGGGTGCGACTTTGTCGTGCTGCCGGGGGTTCCACGAGAGTTTCGCTTTTTCGTGACGACCCACGTCACGCCGCGCGCGCGTGCGCTCTGCCCCGACGCGTTTACCGCAACCGAGGTGTTCACCACGTTTGGCGAGGGTGAGTCGCTCGTTGCCGAAAAGGTGTCGCCACTCGGCGAAGCTCACCCCGACGTCGAGATCGGTTATCTGGCGCGGATGCCGTATGTGCTGGTGAAGATGACCGCCGCGGGGGCAAGCGAAGCCGAAGCGCGGGGGCGGCTCGCCGCGCCGATGAGCGCCGCGCGCGCTCGCCTCGGCGCGCTGGTGCTGGGTGCGGGTGAGATGACGATGGGCGAAGCGACGCTCGCGGCGCTCGCTGAACGCAAGCTGACGCTCGCGACGGCTGAGTCGTGCACGGGTGGAATGGTGGGTGAAATGATCACCGCCGTCGCGGGCTCGTCGCGCTACTACAAAGGCGGCGTCGTGGCGTATGCGAACGAGGTGAAGCGGTCGCAGCTTGGGGTGTTTTCGGGCACGCTTGCGGCCCACGGGGCAGTGAGCCGTGAGACGGCAGCCCAGATGGCGCTTGGGGCCCTCACGCGACTCGATGCCGATGTGGCGGTTTCGGCGACCGGTATCGCCGGGCCAGGCGGCGGCAGCGACGAGAAGCCCGTGGGGCTCGTGTGCTTTGGTCTTGCGACGCGCGATGCCGAGGGGACCGTGCAGCTGCGCAGCTTTGAGCGACGATTTAGCGGCGACCGGGCGCGCGTGCGGGTTTATGCGGCGACGACCGCGCTCGACCTTGTGCGAAGGGTCGCGCTCAACGTCGAGTTGCCAGACGCCACATGAGGGCGCCCCTCGCAAATGCAATTGCTTTGCAATGACTGGCTTTTCTCGGCCTGCGGCGCCGCAATCGCTTCACGCGCTAGCTCAAGTCGGCTAAAGAACGGGTCACGGCAACACGACTGCCCGGCGAGCCACTGCGCAGCGAGCTTTGCGCTGCACATAGCTGAACGGGTTGAACAGCCAGAGGAGCACCCACGCCATGTCAGGCGCACAAGACTTTGCACGCAACCTTCTGCTCGTCGCGAGCCTTGCACTCATGGGCGTGGGCCTGTCTGGGTGTGGCGACGGGATCGACATTTTTGACGACGACGACGACGCGACCGACGACACCACACCCGATGTGGATGACGACGATGCGAGCGATGACGACGATGCAAGCGACGATGACGACGCGAGCGATGATGATGACGACATGACGAGCGACGACGACGACTCGGATGCGAGCTGCGAGCCGGGTGCGACGGTGTGTGTGGATGAGTTTCGCACGGCGTTGTGCGGCGAAGATGGCTCGCCGGGAACCCCCGAAAGCTGCCCGGCGGATGCGATATGCGAAGACGGCGCGTGCCGCGAAATCACGCCGACGTTTGGGTATTGCGAGGCGTGCGAAGCCGACGCCGAGTGTCTCGATGACGGCATTTGCGAGCAGGTGGGCGCGGGGTTTGTGTGTTTGACGCCGTGTGGGACGAAAGACGATTGCGCTGAGGGGGCCGCGTGCCAGCCTTTTGCGGCGGGCAACGGCGCGTTTGCGGGCAACTTCTGCGTGCCCGAGTCGGGCGATTGCGCGGTGGCGTCGAAGGCTGGCGTGGGCGAGGGGTGCGAGGGTGATGCCGACTGCGTCTCGGGCATCTGCCTGCAAATCAGCGAGAATGAGGCGGTGTGTACGATTGATTGCGATGGAGACAGGCAGTGTCCGACCGGGTTGTCGTGCGTGCCAAGCCGTGAAGACAGCGACGGCGACGACGTTTTTGACCAGTTCGTCGGCTCATGCACGAACCTTGCGACGACGGGCGAACCGCTTGGCGCGACGTGCCAGCCGTATGATGGGCTCGATGTGCCGCGGGTCGATTGCGACACGTATCTGTGTGTTGAGGGGCTCGCGTACGACGAGTGTACGTTCTCGTGCGACGAGGGTGACCTCGACTGCGTGAACGACTGCGTGGATGATGGGCTTGCCGATGGCGATTTTCGGTGCAGCACGACGTGCATCGACGACAACGATTGCCCCGATGACATGGTGTGCGCACAGGCGTTTTTGCCGCTGCTTGATGACGTGAGCGAAGACCAGCAGGAGTTTGCTCCGGCGCTGGTTTGTCGCAAGCCGTTTGAGGTGACGTGCCGCATCACGAATGCGGGCAACGAAGTGTGCGACGACCAGGACAACGACTGCGATGAAGAGGTGGATGAGGGCGGTGTGTGTGCCGCGGCGGATAGCACCGAGGTGATCACGCTCGAACTTGGTGATGTTCCGCTGTTTGGTACGGGTCAGGTGTCGAAAGACTTCACGGTTGACGTGCCGAAAAATGCGATCAGCATGACGATAATTTTGAAGGGGCTTGGGGCGTCGTATGGCGCGGTTGCTTTCGTGAGAAATCCGGCTGGGCAAGAGTTGAGCGACAAGCTGAAGCCGTATGCGTTTGATGACACGGTGGCAGTGCAGATTCCGCAAAGCCCCGCGATCACGCTGACGCCGGGCAAGTGGCGTTTTTCGGTTGTGAACTGGCAGCAGAGCGTGACGGCGCAGGTGTCGGTGCAGATTAAGACGGGCACGCTGAAGCCGCAGCACACGCTGAAGATGAATCTGTTTTTTGTCGGGACCGACGTGAAGAAGGCGAACGCGGCGACGAACAGCGGATTTCAGAAGGTGGTGGCGGAGGTGAAGCGTGTCTACGCGCAGGGTGGCATCGACCTCGATACGAGCGACGTGAACTACATCGACATCACGGGCGGCGATGCGACGAAGTACGCGAACATCGACTCGACCGAAGGGGTGGATAGCGAGCTGCGGCAGTTGTTTGCGTTGTCGAGCCGGGCACCTTCGGACGACCCGCGGCGGGTGAATGTGTTTTTCGTGAAGACGATCAGCAGTGGGCAGGCGGGCTTCATTACGCTGGGTATCTCGGGTGGTATTCCGGGCCCGCCTGGCGTGCAGGGGACGCGCAGTTCAGGCGTCGTGGTGGGTCTCGACAGCTATGGCGCGGGCTCGCTCGAGCGCAAGGCGACCGACATTGCCTCGACGTGGGCGCACGAGATGGGGCACTTCATGGGGCTGTTTCACACGACGGAACGTGATGGAAAGAACTTTGATCCGTTGCCCGACACGGCTGAATGTGCGGCGTCGCGCGACGTCAATTTTGATGGGTATCTGTTGCCCG
>CAZXXB010000213.1:0-5171 GCA_964644185.1 uncultured Myxococcota bacterium
CGAGAACATCTTCTTGCTGGACTCATCAGCGACGGAAGACCTGGCGCCCGGTGGGCCGTGCCCGTTCCTTGGGCAAGAGGCGTGGGTGAGCGCGGTCGGGCGATTCGACCCGTGCTGCGCGCCAGATGCACAGCGGCGGAGCCTTGGGGAGTTCGGCGACCTCACCTCGCAGAGCATCATGGAAGTCTGGAATGGCGCGGCCTACCGTGAGCTTCTAGCAACTTACCGCAATCGTGCGCTCTGCCTCAGCTGTAACATGCGCAAGCCGACCGGGGGTGAAGCGTGAACTGGCACAATCTCCAAGTCGCTCCGTGTGGCACGCACCACCTCGACGAAAACGGTCAGCCCGCCTACGCCGAGCGTTTCGACGAGGTTCTGAAATTCCACGCGCCCGGCTTGGCCCCGGTGCTCCGCAGCGAACAAGCGTGGCACGTGCGGAACGACGGAACCGCGGCATACGAACGACGCTTCATCCGTACCTTCGGCTACTACGAGGGGCTGGCCGCTGTGGTGGGGGTGGACGGTTGGCATCATGTCACCACCGACGGGAGCGACGCTTACGCGCGCCGCCACGCCTGGTGCGGCAACTTCCAGCAGGGGCGCTGCGCCGCTCGTGACCATGACGGCGCGTACTTTCACATCACGCCGCGGGGCGAGGACGCCTACCCCGCCCGATGGCGCTACGCTGGCGACTATCGCGACGGTGTCGCCGTCGTGCAGACGGATGACGGGCACTCCACCCACGTCCGGCTCGATGGCTCGTTGTTGCACGAGCGGTGGTTCATCGACCTCGACGTGTTCCACAAGGGCTTCGCGCGCGCCCGAGACGCAGACGGCTGGATGCACGTCGACCTTCAGGGGCGGTCAGTGTATGCGCGACGCTTTCACGCAGTTGAGCCGTTCTACAACGGCCAGGCGCGGGTCGAGCGCTTCGATGGGGCGCTTGAGGTCATCGACGAGACCGGAGCAACCCTCGTTGAACTGCGACCCGCGCGACGCTCGGAGTTCGAAATGCGACCTGAACAGAACGTGGAGTCGGCAGTGTGACAGCGGCACATTCCATCGTCTGTGTTGCGCCTTCTTGATTGCGCGCCGACACACAGTGCGGTTGTCGTGCTTATTCGACACTCCGTCCGCGACGACCTTCCACCAGACGATCCCGGCTACGATCTCCCGATCACGAAAGTCGGGCGCCAAATCGGCGCTCGAATTCGGGCGAATTCTGCAGAATCGGTTGCGAACACTTCAACCGAGTCCATTGCTTCGGTGCATGCGGACGGCGTAGGCGATTTCCGAAGGTGCCGGTGTGAATATTTCTGTCGCGGCAAGCCGACTTCTCGGCGACCCGGGTGTTTTCGTTCTCGATGACACTTGAGCGTTGGAGAACTGGAAACAACTCGGTCATGCAGGGGTAATGCATCACCTCATGACGGAGACCGAGACGCTTCCGGGCATGGCGTCGCCGGACGAAGCGGCCCCCGTGCTTGTCGCGTCAATTCTTTCTGCGGCTGCAAATGAGACGGGTGTGCATGTCTTCGTCACTCATGATTTGCTCGTTATGGCAACCGCTTCACGTCTGCTTGGCAAACCACTCAGCATTGACGACTGTCCATTATACCTTGAAGGCCCGTTCTTCTGGGTTTCGGATGGAGGTGTCTACACCGCCTATCGAGATTATGCTAAACTGGTCACTGACCTGCTCGCACCCGCCCGGCATCGTCGCGTGCTCGGCTTCGACAACCTGTCACACTTGCCACCCGCACTCTCCGACGCGCTTTGCCGCGTTGCTACCGGCGGCGGCATCCGGGCGCGCAAACTCTACACCGACGGCGAAGAGTTCGCGGTCGAGGCCAAGCGCCCGGTGCTCTTCACCGCGATCTCACTCTCCGGCCCCGAGCGACCCGCCCTTGCCGAGCGGTCAATCATCCTCGACCTACCCGTGCTCGACCCCGCCACGCGACGTAGCGAGGCCGAGCTTGACGCGGCATGGTGCGATGCCAAGCCTGCCGTCTTCGGTGCGTTGCTCGAAGGCGTCGCGGCGGCGCAGCGCAACTACGACCTGCCAGTTGCAAACCTTCCGCGCATGGCCGACGCATACGCATGGGCTGTGCGGGCAGAGACCGGGCTAGGCTGGGCCATGGGCACTGTCGAGGCGGCGTTTCAGCACGTCACCAGCCGCGCGGTGTGGCAGCAGGTCGAGAACGACCCCGTCGCGAGCTTGATTCACACGGTGCTCAACCAGCATGGCGGCGTCTGGAAAGTGACGACCGAAGAGGTCGCGCACCAGCATCGCGACTATCGTGGCGGGCAGTTCAATCTCGGCAACGCAATCCAGGTCTGCCAACACCTGCCGCGCATCGTGCCGTTGCTCGGGCAGGCAGGCATCACCGCCGAAAAGACGCACACCCGCGACGGTACGCGATGGGTGTTCCGCCACGTGGAGTGCCCCGACAAGGTTCCAGAGAGCGAGACCGCGTTTGGAAACGGCCCCGGCTGGCCCCCACCGCCGAAATAGGTAGCCCCGCCCCCCCGCGTCTGCCACGCGAGACATAACCTGTCTCGAACGTCGCGTAGCACCGCGCAACGTCGCAAACCCCCGCGTTGACGCGCGTGCGGGCGGGGGGGTATGCGCAGAGGTGAACGAAACATGCGCAACCACAAGAGCACGCGCCCGCGACTATCGGAGATTCGCCAACCATGCGCCTCGAAGAGCTAACGCCTGGCACCGTGGTATCTGGCCTCTTGCCGGAGACTGAAATCACCGTCATCGCAGCCCGGCCAATCGGCAGCGACGTGGTTGACCTCAGTTACCGGACAAGCGACGGTCGCGACGGCTCGCAGCTTGTTTACCGCCACGACGAAGAGCGGCTGAAAGTCACCACGGAGGGTCGCCCGTGGGCACTTGATGGCAACGGAGAGGCTTACCGGCTTGCAGCAGAAGCGTATCGCATCTCACTCGCCCATCTCTTTGACCCGCTGCTGGCGGTACACACCTCACAGGTTGAGCCGCTGCCACACCAAATCACCGCCGTCTACGAGTCGATGCTACCGCGCCAGCCTCTTCGCTTCTTGCTCGCCGATGACCCAGGCGCGGGGAAGACGATCATGGCGGGCCTGCTCATCAAAGAGCTCATGATTCGCGGCGACGTGCAGCGGTGCCTCATCGTCTGCCCGGGCAGCCTTGTCGAGCAATGGCAAGACGAACTTTCGCGACGCTTCGACCTCCCCTTCGAAATACTCACCAACAACAAGCTCGAAGCCGCGCGCACCGGCAATTGGTTCGGTGAAAACTCGCTCGCGATTGCACGCCTCGACAAGCTCTCACGCGATGAAGACGTGCAGGCAAAGCTCGCCACGCCCGCCTGCCACTGGGACCTTGTCGTGTGCGACGAAGCACACAAGATGTCGGCATCGTTTTTCAGCGGCGAAGTCAAAGAGACCAAGCGGTACAAACTCGGCAAGTTGCTTTCTTCCGTCACCCGGCACTTTCTGCTGATGACGGCCACGCCGCACAACGGCAAGGAAGAAGACTTTCAACTCTTCATGGCGCTGCTCGACGGAGACCGCTTCGAGGGGCGCTTTCGCGACGGCGCTCATGTCACCGATATCTCTGACCTGATGCGAAGGGTCGTCAAAGAACGCCTCTATCGCTTTGACGGCACACGCCTGTTTCCTGAGCGGGTCGCCGAGACCGTCAGCTACAAGCTTTCCGAGCTTGAAGCTCGACTTTACCACGACGTCACCGAGTACGTTCGCGAAGAGTTCAATCGCGCCGATGCGCTCGAAAACGATAAACGCGCGGGCACCGTCGGTTTCGCACTCACGATCTTGCAGCGTCGTCTTGCCTCATCGCCCGAAGCAATCTCGCAATCGCTCCGCCGCCGCCGCGAACGGCTCGAAAAGCGGTTGCGTGAACTCGAACTGCTGCAACGCGGTGCGGCGGTAGACCCCTACGGCGAGACCCGAACCTATGACGCCGAGGCACTCGAAGACCTCGACGACGCGAGCGGTGAAGAGATTGAACGCGCCGAAGAAGAGATTGTTGATCAGGCGACGGCGGCCCGTTCGATTGAAGAGCTCAGCATCGAAATTGCGACGCTCAAACGGCTCGAAGAGTTGGCGACACGGGTCAAGCGCAGCGGCGAAGACCGTAAGTGGCGCGAAGTCGCAGGGCTCATCAACCACGTGTTTCGCCGCCCCACCAACGACGCCAACGGCTTGCCGACGACCGCACCCAGCGGCGACAAGCTCGTGATTTTCACCGAGCACCGCGACACCCTCAACTACCTGTATGAACGCATCCGCACATTGCTAGGCCAGCCCGACGCCGTCGTGGTCATCCACGGCTCGATGGGACGCGAAGAACGACTCAAGGCGCAAGAGGCTTTTCGCCACGACCCGCTCGTAAAGGTGCTGCTCGCGACCGATGCCGCAGGCGAGGGTATCAACCTTCAGCGCGCCCACCTCATGGTCAACTACGACCTGCCGTGGAACCCCAATCGTCTCGAACAACGGTTCGGGCGCATCCACCGTATCGGCCAGCGCAACATCTGCTACCTCTGGAACCTCGTCGCCGACGAAACACGCGAAGGCGACGTGTACCGGACTCTGCTCGAAAAGCTCGAAGAGGCACGCAAGGCGCTTGGTGGCGAAGTCTTCGACGTGCTCGGAAAGCTGCAATTCGAGGGTCGCCCCCTGCGCGACCTGCTCATCGAGGCAATTCGCGCACAGGGTGAGTTCGAACCTGGGCGCCTCAAGCAGGTCATCGCCGACGCCGTCAACGTGTCGCAGCTCGAAAGCCTCATCAACACGAGCGCGCTTGCCCCCGAAATCATGGATATGCCGCGCGTGCAGAAGATTCGCGAAGAGATGGAACGCGCCAACGCTCGCCGCCTGCAACCGGCCTATGTGCGCCAGTTCTTTCTCAAGGCGTTTGAGCGGCTCGGCGGCACAATTCGTGACCGCGAAGCGGGACGTTTCGAGATCACCCATGTGCCCGCAAACATTCGCCAACGCGACCGCCTTGCCGGTCGTGGCGAGCCCGTCATGACGCGCTACGACCGCGTTTGCTTCGACAAGGCTGACATTGCCCCCGACGCGATGAAACCCGCCGCGTTTATCTGCCCCGGCCACCCGCTGCTCGATGCCGTGCTGTCACTCACGCTCGAACA
>CAZXXB010000213.1:5201-5426 GCA_964644185.1 uncultured Myxococcota bacterium
CGCAGCGGAACCATTCTCGTTGACCGCCGCGACTTCTCGACCGAACCGCGCTTTGTCTTTTGCATCGACCACGCCATTCGCGATGCAAGCAAGACGCCAAGCGGTGACTTTCGCGTCGTCTCGAAGCGGGCGCTCTATGTCGAGATTGACGCACACGGTAACGCGCGCCACGTGCCTTATGCCCCGTACCTCGATTTCGAACCGCTCGGCGCGAGTGACCCAGGC
>CAZXXB010000213.1:5436-6834 GCA_964644185.1 uncultured Myxococcota bacterium
ATTCTGAGCCAGCCCGAATGTCAGTGGATAACCGGCGACATCAAGACGCTGGCCCTCAACTACGCAATCACAGATGTCGTGCCCACACACATCGAAGAAGTAGGCGCGCGACGCCGTCAGTGGATTGAAAAGACACGGGCGGCGGTTCACGACCGGCTGCGCAAAGAGATCAACCACTGGGACAGGCGCGCAGAAGAACTCAAGCTGCAAGAGCAAGCAGGTAAGCCAAACGCCAAGCTCAACTCGCAGCAGGCCCGCGCCCGGGCAAATGACCTGAACGCTCGCCTGCACGCGCGTCAGACTCAACTCAACCTTGAGAGCCATCTCACCCCGAGCGCACCCAACATCGCGAGCTTTTTTGTCGTCGTGCCCGCAGGGTTGCTCGCGCGCATGAGCGGCACGACGCTGACGCCGCAGACAACAACCGACACGCAGGCCGTCGCCGCCCGCGCCCGCGAGATCGTGATGGAGATCGAGCGCGGGCTGGGGTTTGTTCCGGTTGACCGCGAGACAGAAAAGCTGGGGTATGACATTGAGAGCCGAGACCCAACGGGTAAGAGCGGCCTGCGATTCATCGAGGTCAAGGGCCGCGTCGCGGGGGCAGACACCGTGACCGTGACGAGCAACGAGATCATCTTTTCGTTGAACGCTCCCGAGAGCTTCATTCTCGCGATGGTCGAGTTCGACCCAGACGGAGGCCACCGCGTCTTGTACCTGCGCAACCCGTTCAGCCGAGCGCCCGATTTTGACGTGTGCAGCGTGAACTACGAATTTTCAAAGCTACTCGCGCGTGCGGAGATGATGGCGTGAAGAAGGGACCTCACCCCCCAACCCCCTCTCCATAAATGGAGAGGGGGAGGCTGAACGAAGTGAGGGCGGGGGTGAGGTGATGCACCCCCCAACCCCCTCTCCATTGATGGAGAGGGGGATGCTGAACGAAGTGACGGCGGGGGTGAGGTAAATCAGACAAACCATGACCCAAAACGTAAAAAAGCTGATTGAAGTCGCGCTGCCGCTTGAGGCCATCAACGTTGCTGCCGCGCGCGAGAAATCTATCCGCCACGGACACCCGAGCACGCTGCACCTGTGGTGGGCGCGCCGTCCACTTGCGGCGGCACGTGCCGTCATCTTCGCCCAGATGGTGGATGACCCGGGCTCGCGGCCCGACCTCTTCCCCACCGAGGCAAAGCAACAGAAAGAACGCGAGCGCCTCTTCAAAATCATCGAAGAACTGGTGAAGTGGGAGAACACGACCAACGAAGGCGTGCTTAAGTCGGCTCGCGATGCGATTTGGGAAAGCTGGAGGCGCGCCTGTGCCGACAACGCCACCCACCCGCGCGCAGCAGAACTTTTTGACCGCAACAAGCTGCCCGCGTTTCACAACCCTTTTGCCGGGGG
>CAZXXB010000214.1:0-6811 GCA_964644185.1 uncultured Myxococcota bacterium
GGGGAAAACGCACCTAACCCCGCGAATCACAAAGCAAATCCGCCCACCTCTCAACAAGTGCGCGGAGACATGCCACTTTACCTATTGATTTCATTGCACAATCCGCCACAGGTCGGTTGCCGTTTTTTCTCGGTGCATGCAGCGGTCGCCTACCACTTCTCATGGAACCGGACACGTGCTTGACGCGGTGCACCGGCGACGGCCATTAATGCCGCCACGATGCCCCAGGCGCGGTCGAGTCCACTCGTGAGTGTCATGGTTCCGTGTTTCAACGCGGGGGCGACGCTGCGGCTTGCGTTGGCGTCGCTCGCGGCGCAGACGCTCGATGACTGGGAGTGCGTGGCGGTTGATGATGGGTCGCGCGATGAGACGTTCGCGATACTCGAAGACGCGCAGCGCAGGTTTGGGGCGAAGATGGTGGTCGAGCGGTTCGCGCAGAATCGGGGGCGTGGTGCGGCGCGGCAGCGGGCGCTTGAGTTGTCGCGTGGGAAGTTTGTGGCGATGATCGACGCCGATGATTTTGCGTATCCGGAAAGGCTGGCGAAGCAGGTGGTTGAGGCCGAGCGCGAGGCGGGTGTGGTGGCGGTGAGCGGGGGTATGGCGGTGTTTGGGCATGGGTACGCGTTGCTGGGGGTGCACAAGATGGGCGAGGGGCAGCGGGCGGGGGTGACGGGGCCGTGGCGGTCGCTCTCGCAGCCGCCGTTGCCGTTTCCATCGGCGATGTTGCTGGGTGAGGCGGCGCGCAAGGCAGGGTTCGACACGAGCCTCAGGTTTAGCGAAGACGCCGATTTGATGTTGCGGCTTTTGCTTGAGCGGCGGTTCGTGCTGATGCCCGACGTTGTGTACGGGTATGGTGAGCCGGGTTCGATGTCGCTTGAGAAATCGCTGCAGTCTTATCGTGCGATGCGGAAAATCGTGGGGCGGCATGTGCGGCGGTTTCCGGCTGAGAGTGTGCGGGCACAGGTGAGGTACGTGGCGAAGGGTGTGGCGCAGCGGGTGATTTACAAGGTGGGGTTAGAGGGGCGGGTGGCATCGAGTCATTGGCGGGCGGCGACGGAGGGTGAGCGGGTCGCGTATGAGGCCGCGTTTGCGGCGGTCACGCGGGCGCACGAAGAGTTGTTTGATGCGCCGGTGACGGCGGCAGCGTGAGGTGAATGCATGTGTGGCATAGCTGGGTTTTGGGGAGCGCCGGGTGAGGCTGCGGCGATGCAGCGTTTGGCGCGACGCATGGGCAACGCGATTCGCCATCGTGGTCCGGATGATCATGGGGAGTGGGTCGATGAGGCGGCGGGTGTGGGGCTGTCGCATCGGCGGTTGTCGATCATTGATTTGTCGCCGGCTGGGCATCAGCCGATGGTATCGCACTCGGGGCGGTACCAGATGGTATTCAACGGCGAGATTTACAGTTTCGCGGCGCTGCGTGATGGGCTGCCGCAGGCCGTGAGTTGGCGCGGGCACAGCGACACCGAGATCATGCTGGCGTGTTTTGATGCCTACGGGGTTGAGGCGTCGGTGCCGAAGTTTGACGGGATGTTTGCGTTTGCGGTGTGGGATACGCACGAGCGGGTGCTGCATTTTGCGCGCGACCGATTTGGTGAAAAGCCGCTTTATTATGGGCTGGCGAACGGGACGCTGCTGTTTGGTTCAGAGTTGAAGGCGTTGTGGGCGCATGAGGCGTGGGAGGGGGAGATCGATGCGGCTGCGGTGGCGCTGTTTTTTCGGTACGCGTATGTGCCTGCTCCACTCTCGGTGTTTCGGGGTATCAAAAAGCTGGCGGCGGGGACGATGTTGACGGTGCGTGAGGCCGATGTGCGGGCGCGGGAGCTGCCGACGCCGACGCCGTACTGGACGATTGAGGCGACGGCGGAGCGGTGTCGAAAGAACCCGCTGAAGCTTGATGATGAGACGGCGGTGGCGTCGCTTGAGCGGGTGATGCTGGCGTCGGTGAAGGCAATGATGGTGGCGGATGTTCCGCTGGGGGCGATGTTGTCGGGGGGTATCGACTCGTCGACGGTGGTGGCGTTGATGACGAAGGCGGCGACGAAAAAGGTGCGGACGTTTTCGATTGGGTTTGAGAGCAAGGCGTATGACGAGAGTGCCCATGCGGCGGCGGTGGCGCGGCATCTTGGGACGGACCATACGCAGTTGACGGTGACCGACCGTGAGGCGCGCGAGACGGTGCCGTTGATGGCGACGATGTATGACGAGCCGTTTGCCGACTCGTCGCAGTTGCCGACGTATCTCGTGTGCAAGCTCGCGCGTGCGCACGTGACGGTGGCGGTGTCTGGCGATGCGGGCGACGAATTGTTTGGGGGGTACAATCGGCATTTCACGGGGGCGTCGTTGTGGGGCGGTGTACGGCAGGTTCCGGCGGGGGTGCGAGGGGCTCTCGGCAAGGGGCTGCATGCGTTGTCGCCGTCGTTTGTGAATGCGGCGGTCGAGACGTTGATACCGGTTGAGCGGTTACGTCCGCGAATGCCGGCGGAGAAGGTGGGCAAAGTCGCAAACGTGTTGAGCGCGACGAGCGTGGCTGAGTTTTATGATGGGCTGACTTCGATCTGGGCTGCCGATGACGCGCCGACGACGACGAGGCCCTCACGGCACCCTGCTCTCTTGCCGCTCGATGAAGCGGTGGTGGGCGTTGCGATGTGGATGATGCTGCAAGACGCGGCGACGTATCTGCCCGATGACGTGCTGGCGAAGGTGGACCGGGCGGGGATGGCGACGTCGCTGGAGTTGCGGATTCCATTTCTGGCGCCGAGCGTGGCAGAGTTCGCATGGAGCCTGCCGCTTGAGCAGAAGGTGCGAGGCGGCAAGGGCAAGTGGGCGGTGCGTGAGCTGCTGTATCGGCATGTTCCGCGTGAGTTGGTAGACAGGCCAAAGATGGGGTTTTCGCTGCCGATCGACGAGTGGTTGCGGGGGCCGATGCGCGGGTGGGCTGAGGGGCATTTGAGTCGCGATGCGCTCGCGCGATCGGGGTTGTTGCGCCATGAGCCGATTGAGGCGAAGTGGCAGGCGCATGTGAGTGGGCGAGCGAATACGCAGCATGCGCTGTGGACGGTGCTGATGTTTCAAGAGTGGTTTGCGGGGTATCGCGCGGCGGTGGCGCGGTTGCAGCGCGACGATTGAACGCGACGATTGAACGCGACGATTGAACGCGACGAGTGAGCGCGACGAGTGAGCGCAGGGGGATGTGATGCCGTCGCACGATGAGAAATCGCAGGGGGAGGAGACGGGCGGTGTAGAGACTCCACCTTTGTCGGAGTTTGATCAGTTTATCGCGGCGAGCATCGATCTGTTTTGCATCGCCAACACCGATGGCGAGTTTGTGCGGCTGACACCTGAGTGGTCGCGTGTGCTGGGCTACCCGACCGAGCGGCTGATTGGTCGCAAATTTCTCGAGCTTGTGCATCCAGAAGATTTGCAGGCGACACTCGACGCGATCGCGACGTTGAGTGAGCAACGTCCGATTTTGAATTTTGAGAACCGGTATCTCTGCGCGGATGGTAGCTGGCGGTGGCTCGAGTGGCGGTCGCTGCCGCGTGGCAAGCTGATCTATGCGACGGCGCGCGACGTGACCGAACGCAAGCGCGCGGCAGAGGCGCTGGGGTTGGCGAATCGCGAGCTTGGCGAGGCGCGCGAACGGGCGCTTGCGCTGGCGGCGCAGGCTGAGTCGGCGAGTCGCGCTAAGAGTGCGTTTCTGGCGAACGTGTCGCACGAGATACGAACGCCGCTCAACGGTATTCTGGGGATGGCGCAGCTGCTTGAGCGGACGCGACTCACGAACGAGCAGGTCGAGTTTGTGAGCGTGATTCGCAGCAGCGGTGAGTCGTTGCTGACGATGATGAATGACCTGCTTGACCTGTCGAAGATCGAGGCGGGCAAGCTGTTCTTGTATGATGAAGCGTTTGATGTGGGGGCGTTGATTGAAGAGGCGACGGGGATGTTTGCGGTGGCGGCTGATGCGCGGGGGCTGACGCTGACGTGCCGCATCGACGCGAGTGTTCCGACGTTGGTGCGGGGTGACCCCGAGCGCTTGCGGCAGATCGTGAACAACCTCGTGAGCAACGCGGTGAAGTTCACCGAAGTGGGTGAGGTAAGCGTCGAGGGGCGGTACGACGAGGTGGGCCAGCGGCTGCGAATTGATGTGGAAGACACGGGGGTTGGCATTGCGCCTGATCGGTTGCACGCGGTGTTTGATTCGTTCACGCAGGCAGACGAGTCGGTAAGCCGTCGGTATGGGGGTAGTGGGCTGGGGCTGACGATAAGCCGTCACCTCGCGGGGTTGATGGGGGGCACGATTGCGGCGACGAGCACCGTGGGTAAGGGGAGTCGGTTCACGGTTGAGGTTGGGCTCGCCGCGAGTGAGCGGCGCGACGTCACGCGCGAACGGGTGCTCGAAGGGGCGACGGTGCTGGTGGTCGATGCGCTGGCAAGGCGCCGAGCGATCACGGTTGAGGCGCTGCGTGTGGCGGGGGCGCGCTGCCTTGACGCGGGCTCGATGGTCGGGGCCGAGGGGTTGCTTGCTGCGGGGCTCGTCGCCGAGCGCGGGTTTGTGCTGCTGGCGGCGAAGCAGAAGCTGAAGGGGGTGTCGGCAGAGAACCTGACGCGGGTGTGGGGTCGGTGGCCGGGTCTCGCGACGAAGAGCGTTGTCGCGTCGCCACTCGGCACGCGCGATGATCTCGCGTTCGCGGCGCAGTTTGGTGGGGCGAACTGGGTTCCATTGCCGTCTCGTCGGGCAAACTTGATCGCGACGATCGCGAGCACGATTGCAGGTGACTTTCTGCACGAGCATGAACGCCAGACGTCGGGGTTTGATGCGAGTCAGCCGGTGCCGCAGGTGTTGGTGGTGGAAGACAATCGGGTGAACCAGCAGGTGGCAGAGGCGATTTTGCGTGATGCCGGGGCCGAGGTGACGTGCGCGTCGTCGGGGGCGGAAGCGCTGGAACTTCTGGAGACGCGGACGTTTTCGATTGTGCTGATGGATGTGCAGATGCCGGGGATGAGCGGAATCGAGGTGACGAAGCGGATACGGGCGGATGGGCGGTTTCGCGAGCTTCCGATTGTGGCGATGACGGCGCGGGCGATGAACGATGATCGTGATGCGTGTCTTGCCGCGGGGATGAACGATTATGTGTCAAAGCCGGTTCGGCGCGAGTTGCTGCTGGCGACGATGGAGAAGTGGTGCCTCGCGTGTGCCAAGCGGCGCGGGGCGGCGCAGGCTGTTGCACGCTCGGCGGCGGGTGAAGGCAGCGAGGCGAGCGCGGGGGCGAGCGAGATCAACCGGGCGCGACTCGACAAGCTGACGGGCGGCGACGCGGCGTTTGTGGCTGAGCTTGCGCAGTCGATGCTCGATGCGGGTACGCGACAGATCGATGCGATTGATGTGGCGCTACGGGTGGGTGATTGTGGGGCGATTCGCCTCGCGGCGCACACCTTGCGGGGTGCGGCGGGCAACGTGGGCGCAGAGCGGGTCGCGAAGGCGGCGGGCTTGCTTGAAGAGGCAGCGAAAGCGGGCGATGCGGCGGCGTGCGTATCGCGGGCACGCGAGTTGACACCGTTGTGGGAGAAGGCGCGGGGCGAGTTGATGGCGCTCGTGCGGGCGGGTCGCTAGGGCGCGAGCGTTCTTGCGGGGCTCACTCGTCGTCGGGCTCACTCGTCGTCGGAGGCGCTCGTGACACGTTCGGGGCGGGCGAACATGGTCGCTTCGAAGCCAAGTTCGTCGGCGTAACGATGCAGCTTGCGGTAGAGGGTGGCGCGTCCGATGCCGAGTTGGCGGGCGATGCGACTCAGGTTGCGGGGGGTGACGGCGAGTGCGGCGCGGAGCGCTTCGAGTTCAAGATCGTGCAGGGTGCGGGTCGCGTCTTGAGCTTCTGACGCGTGAGGGGGCGTCACTCTTGAGGCGCGCGTGGCGAGATTTTCTATTGGTGGGGCTGGTGAACGATGCCCGGCAAATGCGTTTGCTTCTGGCTTGAGCGCCGGTGCATGAGGCACCGAGAACGAAAACGATCGGGGTGTTTGCGCGCGGTGGTGGTGGCGAAGGGCGGGGGGTAGATCTGCGAGGGCGATGGTTCTGCCTGTGGCGACGATGGCGGCGCGCATCATGACGTTTTCGAGTTCACGCACGTTACCGGGCCAAGGGTAGCACTGAAGCGCGCTCATGGCGTCGGGGTCGACGGCGCTTGCCGCGACGCCTTCACTTTCGCGCGCTTTCTTGAGCATGTGATGGGTCAGAAGCGGCACGTCTTCGAGGCGATCGCGGAGGGGTGGAAGTTCGATTGAGAGGACGTTGAGGCGGTAGTAGAGGTCTTCGCGAAAACGTCCGTTGGCGATGAGTGCGGTGAGGTCGCGGTTGGTTGCGGCGATGATGCGGGCGTCGACGCGGATGGTGGTGTTTGAGCCGACGCGTTCGAAGGTGCGTTCTTGCAGGACGCGGAGAAGTTTCGCCTGCAGGCGTGGCGCGAGTTCAGCGATTTCGTCGAGGAGGATGGTGCCTGAGCGCGCTTCTTGAAATTTTCCGATGCGGCGTTGCTGGGCACCCGTGAATGAGCCGCGTTCGTGTCCGAAGAGTTCGCTTTCGAGCAGTTCTTCTGGGATGGCGGCGCAATTGACGGCGACGAAAGGTTGCTGGGCGCGTGCGCTGTTGAAGTGGAGGACGCGGGCGAGGACTTCTTTGCCGGTGCCCGATTCTCCGGTGAGGAGAACGGGGGCTTTGGCCTCGAGCACCTGATGGACGATGCGAAAGACCTGTTGCATCGCGCGGCTTGCGCCGACGGCGCCGCCGATGGCCCCCGCCAGCTCGTGGATGAGG
>CAZXXB010000215.1:0-2024 GCA_964644185.1 uncultured Myxococcota bacterium
GAAATCGGCCTCACCCTCTACGCCATGGGTAACTTCGACGACGCCCGCACCCACTTCACGCAGGCCATCTCACTCGACCGCCGCAACGCTCAGGCCCACTACGGTCGCGGACTCGTCTACCGCGCGCAAAACGACCTCAACTCTTCACTCTCCAACTTCCGTCAGGCCACGATGGAAGACCCCGACACCGCCGCCTACTACCGCGAGTTCGGTGCCGTCGCCCTGCAAACAAACCAGCTCGCAGACGCAAGCTACGCACTCGACAAGGCCATCACCCTCGACCCAGAAGACGCACGCGCCTTCGAACTCTACGGCGAGACCCTGCTCAAAATGCGCAACTACACAAAAGCCATCGAAAAGTTCGAGCGCGTCGTCCAAATCTCCGGCGAGCGCGCCGACCTCTGGTCAAAAGTCGCCACCGTCTGGTACCAGCAGCGCAACTTCAAAGAGGCCGCCCGCGCATACGAAAAGGCCGTCCGACTCGACCCCCGCCTGCCCGGAGCCTACCTGCGCCTCGCCAACTGCTACGGCAACCTCTCGCGCGAAGAAGACCGCATGAGCGCACTCGCCCGCTCCATCGAGCACGACCCCGACCAGACCCAGGCCTATTACGACCTCGCCGTGCTCTACAAAGAACGCGGAGACGTCGACCGCTCGCAGAAGTACGCCCGCGATTGCGTCGCAGCCGAAGAGCGCATCAAAAACGCCCCACCCAAAACCGACACCGCCGAATCACCCGACTCGGCAAAGCTCATGAGTTTTGAAGAAGACTGCCAGGACTTGCTGATCAAGTAACTCCGGTTGATCGAGCAAGTCCTGCCGTTCCGGTAAGAGCATCTGATCGGGTCAGCGCACCAGAACACACCACACGTACACCAGCACCCGCCGCGTCACAGCTACCGCGTCACATCTACCGCGTCACATCTACCGCGTCATGTATTCGGCTTCGAGTGCTGGCCCGCGCTTGATCAAAATGTCTTTGCCCCGCAGCTCGATGTAGCCGCGCTTTGCAAACTCGCTCAGCGCACGGCTCACCGTCTCGCGCGACGTACCCACCATCGACGCAATGTTCTGCTGCGTCGGACGGTCGCGAATCAGCGTCCCCTCGACCACCTGCTCACCATCGCTCTTCGCGAGATCGAGCAGCATATGCGCGACCCGACCATGCACGTCGAGCAGCGCCAGATTGCCGATGATCTCATCAGCCTTGCGAATGCGCGTGCAAAGCTCGGTCATCACGCCAAACGCCGCATCGGGGTTGTCGGCAAGATACCGGCGAAAATCGGCCCGATGCAGCACCAAGAGCGTCGAGTCTTCCATCGCCACGACGCTTGCCGACCGCGGCTGACCATCAATCAGCGACATCTCGCCAAAAAAATCACCCGGCTTGAACACCGACAAAATCATCTCGCGGCCCGACTCGCCGCTCATCAACACCACCTTCACCCGACCCTCAGCCAGCACGTACAGCGAGTCGCCCGTCTCATCCTGACTGACGATCATGCTCTCGCGTGGATACCGTTTCGTCACCACGAGCTGTTCAAGCTTCGCCAGCGTCCCCTCAGACACGTGCGAAAAGATGGCAACGTTTTTGAGAAGCTCTCTGTTGTGACCCATCGCGAACTCTCCTCCCGGCGCGGTTACGCGAGACGGTGAGACATCATGCCACGTGTGAACCCTGAACCTCGCGAAACCGTAGGCGCGACGCCCCTCTACGTCAAGTCACGACTTGCCCACAACCCTCCGACCCAAACAGCGTCTTGGCGAGCCGACACACCGTCTGATATGCCCCCTCCGTCTGTCTCGCACACTCACCCCCTCGCGTGGAGGTTACCACATGTTCGCCCCCAACCCGTTCCGTCGCAGCGCACCTCACAAGCTCGTCGCCCTCGCGGCAACCCTGCTCTGCGCAACCTCCGTGTCCGCCACACTGGCGGCCTGCGGAGACGACGACGATGACACCGCCTTCATCCCCGACGATGTCGGCGACGACACCGCCCTCACCGCCGACGACGATGCCTCGG
>CAZXXB010000215.1:2099-3143 GCA_964644185.1 uncultured Myxococcota bacterium
GCGACCGCAACCGACGACGACGACGACACCGCAGCCGCCGACGACGACGACACCGACGACGACGACGACACGGGCGACACCGGCGACGACGGCGTCACCACCGAAGTCACCACCACCTGCGACCCCCTGCAAAGCACCCTCTGCGCCTTCCCCTACCCCTCCAACTTCTTCACCCGCCCAGACCCCACCACCGACACCGGCATCCGCGTCGATTTCCGCGAAGGCTCCCTCCCCGCAAACCGCTCGGGCAAAGCCATCAACCCCGCACACTACAACCTCTCCGACGGCTTCGGACTCATGACTGCCGCCATGTTCGCCTTCACTGAAGACGTCGACTACGCCAACCTCCCCCGCATCGACGACTTCGACGCCATCGACAAAACCCTCACCGCCGAGTCGCCCACCATCATCATCGACGCCGAAACAGGCGAGTTCGTCGCCCACTGGGCCGAGTGGGATGAACGCACCCGCGTCGCCAACATCGAAAACGCCGACACCCCCGAAAAAATCGTCCCCCTCGTCAACTTCCTCCGCCCCATGAAGGCCCTCAAACCCGCAACCCGCTACATCGTCGCCCTGCGCAACCTCAAAAACGAACTGGGCGACGCCATCGAGGCCGAAGAGGTCTTCGCCCTCTACCGCGACAACACCCCAACCCAGAACGCCCTCGTCGAAGCCCGCCGCCCCATCATGGAAGACATCTTCGACAAACTCGACGACGCAGGCATCACCCGCGACGACCTCATTCTCGCATGGGATTTCACCACTGGCAGCGACCGCAACCGCCATGAGTGGATACTCAAAATGCGCGACGAAGCCCTCGCCGACTGGGCCACAAACGGCGTCAACTACGAATTCACCGAATGTTCCGCCTCAGCAGCCGCCAAAGACCTGCTCGACAAGGCCGGCAAAGGCGACCTCTGCACCGGCACACGCAGCGGCCCCACCGCCATCCGCCTCGTCGGAACCTTCGACGCACCCCTCTACCTCGTCGACAAAAACGGCAACCCCAGCCCCGACCCCGGCAGCCGACTCGTCCTCGAC
>CAZXXB010000215.1:3288-3558 GCA_964644185.1 uncultured Myxococcota bacterium
GCCGTCTGCTGTTTCATGGATGCCTTCGCCAACGACGGCAACTACATCATGGGCGCCACCGACTACTCAGGCTTCGCCTCAGAAGACCAGGGCGAAGTGCTCAAAGCCATTCTCGAACTCTCGATCTGGGGCAACACCATGGATCGTATCCAGCAGGGCCTCCTCAACTCGGTCCTCGTCGCCCGCTTCATGAAATCCGCCCTGCTCGAAGACCCACTCGTCACCGCCCTCAACCTCGACGTCGACACCGACAACGTCGTCTATTACGGC
>CAZXXB010000215.1:3602-6797 GCA_964644185.1 uncultured Myxococcota bacterium
CACCACCATCTCCGCCGTCTCGCCCGACATCCGCCGCGGCGTCTACGCCGTCCCCGGCAACCCCTACAGCATCCTCCTCCCGCGCAGCGTCAACTTCACCCCCTTCGAGGCCCTCTTCGGCTCAGCCTACCCCTCAAAACTCGAACAGGCTTTCCTCATCAACCTCATCTCCCTCCCGTGGGAACGTGGCGAAGGCGCCGGTTACGCCCACCGCCTGCTCGCCGACCCGCTCGACGGCGCCGGCACAAAACAGGCACTCGTCCTCATGGCCATGAGCGACTATCAGGTCACCAACGTCGGCACCGAGATTCTCGTCCGCACCCTCGACATCCCCCAGCTCGCACCCGCCAACGTCGAACTCTGGGGCATCAGCACGGCCAACTACCCCTATTCAGGCTCGGCCTTCATCGACGCCTTCTTCGGCAACAACCCCTACCCCAATACCAACATCGCGCCCGACCCCGAAACCGATGTCGCAGGCGACCCCCACGGCTCACTCGCCGGCGTGCAAGAGTTCTTCGACATGTGTACCCAGTTCCTGCGCGGAGAACCCATCCAGCAAGAGTGTGACGGCCCCTGCGACCCACGCTGACACAGACGAAACCGCAACCGGCGCGGCCCAAAACCGCGCCGCCGCGCAATCAATGCAGAAAACTTAGGCCGACCTCTGGCAAGGGGTGCCGCGCTTCGCTATCGTCGCGCCGTCAAACCAGCGGGAGGCAGGTGGCGCAATGAGAAAAACACGCATCCGTCCGCGTTTGCCAGAGCGGCTCACCGCCCTGCAAACCATCGCCTACAACATGCACTGGTGCTGGTCGCCCGACTCGATCGAGCTCTTCGAGCGCATCGATCGCGACCTCTGGCAGAGCACCTCGCACAACCCCATCCTCTTGCTCGGGCGCGCAAGCCAGCAACGCCTCAACGAGCTGGCCGAAGACCCCGCTTTTCTCGCCCACCTCGACCGTGGCGCCGACACCCACCGCGAATACACCGCCGAGCACGCATGGTTTCAGCAAAAGCACCCCAAAGACGCCGACCTCTGCGTCGGCTACTTCTCCATGGAATTCGGCCTTCACGAGTGCCTGCCCACCTATAGCGGAGGCCTCGGCGTACTCGCCGGCGACCACCTCAAATCGGCAAGCGAACTCGGCGTACCCCTCACCGGCGTCGGCCTCCTCTACCAGCTCGGCTACTTCCGCCAATACCTCAACCCCGATGGATGGCAGGGCGAGCGCTACCCCGAAAACGACTTCTACAACATGCCCGTGCTGCCCGCCCTCACACCAGAGGGTCAGCCCGCATACATCACCGTCGACTACCCAAACCGCGTCGTCACCGCCAAAGTCTGGAAAGTCCAGGTCGGCCGCGTCCCACTCATCCTCCTCGACACCAACATCCCCGAAAACGCCAAAGAAGACGCCGACATCACCGACAACCTCTACGGCGGCGACCGCGAAACCCGCATCCGTCAAGAGATCATGCTCGGCATCGGCGGCTACCGCGCCATGCGTGCCCTCGGCAAAATCCCCTCCGTCTGCCACATGAATGAGGGCCACGCCGCGTTCCTCGCCTTCGAGCGCACACGCCGCCTCATGGAACGCATGGACACCAACTACCACGAGGCCCGCCAAATCTGCCGCGCCGCAAACGTCTTCACCACCCACACACCCGTCCCCGCAGGCTTCGACCTCTTCGACGAATCACTCGTCCGCAAATACTTCGGCGAAGCCGTCAAACAGGTCGGACTCTCATTCGACGAATTCTTCTCACTCGGCGTCGCCCCCGGCGAAGCAAAAGACCGCTTCAACATGGCCGTCTTCGCCATGCGCCACTCCTCACTCATCAACGGCGTCTCCGAACTCCACGGCGAAGTCTCCCGCAAGATGTTTCACGTCGTCTGGAAAGACTTCCCACCCAGCGAAGTCCCCATCGGACACGTCACCAACGGCATCCATACCCGCACATGGGTCTCGCGCCGACTCGGCAGCCTGCTCGACCGCTACCTCGGCCCCGAGTGGCTCCACGACCCCTCACAACACGAAGTCTGGGACCGCCTCTACGAAATCCCCGACGAAGAACTCTGGCGCGTCCACGTCGAACAACGCGAAACCCTCGTCCACTTCGCCCGCAAGCGCCTCGTCGAACAACTGCGCAACCGCGCCGCACCCGCCAGCGAAATCAACGAGGCCCAAAACGCCCTCGACCCCGCCGCACTCACCATCGGCTTCGCCCGCCGCTTCGCCACCTACAAACGCGCAAACCTCCTCCTGCGCGACCCCGAAAGGCTCCGCGCCCTCCTCCTCAACGAAGAGCGCCCCGTTCAATTCATCTTCGCCGGAAAAGCCCACCCCCACGACTCCGCCGCAAAAGAATTCATCAAACAGGTCTACCGCTTCTCCCGCGAACCAAAAATCCGCCAGCGCTTCATCTTCCTCGAAGACTACGACATGAACATCGCCCGCCACCTCGTCCAGGGCGTCGATGTCTGGCTCAACACTCCACGCCGCCCACTCGAAGCCTCTGGCACGAGCGGCATGAAGGTCGCCGCCAACGGCGGTCTCAACCTCTCCGTCCTCGACGGCTGGTGGTGCGAAGGCTACGGCGAAACCGTGCGCCAACCCGGCGAAGACAAACCCGGCTGGCAAATCGGCGGCGGCAAAGACTACGCCGACACCGAAGAGCAAGACCGCATCGAGAGCGCAGCCCTCTTCGAAATCATCGAGACCGACCTCTTGAGCGAATTCTTCGGCAGACGCAGCGGAGACAAAATGCCCTTCCGCTGGATACGCCGCATGAAATCTTCCATGCGAAAACTCTGCCCCGTCTTCAACACAAACCGCATGGTCCTCGACTACACCGAGCAATACTACCTCCCCTCCACGCGCCGCTACCGCGCCCTCGCAGCAGACGGCTTCGCCCGCGGTCGCGAAATGAACGCATGGCGCAAACGCATCGAAGCCGAATTCGGCGGCGTCTTCGTCAACCACGTCGCACCCGCACCAGATGAAGCCACCGTCGGCGACGAAATCCGCGTCCGCGCCGCCGTCAACCTCGGCTCGCTCACACCAGACGACGTCATCGTCGAAGTCCTCCACGGACAACTCGACGTACAAAACCACATGCGTGACATGAAGCGCACAACCCTCACCCTCGCCGGCTCAGAAGATGGACGCGCCCTCTACGAAGGCAGCTTCG
>CAZXXB010000216.1:0-1698 GCA_964644185.1 uncultured Myxococcota bacterium
CTCGATCACTGTCTGATTCTGGGCACGAGCGACGTTTCGTATGGTCGGACGCACTCGATTGAGGAGTATCCGGTGATTCTGGCGGGTGGGGCGAATGGTCGGCTGCGTCGGGGGCTGCACCTGCGGTCGGCATCGGCGGAGAACGTGTGCAAGGTGTCGCTGACGGTGATGCAGACGATGGGGCTGTCGCGCGGCGAGTTTGGCTTGAACGAAGGGCGGACGAGCGAGACGGTGGGCGCGGTGCTGGTTTGATGCAGAGACGTGGTGAATGCAGAGACGTGGTGAGTCACGTCGGGTGAGCATGTGGCGCGAGACGTCGAGGCGGCAAGACACCGAGATGCGAAGGGGAGAAACACAGATGGGACGCAACGCTACTATGGCTATTCGAGGTCGAGTGGGTTTTGATCGGTCGGGTCTCGGTGGGTCGGGTCTCGGTGGGTCGGGTTCACGGCTCGCTTCGATGCAGCGGTTGTGCCTTGCCGTGGGGTTGCTCGCGATATCGGGGGCGATGGTGGGGTGCGACGTGTTTGATGAACCGGGCGTTGGTGAAGACGCCGGAGCCGGTGGGGTGAACGACACGGCGAGCGCAAGTGTCGATGATGACGACGCTGCGAGCGACGACGACGACGCGGCGAGCAGCGACGACGACGATAACGACGATGATGACGATGATGACGATGAAGATGACGACGATGACGACGACGACGACGACGATGATGACGATGAAGATGATGATGACGATGATGATGACGGCGATGACGATGATGCGACGGATGACGACGACATGGTGAGTGGTCCGACGCTCGATGATGGGGGTGACGCGGCGAAGTTGCCGGAAGAGTTCACGTTCGTGTTTTCGGCGCTGACGTTTGAGAAGGTGAACGACGAGGGGAAGGTCGTGGGCTTTGACCTCGATAAACGGGTGAGCGACAGCAAAGATGCCGAGAGCTGCGGCAAGCCAGACTTTATGGGGGTGGATGGGTCGGAAGGGGTCGATAACCAGCTTGCGACGCTTGTTCCGGTGCTTGATACGATCAGCGAAGGGGCCGTGTACACGCTGATCTCGGATGCGATTGAAGAGGGGTCGATTTTGATTGCGGCGTCGCTCACTGGCGTTGATGACCTTGTGAACGATGATGCGGTGACGGTGACGCTGTTTACGGCAGAGGGGCGTCCGCTCGTGGATGCGGAGCGGAAGTTTGTGGCGTGGCAGACGCTGGGGACGCGGGCCGATGCGACGATTACGGTGACGACGAATGCGTCGATTCGCGATGGGGTGCTGCAGATTGGCCCCGTGGACCACACGGTGGTGGCGAACGTGCTTTACTTTACGTTTTTGCTGCCGTTTGAGCGGCTGTACCTTGAGATGCCATTGGGTGACGGCGAGCAGTTTAGCGGGATGCTGGGGGGCACGCTGTCACGCGATGTGCTTCAGGGCATCGTGACGCAGGCCGACGGTGGCAATGGCGGTGGTATCTCGCAGCTTGTGGACCCGATTTTGAAAGATATCGCCGACATGGATTGGGAAGGCGGGCGCAAGTGCGCAAGCATCTCGGCGGGGCTGTCGTTCAAGGCGGCGCGCATCTTTCGCACGACACCGGTGCTGGCTGGCGAAGAAGCGAGCGAGTAAGCGTAGCGGGTCAGGTTGGTCCGCACGTGGCGGCGTAGACCTCAATGTAGCGGTCAATCATGGTGGTG
>CAZXXB010000216.1:1720-2020 GCA_964644185.1 uncultured Myxococcota bacterium
GGGCGACGACATCGGTGCGGGCCGCGATGGAGACGTTTGCGCGCGCTTCGGGCGAGAGGGCGGCGACGTTGCGAAGGGTGGCGGCGAGGGCTGTTGCGTTGCTCGTCGAGAGTGGCGTGTGGGGGGCGAGAAAGCCAGTTGTACCGTCGGTGATTTGCTCGCGGTGGGCGGCGATGTCGTAGGCGATGACGGTAAGTCCAGAAGCCATGGCTTCGAGGGTGGTGAGGGGGGCGTTTTCGGCGTGAGAGGCAAATAAGAGGGCGTCGTGATCGCGGTAGAGGCTGGCGAGTGAGGGGCGCC
>CAZXXB010000216.1:2044-3845 GCA_964644185.1 uncultured Myxococcota bacterium
CGAGACGCGGCACGCGGTCGTGACGGGTCCACGAGGTGGGGCCGAGGGCTGCCGCGATGCGCGGCTCTTCGCTCGGTTGCGCGACGACGGTTGCGAAGACGCGGCCAGCGCGGACGAGGGGGGCCAACGCAAAGAGAGCGTCGTCGCCGCCTTTTCTGCGGTCGTCGTGGCCGACAAACGCGAGCACGCGCAGGGGGCGACTTACGGCAGCGGTGTCGCCTGTCGCCGAGGGTTTGTCGGGGTGTGGGGTGAACCGCGCGGTGTTGATTCCGTTGGGAATAACGATGGGTGGGGCGAACATGCGGCCCAACGGAGAGTCTTGAACGAGCGAGGCGAGGTGTTTTGAGGGGGTGACGAGGGTGGCGCGGGTGGCGGCGTAGGTTCTGGCGCGGGCGTGGTGGGCTAGGCGCGTGGCATCGGTTGCGGGCAAGGGGTAGTTGCCGAGTTGCGGGCATGAGCCGCACGCGTCGCGGTAGCGGGTGCAGGCGGTGAGTTCGGGGAAGGCGCAGCCACCGGTTACGGCCCATGCGTCGTGGAGTGTCCAGACCAGGGCGTAGCGGCGGGTGAGTGATGCGAGGGCGGGGAGCGAGAAGAAGTCGCCGTGGAGGTTGTGGAGGTGGAGGAGGCGCGTCGTTGCGGGCCATGGGGCGGTTGCGGGGTTGTGCCAGCGCCAGGGTTCGCTGGCGATGAGGTCGCGGATGCCGAGGCGTGTGGTGAGTTGGTAGCGCAGCCAGCGCTCGAAGGTGAGTTCGCGCGAGGCGACGCAGTCGGTGGCGAGGGTGGGGTCGTTGCGGGCGAGAAAGGTGATGGGAATGGTTGCGGCGACGGCACGGGTGCGGTCACGCAGGGCGTCGAAGAGGTCGCGGGCGAGGCTTTCGGCACCTCCACCGCGGGTGGCGGTGTTGACGATGGCAAGGCCCGTGACCGAGGGGGGCCAGTGGTTTGACGTGGTGCCCTGCCCTGTGCGCGGCGCGACCATGGGTTAGTGGCGGCCTCCACGTTTGCGAAAGACGATGAGGAAGTCGGCGGAGAGGGGTTCGAGGGCGGATTTCCAGTGGAGGCGGTTGTGGATTTGCTCGGCGATGCGGACGGAGGGCGAGCGGGCGATGAGGTTGAGTGGGTAGAGGGTGTGGTTGAGGTAGCTGACGCGTTCGACGGCCATCGAGCGCGAGAAGAGATGTTGGGCCTCTTCGACGGTGTAGCTGTGGATGGTGAAGCCCTGGCCGACGATGGCGTTTTTGAGGTTGAGCATTGAGGCTGGTCTGGCGATGCGAGCGTTGATGCGGTTGGAGATGGAGCGGCTGTTGGTGAAGGTGATCGATGCGGTTCCGCCACGGGTGAGGTGGTCTTGAATGAAGCCGAAGATGCGCGAGAGTTCGGGGGGCTCGACGTAGGTTGTGACGCCGAGCATGAAGATGTGGTCGAACTCGCGGACGGGGTATGGGGCGTCGTAGGCGCGGCAGGCGAAGCGGCGTTCGGGTGGGATTTTGCTGAGTTCGAGCATCGCGGGGGCGATGTCGCAGGCGTAGTAGTCGAAGCGGGCGTAGCGGGTTGAGAGGTAGTCGTAGAGGAGTCCGGTACCGGCGCCGATGTCGAGGATGCGTTTGCCGTTGAGGTTGAGCGAGCGGGTGGCTTCGTCGAGGCGTTCGAGGTTGTGGTAGCGGTAGAACGGGTTGTCGAAGCTGAGGCGCTTTGTGTAGGCGTGGGCGGTGTTGTGAAAGAAGTCGCGGACGCGGTCTTCGTTGGTGGGCGTCGGCGATGCGCTGCCGCTGGTGGCGTCGGGTGTGGCTGTGGCAGTGCG
>CAZXXB010000216.1:3872-4127 GCA_964644185.1 uncultured Myxococcota bacterium
TGAACGCCTCGAAAGCACGGGCTTTGGGGATGGCGACGGTGAAGACACGTCCACCGCGGATGGCGATGGCGGCGAGTTCGGTTCCGTCGCGGGCGCGGGTTGTGGCGAGGCGAAAGATGGGTTCGCCGGCGTCGATGACGGAGATGGGTGCCCAGCGGATCATGTGTTGCCAGAGGCAGAGCGCGCCATCTTCGCCGACGGAGAGGAGGCGTTTGCCGCC
The DNA here is from genome assembly GCA_964644185.1 of uncultured Myxococcota bacterium. Lineage (GTDB taxonomy): Bacteria > Myxococcota > JAJVIH01 > JAJVIH01 > CAZXXB01 > CAZXXB01. The sequence goes on from CAZXXB010000216.1 coordinate 4,093, forward strand.
GTCGAGGAATTCGGTGGCGGTGACCTTGCCGATGC
>CAZXXB010000216.1:4239-6705 GCA_964644185.1 uncultured Myxococcota bacterium
TTTGCCGGGGTAGCCGCTCATTTGCAGTTCGCGTCCGTTGACGACTTCCCAGACGTGGAGAGAGGCGTCTTGATTGCCGGAGACTATCCAGCGGCCATCGGGGCTTGGGCGGGCGATGAGGATGGAGCCGAGCCAGTCGAAGCGGCGCTGGGGTTCGGGCGATTTGACGCGGTAGAAGCGGATGCCGCCGTAGGAGGCGGCGACGCACTGGTTTGATTTTTCGAGCCAGAAGACCGAGGTGATGGTGCCGTCGTGGGGTTCGGTCTCGTTGAGCAGGTCGCCTGAGCGGGTGAGGAAGCGGAGGCGTTTACCGGCGCCGACGGCGAGGATGCTTCCGTCGGGTGAGAAGGCGAGTTGATCGACGGGGTTGGCGACGCCGAAGGCGCGCGTGCCGACGAGGTTGCCGGTTGCGATGTCGATGAGGTTGACGACGCCGTCTTCGCCGCCCGAGGCGAGCAGTGATGCGTCGGTTGAGAAGGCGACGGCGAGTGCGCCGTCGTCGTGTGAGGCGACGATGCGCGGGGGTGTGTCGCGCAGCGGGTCGAGCAATGCGACCGAGCCGTCGAGCGCGGCGGCGGCGAGGGTTGCGGCATTTGGGGCGAAGGCGAGTGCCTCGACGGTGTCGGGCAGGTCGTGCATCGCGCGCCATGTGAGGTCGGTGAAGGTGGCTGATTCGGGCATGGTCAGCTCACGTGGCGAGGCAGCCTTTGAAGCCTGCGTTGAACATGTCGCGGTCGAGGTTGCGGCCAATGAAGACCATGCGCGAGATGCGCGGGGCGTCGCCCCAGGGTTTGCCCTCGGCAGCATCCATCGTCATGTGGACGCCTTGAAAGATCAGGCGCTTGTCGCTGCCGCGGACGGCGAGGATGCCCTTTGAACGGAAGATGTCTTTGCCTTCTTCCATCAAGAGGGTGCGCAGCCAGACTTCGAGTTTTGCGGCGTCGAAGTCGCCTTCGAGTTCGATGCCGACCGAGCCGACCTCGGTGTCGTGGACGTGCGAGCGGATGTGGTTGTGCCCGTGTTCGTGCCCGTCGTCGTGCGCGTGGGCGTGAGCATGATCGTGATCGTGGGCGTGGGCGTGGTCGTGGTCGTGGTCGTGGTCGTGGTCGTGGTGGCAGTGGTCGTCGCAGACGTGGCCCGGCTCACCGTGGGCGTGGTGGTGAGCGTGGCCGTGAGCGTGGGCGTGATCATGGGCGTGATCGTGGTCGTCGTGATCGTGGTCGTGATCGTGATCGTGGGCGTGGTCGTGGGTGTGGCTTGCGTCTTCGCTGAGAAAGGCGGGCTCACGTTCGAGTGCGCTTTCGAGGTCGAATCCACCGATGTTGAGAAGGGCGTCGATGTCGGTTGAGCCGCGGGTGGCGGGGACGATGCGGGCGCGGGTGTTGATGGAGCGGATGGCGGCTTCGATGCCGCGGACGTCGGGTTTGTCGACGAGGTCGGTTTTGCTGAGGATGACGACGTCGGCGAAGGCAATTTGTTCGGCGCACTCTCTGCCGTCTTGCATGTGCTGGTCGTAGTGTTTGGCGTCGACGACGGTGACGAGTCCATCGAGGCGGGTGTGCTGGCGGATGTCTTCATCCATGAAGAAGGTCTGGAGGACGGGGCCGGGGTCGGCAAGGCCGGTGGTTTCGATGAGGATGTAGTCGAAGCGGTCTTTGCGGCGCATGAGCTTTGTGATGGTGCGGATGAGGTCGCCGCGGACGGTGCAGCAGATGCAGCCGTTGTTCATCTCGAAGATTTCTTCGTTGCTGCTGAGGACGAGGTCGTTGTCGATGCCGATTTCGCCGAACTCGTTTTCGATGACGGCGATGCGTCGTCCGTGTTTTTCGGTGAGGATTCGGTTGAGTAGCGTGGTTTTGCCAGCGCCGAGAAAGCCGGTCAGCACGGTGACGGGGGTTTTGGCGGAGTTGGCGTTGACGGGAGTGACGTTGGCTGCCGTGGCGCGGGGGGTATCCATGAGGTGGTTCCTTGAGGCTTTGGTACGTGCGCGGTTGAATGCCATATCGCACGCGTGACCCGCTGCAAAGAAACCATCCGCGACGACATGTCAACGGGGGCTGCGGGTGCGGGGTTGGTTCGCAATGGTTGGCTGCAAGGGTTGACCGAAGCGAACAGGTGAGGCAGCAACAAATGATGCAGTATTCGCGCGGAGCGTTTTGGCGCGAGATCGTCGTGTCGTATCGGCATGCCACGCTTGCGCAGCGCGGTTATGTGATGGCGCGCGCGGCGACGTGTCCGTTTGCGGCTGTGGTGGCGCCACTCGAGAGGGGGATGCGGGTGCTGGATGCGGGTTGTGGAGCGGCGATTACGGCGTTGCTTGCCGCGCGGCGGGGGTGTGATGCGGTGGCGTTTGACTGCGACGCGAGGAAGCTTGCGATTGCGGGTCATGCGGCGGCGCATGTCAGTCGGCTGCGAGGACGAATGCAGGTGGTGCAGCATGATGTGGGTGATGATTTTGCGATGGTT
>CAZXXB010000217.1:0-6654 GCA_964644185.1 uncultured Myxococcota bacterium
TGTGAAGATGGGGCGTGCGTGGAAGAGCCAGACTGTGGGCCGGAGGGGTGTCCCGGTGCGCTGATCTGTCGTGATGGGGTGTGCATTCAGCCGGTGGCGTGTACGCGGGATCGTGACTGCGAGGAAGACGAGCGGTGCGTTGATGGAATTTGCACACGGACGTCGCCGTGCGTAACGAATCGTGATTGTCCGCGTGGTCAGGCGTGTGATGGGGGGCGGTGCGTGCCGAGTGGATGCACGACGTCGCGTGATTGTCCGGAAGGGGAGGTGTGCGATCGGGTGACGGGGCGGTGTGAGCCCGATGACGGAAATCTGTGTGAGCCTGCGTGCAACGACGATGAGATTTGCTTTGGTGGTGTGTGTTTGCCGACGGGGGGGTGTGAGCCGCCGTGTTTTGCGACGGAGGTGTGCGTGAGCGGGCAGTGCGTGCCGCAAGACGGGTGTCTGTTTGATGAGCAATGTCCGGCTGGGGAGGTGTGCGACGCGGAGAAGCTGGTTTGTCGTGAGGGGTGTCGCGGTGATTTCGAGTGTCGCGAGGGTGAGTTCTGCGATTTCAATTCACGGACGGCAGGACCTGCCGCTCGCGGTCGAGGATATCGAGCGCATCGAGGTGGTGCGTGTCTGGGTGATGACGAGTGCCCGGAAGGGTTTGTGTGTGACCCGGTGAGTTTTGTCTGCACGCCGGTGAGTGGCGGGTGTCGTGGGGATGAGGATTGTCCCGGGAGGCAATATTGCGACCTGCTGACGCGGCAGTGCGTATCGGCGCTGCCGTGTTTTGGTGAGCAATGTCCGCCGGGGTATTTTTGCGACTTCGAGCGATTTGTGTGTCGTCCGCTTGATGATTGTCGGACGCAGGGGTGCCCGCCGGGGTTTGAGTGTGGCGAAGATGGGGCGTGTGTACCGCTTGGCAATTGTGCGACCGAGGGTTGTCCGCCGGGGTTTTCGTGCAACCTGACGACGCTTGTGTGCGAGCTGACCGATGATTGTCGATTGGGCGGGTTGTGCGAGCCGGGTTTTGTGTGTGACGCGACGACGGGTGAGTGTGTTGAGCCCGTGAATGATTGTCGGTTGAGCAGTAGCGAGCCGTGCCCTGATGGGACGGAGTGTGATGCGGCGACGGGGGCGTGCGTGGTGGTGAGTGATTGTACGTCGGGGCGGACGTGTCCGGATGGGTTTGTGTGTGATGTCGCGAGCGGTGACTGCCTTGCGGGCGAGTGTACGAATGATCGCGATTGCCCGCCGCGATCGACGTGTAACGATGAGCGGCGTTGTGAGGCGTTGCCGCCCGATTGCCGCAACGGGTTTGAGTGTCCGGATGGGTTCACGTGCAATGCGACGAGCGGGGTGTGCGACCCGGCGAGGCCTGATTGTCGCATTACGGGGTGCCCCGATGATGAGGTGTGCAACACGGTGTCGGGGTTGTGTGTCGAGCAGCCGACCGATTGTGTGAGCGGTGGGGTTTGTCCACCGGGGACAGTGTGCAATCTCGTGACGCGTAAGTGCGAAGAGACGACACAGCTTTGCGGGGATAAGGTTTGTCCGCCCGGCACGTTCTGTGTGCCCGAGACGAACGAGTGTCGTGCGACCGAGTGTGATTCGCGGTGTGAATGTGACGAGGGGCAGTCGTGCGTGTTTGGCTCGTGCGAGAACATCGACCCGGGTGAGCCGTCGTGCGAGGGCGACGGTGATTGCTGCGGTGGTGAGGTGTGCGTCGATGGGTCCTGTCGGTTGCCGACGGCGCAATGCTCGCGCAACTCGGATTGCGAGCCGGGGTTGACGTGCCAGAATGGTCGGTGCGAGCCGCAGCGGTGTACGCGCGATGCCGAGTGTACGACGACGCAGCGGTGTCAGAATGGGTTCTGCGTTGATAACTCGTGTCGGTTTGATGGTGATTGTCCGCGAGAGCGGGTGTGCAACGAGCTGCTGCAGTGTGTGCCTGGCGAGCGCGAGTGCACGTTCAACGGGCAGTGCCGGTACAATCAGGTGTGCAATCGGACATCGGGGCGGTGTGAAAATGCGCCCAAGACCGATTTGTGCAAGCCGTGCCAGTCGCAGAGTGATTGCGGTGGGTCGAACAACTACTGCCTGTTTGCTCCGGAAACGAATGAGCTGTTCTGCGGGACTGACTGCACGCGGACGGGTGAATGTCCGAGCGGGTATTATTGCGCGACGGTGAGCGACAGTGTGGGTTCACCGATCACGCGGCAGTGCGCGCCGCTGTTTGACAGTTGTCAGAATCTTTGCACGACGACGGCAGATTGCGCGAATGGGTTGACGTGCGACCTCGGTATTTGTGTCGAGGGCGAGTTTACGTGTACGCGCGACTACCAGTGCGTGGTGGGGCAGGTGTGCATCGGCGGCGAGTGTCGGCGTCCGTAGTGGTGCGACGTGGAGACTTGCTGGTTTGCGTGGTGACGGGGTTGAATCAGACGACGAGGTCAGCGTGCGGGGAGGCTTGATGAATCGCGTTGTCGTGTTGGTGCTGTCGGTTGCGACGGTGGTGCTGCATCACGGGTGCACGTCTACGTTGTGTGATGAGGTGCGTGGGTCGGGGTGGTATTCGTCGAACGCGCCGAATGATGGTCCGCGGTGTGCGGTGTTCTGTGAGGATGACCGGTTTTTTTCGGCTTTCACGACGTGCGACAAGATCGATGACCCGAACTTCGAGGGGTGGGTGCGGTACACGTGCGACGACGAATTGGTGAGCCTGTTTTTTTTGCAGGAGCGTGGTGGCGACTCGTATCAGGCCGAAAGCCTCGAGGGTGACACGCTGACGGTGTCGTCGCGTCCGAGTATTGCGTACGATCGGGTGACGATGCGGTTTGAGCGCAACAATGAGGCGATTTCGCTGTGTGATGATCCGAATCGCAAAGAGATGACGCGCGACGATGATCCGCTCGGTGAGCAGGGGATGCACGGCGACGGGCCGTTTGGTGATGTGGAAGAGGTTGAGTGAAGGGTGGGGCAGGGACCGGTTGTCGAAGAAATTTGGGTTGCGCGTCGTCGTCATCGGCGTAGACTGAGTCGAATTCATTATCTGGCAACGTGCGCAGCGCGGGTGTCTATCGTTGAACGATGGGTACGCGAATGCAGGCACGGGGGCCGTGTCGACTACAGGTGCGACGCAGCACCGGGGGGGATTTGAAATGTCGAAGCAGTTTACCACGCAAAGTGAGTCGAGCACCGTCGAAGCGCCGCCGAGATTGCGGCTTGCGATGATTCCGCTGGCGTTGCTTCTGGCTGCGTTGGGGCTAGTGACTCTTTCGTCGTGCGACGATGACGATGACGACAGCCGACACTGCGGCGAATGACGACGATGCGAGCGACGACGACGATGACGCGAGCGATGACGACGACAATGACGCGAGCGACGACGACGACGCGGATGATGACGACGTGACAGGCGATGATGACGACGACGCGACCGAGACGGCGACCGAGAACATCGGCAGCGGGGGCGGAACGATTCGCGTTGGGTCGGCGTCGATTGCGATTCCGCCAGATGCGTTGAGCGGCGAGATTGCGATCACGATGAGCAAGCGGTGCGAGAACCCGCTGGCGCTGCCGGGGGCGCTCGAAGCGGCGTCGGATTGCTGGTCGTTCACGCCGCATGGGACGGCGTTTGCGAAGCCGGTGAGCGTGACGATTCCGTTGTTGGCTGGGGCGACTGATGCGACGGTGGGTGTGGCGAGCCGCGGCGACGAGAATGACCCCGCGTGGAGCGTGTCGTCGGAGCAGGTAGAGGTTGAAGATGGTGCGGCGACCTTTGAGGTGACGTCGTTCTCGCAGTACCTGCTCGTGCGCGACGGGGCGAGTGATGACGATGACGATGATGACGACATGGTTGATGACGACGATGACGACAATGCTGACGATGATGATGATGTGGTGGATGACGATGATGACGTGACGGGTGACGACGACGATTCGAGCGGTGACGACGACGACGCGACTGGCGATGATGACGATGACACCGACCCCGCCGAGGCGGCTTGCGAGCCGACCGAGCTGATTTTTCCGTTTGGGGAGACGCTGCCAAAGCAGATTACGGTCAAGCTCTACAACGACGCGGGCGACCTGATTTGTAATCCGCTCGGTGGGTTCTCAGATGTGCCGGGCGTTGTGTTTGATGTGTTCTCGCAGTCGGGGCCACACGCGTTTTCGGTGAATGATCCGTTCGTGGTTGAGAGTTGCAGCGCGGGTGATCTCGAGGGGACGCCCGACGCATTCGGCTGCGGGAACATTCCAGATTTGACGAGCGTTGACGTGGTGCTGCGCGACACGGCGACGGGGACGCGGTACCGGTTCACGTTTATGATCGACGGCGATGTCGAAGGTGAGTGCGTGCTGTTTATCGAGACGGTATCAGAGCATCCCGCCGACGAGTGAGCCGCCTGGGACCCGGCCTGCCGGGGCGCCATGAGCAGGCCATAAATGGCATGAATAGATCGCGCCCCCATCTCTTTTGAAAGAGTGGGGGCGCGTTGCTGTTTGGGGTGAAGGGCGATGGGGCGCAGGTGGTGGAGGCGACTTAGCGGGCGGCGGCGTCTTGCTCGTAGATGTTGCGCAGCACGGTCTGAAGAATGCCGCCGTTGCGGTAGTAGTCGAGCTCGACGGGGGTGTCGATGCGGCAAAGGGTCTTGAAGGTCTTGCTCGTGCCGTTGTCGCCGACGACTTCAACGACGACGGTGGCACCGGGCTTCAGGTCGTCGTCGACGTCGATGTTGAAGGTCTCTTTGCCGGTGAGGCCGAGGGTATCGGCGTCTTCTCCGGGCAGGAAGACGAGCGGGAGAACACCCATGCCGACGAGGTTGCTGCGGTGGATGCGCTCGAACGACTCGGCGATGACGGCGCGCACGCCCAGCAGGAAGGTGCCCTTTGCGGCCCAGTCGCGGCTCGAACCCATGCCGTAGTCAACTCCGGCGAGCACGATGGTGGGCGTGCCGGCCTTTTTGTATTGCTCGGCGGCTTCGTAAATCGAGGTGACCTGTCCCGTGGGGATGTGGGTCGTGTAGCCGCCTTCGGTACCGGGAGCGAGCTGGTTCTTGAGGCGGATGTTGGCGAAGGTTCCGCGGGTCATGATGCGGTCGTTGCCGCGGCGGGTGCCGTACGAGTTGAAGTCGGTGGGTTCGACACCCTTCTCGACGAGGTACTTTCCGGCGGGGCTCGCCTTGGCGATGTCGCCGGCGGGGCTGATGTGGTCGGTGGTGATGCTGTCGCCGAGTTTTGCAAGAGCGCGGGCCTCGCGAATGGGGCGAATCGGCGCGGGTTCGGGTGCGAGGTCGGTGAAGAACGGCGGCTCTTGAATGTAGGTGCTTTCGAGGTCCCAGTCGTAGACGGCACCGTCTGGCGCGGGGACAGCGTTCCATTGGGCGTTCTTGTTTTCGATGCCGCTGTAGATGGCGCGGAAGGTGTCGGGATCCATCGCGGTGTCGAGCAAGTCGCTGATCTCTTGATTGGTGGGCCAGATGTCTTTGAGGAAGACGGGCTTGCCGTCGCTACCGGTGCCGATGGGGTCGGTGGCGAAGTTGATGCGCACGGTGCCGGCGAGGGCGTAGGCGACGCAGAGCGGTGGCGAGGCGAGGTAGTTGGCTTTGACGTTGGGGTGGACACGTCCCTCGAAGTTGCGGTTGCCCGAGAGGCCGCTGGCGGCGATGAGGTCGCCTTTGGTGATGGCGTCAACGATGGGTTGTGGCAGGGGGCCGCTGTTGCCGATGCAGGTGGTGCAGCCGTAGCCGACGGTGAAGAAGCCTGCTTTGTCGAGGTAGGGCGAGAGGCCGGTTTTGTCGAGGTAGTCGGTGACGACCTTTGAGCCAGGGGCGAGGCTGGCTTTGACCCAGGGCTTGGTCGTAAGGCCCTTTTCGATCGCTTTTTTGGCGACGAGACCGGCGGCGAGAAGCACGCTGGGGTTGCTGGTGTTGGTGCAGCTCGTGATGGCGGCGATGACGACCGAGCCGTGGGTCAGCGAGGCATTGAGACCTTCGACGGGCGCGGTATTGGCGAGGGCGGTTTCTGCGAGGGCGAAGCCACGCTCTTTGATGGGGGCGGTCAGGGCTGCATCGAACGCCGTTGCGACATCGGTGAGATCGATGCGGTCTTGCGGGCGCTTTGGTCCGGCGAGGGCGGGACGCACGTCACCGAGGTCGAGTTCGAGCGTGTCAGTGAAGACGGGCTCGGGCGAGTCGTCGGTGCGGTAGAGGTTTTGGGCTTTGTAGTATTGCTCGACGAGTTCGACGGTCTCTGCGGGGCGTCCAGAGCGGCGCAGGTAGCGGAGGGTCTCGTCATCAACGGGGAAGAAGCCGACCGTGGCGCCGTATTCGGGGGCCATGTTGGCGATGGTGGCACGGTCGGGCAGCGACATGCTGGAAAGGCCGGGGCCGTAGAACTCGACGAATTTTTCGACGACGCCTTTTTTGCGGAGCATCTGGGTGACGCGCAGGACGAGGTCGGTGGCGGTGGCACCTTCGGGCATCTTGCCGGTGATCTTGAAGCCGATGACGTCGGGGATGAGCATGTAGATCGGCTGGCTGAGCATGACGGCTTCGGCCTCGATGCCGCCGACGCCCCAGCCGAGCACGCCGAGGCCGTTGATCATCGTGGTGTGCGAGTCGGTACCGACGCAGGTGTCCGGGTAGGCCACCGTCTCGCCGCCTT
>CAZXXB010000218.1:0-1792 GCA_964644185.1 uncultured Myxococcota bacterium
CCCAACGCCGGAGCAATCGTCCGCGCCCCCGCAACCCACGCCCGCAACGCCTCGTAAAACGTCAACGCCCGTCGCAACAGCGCAATCGCGATTGCGACAAGCGACCCCGCGAGCGACGCCATCGCCAGCACAAACACGTTGTTCTGCGACGCCGCCAGCGCATCACGATAAAACCCAAACGTCAGCCATGCCATAGGCTCACGCCCCAACACCGCAAACCCACCCCCATCGGCGACGAGCCCGACGAGCGTCGCCAACAGCACCACCCCAATCGGCAAAAGCGCACTCGCCGCACTCGGCTTCACGTGCGCATGCAACGCCCCCACATCCCCCGCACCACCCGTCAGCAACGCCGCGCCCGGCTCATTCAACGCCCCCGTGTCGCGCGCCCGCACCTCTGCCCGATACATCGCCCCAAAATCGCGCCGACTCAACACCGACACCCACAACGTCATCAGCGCAGCAACACAGTAAAACCGAAACGGAAGCATCTCGAAAAACAGCTCATATCCCGTCTTCTGCAACCCAAGACTACCCGCAAGGTCTTGCAGCAACCCCACCTCATACCCAATCCACGTCGAAATCACCGCGAGCCCGGCAATCGGCGCGCTCGTCGTGTCAACGATGTACGCCAGCTTTTCACGACTCACCCGAAACCTGTCCGTCAACGGACGTACCGACGTCCCCACCACCACCGTGTTCGCGTAATCGTCAAAAAAAATCAGCATCCCCATCAACCCCGCCACCGCCCGCGCCCCCCGCGCCGTCTTCGCATACCGCGACAACGCCAACACCAACCCCTGATTGCCCCCCATCCGCGACGACACGTTCACCATCCCCACGAGCGCCATCGTAAACACGAATATCCACAGCTTGAACGCGCTAAACGTCGGCTCAACCAGAAACCGCTGAACCCCGCCCGGCACGAACACCAGCGGATTCACCCCATACCGAATCGCCGCCGCCACCCCAATCGCCGCACCCAGCGACACCCACAGGTTACCCGTCGCAAGCGCAAGCCCCACCGCCACAATCGGCGGAAGCAACGACAGCCGCCCCGCATCAAAACCCGCCCCTGAGCCCCCCTCACCAACTTCCGCCCCACCCGCACCACGCGGCCCCTCAGGCAACACAAACACGACAAGCGCAACCAGCACCGCCGTCACCATCAGCGGCATCAGCGCACGACGCGACAACCAGCGCTCACGCAGTGACGCCAGGCCCCCCTCACCCATCTTGCCCCTCACCACCCTGCCCCTCACGACCCTGCCCCTCACCGCCCCGCACATCACGCGACCCCTCGCGGTACGACTCGCCCACGTGACGACTCAACGCCTCCTCCATCAACTTGTGCATCCGCCCCACCACCCGATCGTGAAACTGCTCAATCACCGCCCGCGGCGGCACGTCACCCTCATACTCCGGCGGATACAACGGCTCAGACAACACATGCACAAGCTTCACCGGGCGCGGCATCAGCGTCACCCCAAGCCCACGCAACACCGGCAACGGAAACCGATAACGCTGATACGCCTGCGCCGTCACCTGACTCGGATACACCGTGAAAAGATCATCCGCATGCGGACACGCAGCCAGCACAATCGGCGCCCGCGCCTCCAGCGCAAGCCGTACAAACCCCTTCCGCCGACGCCACCGCACCATGTACCGCTCACTGCTCGGACGCAGCGCCTCCCGCATCCCCCCCGGCGCCACCAGCAACAACTCACCTTCATCAAGCAATGCACGCCCCGCCTCAGGCGCCCCCTCCACCGCACCAAACGCCATCGCAAGC
>CAZXXB010000218.1:1924-6050 GCA_964644185.1 uncultured Myxococcota bacterium
TTCACCGCCAGCACACATGGCCCCGTCGCCGGAACATTCCCGGCCCCAAACACCTCATGCCGATGATAAACCTTCAGCACCGCGTAAATGCGCGACGCAAGCTCAACGAGCCGCGGGTCGGCGCGTCGCGACACATCACGTTCCCAGAGTTGTTCGAGAGCGTCTTCGGGCTCCCAGTCCAGCGGGTCAACCATGCCCGCGAGATAGCACGACCCCGCGCCTTCGCACCACCACGACCCACAATCCCATCTTCATTGCTCCATCATTCACTTCATCGTCGGACGACACCGCGCCACGCTCGTACCCGTAGCCCCCGAGTTGAGCACCTCTTCACACACCTCACCTGTCTCGCAAAACACCACGTCGTAACACCCCCCGGCGCACACCCACAGCGCAATCGGTGCCGTACCCACATCACCCGCCCGTGACTTCTCAGGCAGTGCCGCCAGCAACGCCGCATCGACCGCCCCGCAAAACGTCTCCGCCTCAACACACGACTCACACCCGCACGCATCGCTGCACCCCAACGCACACGCCGCCGCCACTCCCGGACCAAGCACCGCGCAGCGCGGGTCGCCGCCACCTTCGCCCGGCACCACCACGCCGCCACCATCTAACCCCGTCTCGTCGTCGCCACCGGTCTCACCCGTCTCGCCCGTCTCGCCGGTCTCGCCTGTACCCGCGTCATCGTCGTCCGCATCGTCGTCATCACCAGAGTCGTCGTCACCAGAGTCGTCATCTCCAGAGTCGTCATCTCCATCGACCGTTTCGCCATCGCCAGTCTCAGCGTCGCCAGTCTCGGTCTCATCCGCATCGGTATCGTCGTCGCCCGTCGCTCCCGCCCCTTCATCCGACGTATCGCCGCCCGTCAAAAAGTCATCGGGCAGCGCCGTCGTTTCATCACCCGAGGTGCCATCACCCGTCTCTGCATCGGCACCCGTCTCGTTGGTGTCGCCACGCGTGTTCGCGCCTGCCGTGTCGGGGTCGGGCTCCGCATCCGAAGAAGAGACGCACGACGCCGCATGCGCAGCGACCGCGCAGGCAACGCTCAACACGATCACTTTTCGCCGGGAAGAAAAACGCATAGAACCCCTGCGGTGGGCCAAGCGCGACAAAACTACCACACCCCACCCACCGCGCCAACTTGCGCTGCCCCCTCGCCCCTACCCGCGCCCACCCCGCTCGTGCAAAAACAGATGGCAAAGCGCCATCGCATCGGCGCTCTCACGCAGCCGCGAAGCACCAAACACCCGCGCCGCCCACAACGCACGATGCGACTCAATCGTGATCTGCAACCGCCGCTCTAACAGCGCATTCCCGCTACACTCCGACAGCGCCCGCAACCCGTCACGCCATACGACCCGTGTCCGTGCGATCTTCGTCGACATCTCAGGCGGCGGACAATACAGCAGCACCGACCCTCGCGGTTCAGAAAGCGCATCCGCAAGCGCGTCTTCCTCCGCACGCCGAAACGCCGCGTCACGATGCAGCCTTACGAAATACGGCGCGATCTCACCCGCCGCGACCTCCGCCTCGTCGCGACCCATCACCGCAATCGTCTTCAACAGCGTGCGATCACGCACACCCGCGGCAAGCCCCGCCGCCTCACCACATCGCGATTGCGTCAGCAGATAAACCAGCACGTCGTCGGTCAACGTTTCGAGCGGCAATCGATCACCGCCATCGTCGTGCGCGCGCACCACCGCACCCGCCAGCATCGCCCCACTCACCAGCTTCGCGTGATGAAAATAGACCCGCTCGGCCAGCAGATACCGATTGTCGAGCAACCGCGTCACAGCCGTCACCATGTCGGCCCGCGCCCCGCCATGCGTCGGCTTCCACATCCGCACCGCCATCCGCACGGCGCCGGTCGCTGGCTCGCGAAACAGCCCCAGATAGTCAATCAACCGATCGTCGCTATCGAGCCCAAGCCCACAAAAAAACGCATCCCGCTTCAGGTAATCGAGCAGATCGGCACCAATCGAACCGGCCACGAGGTCGTGCAAAAACGCGTCATCCATCAACGCATGCGAGTCGCTCTCGCTCGCGCGAAAAAGCCGCCACAACCGCGCCGTCAACTCTTCACCCAGCGCACCACGCAAGAGCGCGCCAATCCGGCTCCCATCCCCCATCAACCGCACCCGCCGCGCATCGTCTTCATCGTGCCGCGACGACACCGACAACTCATCTTCAATCGTGTGCCCAAACGGCACATGCGTCACGTCGTGCAACAGCGCAAACAGCCGCGCCAGCACCACCTGCTCATGACTCACAGCCAAAGCGCTCACACCGAGCGTCGCGGCGTCATCGAGCGCGCGCAGCATCCGCTCGGTCATCGCCAGCACACCCAGTGAGTGATCGAACCGCGTATGCAGCGCCGTCGGAAACACAAGATGCGCCGTCCCAAGCTGACGTATCCCGCGCAGCCGCTGAAACTCCGGCGTGTCAACGATCTCGGTCTCGAGCCGCGTCAACCGCACGTCGCCCGTCACCGCGAGCCGCAACGTCTTGTGCGGCCGTAACAGCCCCTCAACGCTGCGCTTCGCGTTCGCGTTCGCACTCACATTCGAACTCACGTCGAGGTTCACGGTCATCACACCACCGCGCTTGATGCGCTCACGCAGCCCGCGTTGCATCGCGGTAACGAACAACCCGATGCACACGTAATCACATTGCAGCAACAGCCCCTTCTACAACAACGCCTGTTCGTGCCGCATAACTCAAAAACGCGAGACAAAGCCCTCTGCCCGTTGCTATACGCGCGCCGTGCTTTCGGCAAGGAGCCCCCATGCGGCATCGCGACCACGTCACCCTTCAAGACGCCATTCGTCACGACGCAGCCAGGCGTACACTCGTAGCCCGTCTCCCAGCCCGTCTCGCGGCGCTCGTCACCGTCTCGTGCGCCCTCGCACCCACCGCACTCCTCGCACAATCGAACGCACCCACGACAGCCACACCCACGACAGCCACACCCACGGTCAGCACAACAAACGACGCCTCACCGACAGACCATCACGAAGAGTGGCAAACGCGCGCCATCACCTTCGACGAGGCAATCGGCTTTGCAGAGCGCAACAGCGTCGTTCGTGGCGCCGAAGCCGCACTCGCTGCGCGTGAAATGGGCGACCGCGATCTCGGCGACCTCCAGCAAAACCCAAATTTCTACCTCGCACCCGGCTACCGCTTCACCCCCGACGAACAGCAGGGCTTCGAGCTTCAGGGCGCACTCTACCAATCCTGGAACGTCACCGGATACGGCTCTGCCCGCCGTGCCGCCGCGAGCGCCGAGCGCGACGAACTTGCCGTCACCGCACGGGCCGAGGCCATCGAACAGCGCATCAGCGCCGCCAGCGCATGGCTGCAACTCTACGCCGCCGAGCACGCCATTGCCGCCGCGCAACGCGAACTCGACACCGCCATCGCCCTGCACGAAGCCGTAACCCGCGCGTTCGAAGGCGGCCTTGCCATCAACGCCGACCTCGCCACCGCCGCGGCCACCGTCGCCGAAGCCCGCATGCGCCTCACCGATCTTGAGGGCGAGAGCTACCACGCCGCCAACACCCTCGCTCAGGTGCTGGGCCTCGCCTCAGGCACGATGCCCACAACTTCAGGCGCGGCCCCTGCACCCACGCTGCCCGCAGACGCCGACTGGCCGCTGCTCTACGCTCGCGCCCGCGATCTACCCATCCCACTACGTGCACGCCTCGCGGCCACCGCCGCTCGCGCACGTGAGGTTGAGCTCGCTCGCTCCGCAACCGGCAGCTTCGACACCGGACTCCTCTTCCAGCGCGAGAGCCCCAACAGCATCCTTGCGCTCATCAGCCTCGGCGCCACGCTTCCACTTTTCGAAACCCAGCAACGCGCCCGCAGCGACGCCGCCGCGCAGGCAGCCCGACTCAGCCACGCAAGCGAAAAAGCCGAACTCGACGCCGCCCACGAGCTGCACTTCGCCCTTCACGAAGTCGAGCACCTGCGCAAAAGCGCCAACCTCATCAACCAGCATCTTCTTCCCGCCCTCGAAGCCGCCCTCACGGCGACCGAGCGCGCGAGCGCCGCCGGCGAGGCCGATACGATGACGTTGCTCGACGCCCGTCTCAAACTGCTCGCCGCCCGTCGGCTCGCCATC
>CAZXXB010000218.1:6069-6598 GCA_964644185.1 uncultured Myxococcota bacterium
GGGCCGAGATTCGCGCCTTTCTGCTCATCGCCACCCTCGGCCCCACCACGAGCGACGACACCTCATCGGTCACGCCCTCGAAAGGATCACGCCCGTGACCCGCCCCGTAGCCGCACGCATCGTCGCCCTGCTCTCGCTGGCACTCGCCGCCTGCGATGGCGCCACGTCACTCGACACCTCGCCACCCGCAGACGGCGCTCCCGCAACCCCCACCGCACAAAGCGCTCCCACCCGATTCGTGCGCGCCCGTGCCCCTGCCCTCGCCGCCCTCACCCAGCTACCAGCTCGCGCCATCACACCACCCGGCACCGACGCCCACATCGCGCTCGCCTCGCGCGCGCAAGTCCAACGCATCCACGTCCGCATCGGCGACCGCGTCACGCGCGGCACCCCCATCATCACCCTGCTCGCACCCGACCTCGCCGCCGCCGCCACCCGCGCCCACGCCATCGCCGACCAAATCGCCCTCACCGCGGCGGGCCTCGCCGCCCTCGAAAAGCTCCAAGCCGATCGACTCCCCCGCGCCGGC
>CAZXXB010000219.1:0-6507 GCA_964644185.1 uncultured Myxococcota bacterium
CTGGTGGGGCGAGTTTGGCCTCGCAGAAGTCGCGTGCGGCTTTGGCGGCGAGGTGATTGGGCACGGCGACGAGGACTGAGGTGTAGGCGCGGCGAGCGTCTTCGAAGCGGCCCAGATTTTGGCGGGCTTCGGCGAGGAGGCGGGTGGCGCGGACGTGTTCGGGGTGGCGCTGGGTGAAGGCGGCGAGGCGCTCGGCGCGTCCGGCTTCGTCGGCGGGGGTAGCGCCCATGGCGGCGTCGAGGAAGGCGGCGCATTGGTCGTTGGGGTTTTGTTTTTTGAGTGAGGCGACGAGGGGGCGGGCGCGCTCGAAGTCGCCTGAGGCGCGGTGGTAGTCGGCCATGATGCAGAGGACGCGGGCGTCGCCTGAGGCCTGCCGGTAGGCCTCGACGGCGTCACCGCGCCCGCCTTCGAGTGTCGAGGTAACCTTGGCGGTGAGGGCCTGGGCCTCGACCTGTTCTTCTCCACCGCGGGCAGCGTGGATGTCGGCGCGCAGGGCGAGTTGTTCGGCTTCGACGAGGCGCAGGACGGCGAGCGCGGCGCGAAGCTGGGGTGCTTTGCCGTGGGCGCGCATTTTGTCTTCGATGTTGCGCATCGCGGTGGGGGCTTTGGCGAGGTCGTCACCTTCGGCGACGTCGAGGGCGGCTGCGAGGGCCGACTCGACTTCAGGCGAGACCTTCTGGCCCGAGAGGTACATCCATGCCCCGACGATGGCGACGGCGACGACGACGACGGCGACCCATGGTAGCGCGGAGGAGCGCTTGCCCGACTTCATGCGGAAGCCGGGGTTGGTGACCTCGGGCGGGCTACCCTGTGCGGCGGCGGTGGGGATGGTGATGCGGTCTTTTTCTTCCATGCCGGCGCGGTAGGGTTGCGCTGGGGCACCGGGGCCAACGGGTGGCGGGGGTGGCGGCATGGTTTTGGGGCGCACGTCGTTGGCTGAGATGCCGGTTGCGCCGACGGTGCCGACGACGCCCCAGGTTTGCCCGCTGTCGCGCTCGGTGATGGGGCGCGTGCCGACGGTGGAGACGTTGGCGGGTTGATTGACGCCGGTAGCGGGTGCGCGTTTGACGATTTCGTCGATCGAGAGTCCGGGGTTTGAGAGGGGTGCGCCTAAAGCCTTTACCGAGAGGGGTGGCTCGACGGGGAGGCGCGCGCCGGGCGCGCTGGGGGGGGGGTGACCGGTGGCGGGGCGCGCGGGGTCGTTGGCGGGGGCGGCCTTTGCGGTCTCGTCGGTTTGCGGGCGGACCATGGCGTCGTCTTCGCCGATGGCGTTGACGACGAATTCGTTGGAGCCGGGGCGGGTGTTGGGTCGCAGCAGCGAGGGGTCGAGTGCTGGGGAAGCGACTTTTGCGGCGTCGAATGTGCGGGGGGTGCTGGACCGGCTGGGGTGGCTGCGGGGTGCCCTGCGTCGCGGCGAATGAGGCGGACTGGACGAAGACCTCTTCGCGCGAGGCTCGCTCTTCGGGGGTGGGGATGGGGGCTGCGCCGCCGGCGAAGAGCCAGTTTTCGACGGAGGTTTCGTGGGGCGGCAGGTTGCCGGTGGTCGGTTTGGGTTCGTTGGGGCGCGCGGGGGCGAGGGGTGCCTCGGCGACGGAGGGGAGATCGGGGGCGGTCTTGGGCGGGTCGAAGTCGTCGCCAAGTCGCTGGATGTCGCCGATGCTGTCGGCGAGTTTGGGCAGGGGTCCGGTCTCGACGAGGGCGCGTTGCAGCTCGGCGATGGAGGCCTCGGCGCGGGCGGCGCTGAGGGCGTCGGCGTCGTCTGGTGCCGGGGCTTTGGGTGTGGGAGCGGGTGTCGTTGCGGCGGGTTGTGCCGTTTTTGCGACGGTCGCGGCGTCGACGCCGTGAAAGGCGTGGGGCAACGAGGCTGGGGTATTGCGAATCTCTTCGGGGACGGCGGAGAAGCTCTGGGTGAAGAAGGCTTCTTCTGCGACGGAGTCGATCTGGCGGGGCTCTGGGCGCGTTGCGGAGTCGGGGACGGGGGCGGGGTGCGAGGCGCGCTCGGTGGCGGTGGCGTAGGCGCTGAGCAGCGAGCCCGCGCCGCCTGAGCTTGCGGCGCGGGGTTCGTCGGCGAGGGGGCGGTGTGCGGCGCCTGGGCCTCCGGGAAGGGGGGATGAGCCGGGGGTGTGGGGTCGCATGGCCGGGTCGAAGGGGGTGATGGTGGGGTCGAAGCCGGGCATGCTTGGGGTGCTGACTGAGCGCGGCGAGGGGTTGCCGGTGCTGGAGGTACGGCGGGGCGCGTCGGCGGTGCTGGATGTCTGGCGGTCGTGGTTGGTGCTTGAGGGGATGCGCTCGCCTGAGGCGATGCGGCGTTCGAGTTCGTCGGCGGCGGCGATGGCGAATTCGTCGGGGGTGTTGAAGCGTTCGCTGGGGTTTGCGTGTGTGGCGCGCATGCAGAGTGCCGAGACCTGTTCGGGCAGAAACATGAAGATCTGCGCGGGGTCGGCGACGGTCATGCCGGGGGTTTGTCCGGTCAGGGCGTGGTAGAAGATGGCGCCGAGCGAGTAGACGTCGGTGCGGGCGTTTGCGAGCCCGACGCCGTCGCGGAGTTCGGGTGCCATGTACTGGGTGACGTTGTTGCGGCGTGCGAGGGCGACGACGTGTCCGGGGTCGAAGATGTCGGCGAGGCCGAAGTCGAGGACCATGACGGTCTGATCGGTGCGGATGCGGATGTTGCCGGGTTTGATTGCGCCGTGGAAGACGCCGGGTAGTGATGCGCTGGCAAAGCCGACGGCGCGGGCGGCGGAGATGGCGATGGTGAGGGCGTCGTTGACGCGCTGGTTTGGGCTGCGTGAGAGCTGGCGCAGGGCGAACTGGTCGAGTGACTGGCCTGGGCAGAGGGCGCAGACCTGCATTTGTACGAGTCCGTGGGCGGCGCAGCCGTAGACTTCGTTGAGGTTGGGGTGGGTGAGGGTGCGCAGTTTGGCGAGGCGCTCGCGGAGCATCGAGGTGCGGGGTTCGCCGCTGAGGAAGAAGGGGTGGAAGATTTTTACTGCGCAGGGGACGCCGGTAGGCTCGTCAATGACTTCGTAGACCCATGCGAGTCCACCGTGGCCGAGGAGGCGGACGACGCGGTATTGGCGTCCGATGGTGGAGCCTTCCGGGAGTCGCTCGACCGAGAGGGCACGTTTTTTTTGCGTCTGCGCGACCATGGGGTGCTCCGTGTCTCGTTCAGGGTACGGAGCGACGCATGGTGTGTCATCGTCAGGAAACGATTACCGGCGAAAACATAACGTTACTCGCGCTCGTCTAACTCCGCGAGGAGTCGTCTTACCTGATTTGCGCGCGAGCCGCCAGCAAATCGCTTGACGTAGGTCTGTCCCCATTTTCTGGCGCCGTTCTTGTCGCCACGTTCGGCATAAATCGAGGCGAGCATGGCGGGGAGTTCTGCTTCGTCGGGGAATTTTTGAGCGAGCGCTTCGAGTTCGCGGGCGGCGATGTCGAGTTTTTGCTGGTAGGCGAGGTCGCGCGCTTTGTCGATGCCTTTGAGCACTTCTTCGGGGGTGGGGTTTGCGGCGCGGTTTGCGGCTTCGAGCATGTCGCGCTCGGCGCCAAAGGGTTCGTCGAGTGCGTCGAGGCGCAGTTTTGCGCCGGTGTGGCCGGGTACCTCGCGCAAGACGATCTCGAACTGCTGGCGCGCTTCGGTGAGACGTCCGGCGGTGTAGAGTGCGAGGGCGTAGAGGTAGCGGACGCGGTTGAGTTTGGGGTTGGCTTTGAGGAGTGTGTCGAGGGCTTTGATGGCGTCGTCTACGTGGGCTCTGTCGTTGACGCTGAGGCTTGCTTCGAGGAGGGCGGCGCCGTGGTGGCGGGCGTTGACCTGACGGATGAAGCTGACGTGTTCGCGTGCGGCTTTGAGGTTGCCGCGGATGCGCTCATACTCGCCGACGACGACGTGTGCGTATGGGTCTTGCCGCGCGGCGTTGTAGCCTTTCTGGGCGAGGCGGACGGCGGCGTCGATTTTTCCAACGCCGACGATACCGAGATCGGCACCTTGCGTGCGGAGCGATTCGGAGCGTTCGATGAGGCGTTTTGCTTCGCGGCGGTAGAGTTCGCCGTCGGCGGAGAGGCCGATTTTTCGTGCGCGGTCGAGGGTGTACTCGCCGTCGCGCTTGAGGTGTTCGCCCCATGTGATGAGGAGGTGGGCGAGGGCGAGGTCGAGGCGCGGGTTGTTTTTGACCTTGTCGATGTCGGCGCGGAGGAGGGTTTCGACCTCTTCGAATTTGTCGATTTCGTCGCGTTCGATGGTTTCGAGGGTGCGTGCGACGTGGCCTTCCATCTCGGCGGGGAGTTTGGACTGGAGCGAGAAGAAGACGGCGGCGGCGGCGGCGATGACGGCGGAGGCGATGAGGGCGATGACGACGGGTTTGCCTTTGCTGCGTTTGGCGCGTTTTTCGAAGGCTTTGAGGTCGGGGTCGTCTGGCACGCGGGTCATGGGGCGCGAGAGTTCGCGCTCGGGGGTGAGGTCGGGTGCGATGCCCATGGCGCTCGAGACGAAGTCTTCGATTTCAGAGGTGCGGGGTGGGGCGGTGCGGGTGATGGGTCGTGCGCCTGGGGCGGTGGTGTGCTGACCGGTCGCTGGGCGCGCTGCGACGGGTATCTCGGGCAGTGGGGGTACGGGGGGCAGCTCGCTTTTTGCGATGGGGCGCGACTCGACGGCACCGCGGACCCCGGTCGCGGTCACGCGCGAGGTGGTGGTTGGGCGGTGGGTGACGAGAGGGGGCATCGTCGAAGCGGGCTGCGGTGGGGCTTCGGGGACGGTCTCGGCGGTGCCGGCGTGCTGCTCGGCGTGCTGGCTGTATTGCTGATCGGCGGGTGGGTCGGCGGGTAGCTCGGCGCGCGACTCGGCGAGTGGATTGGAGGGGACGGCGAGCTCGGCGTCGGTGGCACCGGGTTTACGGGGCGGCACCGCGGCGGCCTCTTCGCTAATGACTTTGCCGGTGACGACGAGGTGTGCGTTGGCGAGGGTGCCGGTGCGTCCGCCCGAGACGGGGGGGACGGGTGCTGGGAGTGTAGAGGGGCTGGGTGTGGAGGGGCGCGCGGGTGCCGGGCCGACGGCGACGGTCGCGGTGACGGGTTTGCCGCCGCGCGAACGAGCCGATTTCGACTTCTGGGCAACCTGACCCACGGCTTTGCTTTCGTTGGCGTCGGCGGTTGCCTCGGGTGAGGTGTTCGCGCTCGAAGCGGGTTTTGACTCGTCGGGCTGACCGCTCGTCACCGCGTTGAAGGCGTCGCTTATGGCGCGGGTGACGGGCTTTACGCCACCGCTTTGAGCGGGGTCGTCTGGCTTTGGATTATCCGACGCGGGAGCCGGATCGGGGTTGTCAAATTTTTTCTGCCCGTGGTCGGTGCCGGTGTCAAGTGCGGCGGTTTCGAGGGCGCGGTGGAAGAAGGCGGTGTAGGCTGGGATGTCGCCCATACGCTGGTAGGGCTGGTTGTTGACGGAGAGCATGTCGTCGCTGAGGACGCGGCTTTCGAGTATCCAGAGGATGAGGGTTTTTTCGTTGGGTGCGACGTAGAGGTTTCCGTCGGGGGTTTTGATGAGCCACTGTTCGCGTGCCGCGACGGGCTCGACCATCATGCCGGGGCTGGTGTGCGAGGCGGTGTGGGTCGGGGCGTGCGATGCGCCATGGGGGTTGCCGTGGGGGTTGCTGTGTGGGTTGCCCCAGGGGGCGCTGTGAGTGCCAGTGTGGGTGTGGGGCGCGTGTGAGAAGGGCGCGGTGGCGAACGCGGGGTGAGCGTAGGCGGGGTGGCTGCCGGTGACGGGTGGCAGGGTGGAGGAGCTGCGTGGAATCTCGGGCAGGGTCGAGGATGAACGCGGCGGTGCGGCGGTGTCTAGCCCGGGTGGGGGGTGTGCGATGAAGGCGTGTTGGCACGAGCCGCAACTGACGACGGTGCCGCTCGCCGCGATCTGCGAAGATTCAAGCTCGTTGGTGACCCCGCAAGCCGGGCACTTGACCCCAAAGCGCGCCATGCTGGTGTGGTCACCTCTGCCGGGGGCAGGCCCAACCGGTGAGACGGTCGTGAGCGGGTGCGCCCGAGCTGCTCGTGTTCATCATCGGCGACTGCCTTATCAAGTTGCACCTCGGCGTTGAGACCCTGACGTTGCGGCTCACATGAGCGATCGTCGAGGTGCAGAATCGTTGTCACGCGGACCAATACCCGGAGACGAATGTCTAGAATAAATTTGATTTTGCCGCAACGCTCATGCGGCGGCTCGCTGGGCTTCTTCCTGAAGAATGCGGCCCATGTCTTGCGAGAGCTTGTAGGCGCAGAATTTGGGGCCGCACATCGAGCAGAAGGCGGCGCTTTTGAAATATTCGTCGGGGAGTGTTTCGTCGTGCATGGAGCGGGCGGTTTCGGGGTCCATGGCGAGCTCGAACTGTTTTTGCCAGTCGAATTCGTAGCGTGCTTTTGAGAGTTCGTCGTCCCACTTTCTGGCGTCGGGGCGGTGGCGTGCGATGTCGGAGGCGTGGGCGGCGACGCGGTGGGCGAGGACGCCGGCTTTGACGG
>CAZXXB010000220.1:0-3670 GCA_964644185.1 uncultured Myxococcota bacterium
GGTGTTTCGGATACCCCCTAACCCCCTGTCCCCCAGCGACAGGCGCTGTCCCCAGAGAGGAAAAGGGGGGACGCGCACGAGGGCGGTTGGGGGTGGCGCGGGAGGGGAGTTGCGTTGACTCGCTAAGAATTTGGGGGTATCGAGGCATAGTTGCGAAGAGGCGATGTCGGGCACCCGACGCTATTCAGCCTTGACGCCTGTGGCCGCGGTTGGTGCCGACCGTGGTTGCACCCTTTCTTGGGGATGATTCGCCGAAGAGTTGTGTGAGAGGGAGTGTGAAAGCGAGGAGGTTTGCAGTGATGTCGTGGTTTACGACGGGTGAAGAAGAGTCGGGTGGGGCGGTGGAGCATCCGAGTGAAGAGGAGCTTGCGCGGCTCAGGGCGAAGCATCGTGTGCTGGTTGAGTTGTCGGCGACGGTCAACGGGCGCGAGTATTATGTGATTGCGCGGTTGCCGACCTACAAAGAGTTCGAGCAGGTTGAGAAGCACTCGGCTGATTTGAACCGATTTTTTGCGCTCAAGGGCTTGCTGCTTTCGTGCGTGGTGTTTCCGTTTGCGGGTGGGGTGAGCGCGACGTTTGAGGGTGCTCCGGGGCTGGTGAAGTTGTTTGGGGAGGAGCTGATGAAGGCGGCGGGTGCGGATGCGGTGGTGACGGTGCGGAAGCTGACGCGGTAGGTGGTGTTGGGGCGGGATCAAAAAGTGCGGCGGGAGGCAAAGCCTGCTAAGTGAGGCGCGCCGCGTGGGGGCGGGGTGCAGAGGCACGAGAGCGCGGCACGAGGCAGACCAAGAGATAGACCACGAGAGACACGAGAGATGCGCGAGGTGAATGCGATGGAGCGGCTTCCAGTGACGGTGTTGTCGGGGTTTCTTGGGGCGGGGAAAACGACGCTGTTGCAGCGCATTTTGAGTGAGAACCATGGGATGCGGATTGCCGTCATTGTGAACGACATGGCGGAGGTGAATATTGATGGGTTGCTGGCGAAGGGGGTTGCGGGTGGCGTGACGCAGCAGGCGGAGAAGATTGTGGAGATGCAGAATGGGTGCATCTGCTGCACGCTGCGTGAGGATTTGCTGGTTGAGGTGACGAAGCTCGCGAAGGCGGGGCGGTTTGATTATCTCGTGATCGAGTCGACGGGGATATCCGAGCCGATGCCTGTGGCGGAGACGTTTACGTTTGCGGATGAGGCGGGGCAGAGTCTGGGCGATGTGGCGCGGCTGGATACGATGGTGACGGTGGTGGATGCGAAGCATTTTCTGGAGTTGTACGAGGGGGCGGCGGATTTGGCGGAGATGGGGGTGGCGGCGGATGAGGAGGATGACCGGACGGTGTCGGATTTGCTGGCTGAGCAGGTGGAGTTTGCGGATGTGCTCGTGGTGAACAAGGTGGACCTCGTGACGGAGGAGGAGGCGGCGCGGCTTGAGGGGATTTTGGCGATGCTGAATCCGACGGCGAGGGTGGTGCGGGCGACGTTTGCGGGGGTGGGGCTCGACGAGGTGCTGAATACGGGGCTGTTTGAGAGGCATGAGCATGAGCTGGAGGGGGCAGGGCACGAGCATGAGCATGAGCATGGGGAAGATTGCGAGCATGGGCATGAGGACGGGCATAACCATGGGCATGAGCATGGGGTTCCGGCGCGGAGGTCGGAGGCGGAGGCGTATGGGATAGGGTCGTTTGTGTTTCGTGCGGAGCGTCCGTTTCATCCGGGGCGGTTGGGGGAGTTGTTTGATGGGAAGAATGAGGCGTGGGAGGGGGTGTTGCGGGTGAAGGGGTTTTTCTGGCTGGCGTCGCGGCCAGAGGAGGCGCTGTACTGGTCGCAGGCGAGCATGTCGTTGCGGATGACGAATGCGGGGGAGTGGGGGCAGATTGAGACGGCGGAGGGTGAGGGGGCGGAGCCGCATCAGGAGTTGGTGGTGATTGGGGTGGGTGTGGATGAGGGGCGGCTGCGGGGGAAGTTTGAGTGGTGTTTGTTGACGGACGAGGAGATGGCGGGGGGGGCGGCGAAGTGGCGGCGGCTGGAAGACCCGTTTGCGGGGCTTTTCGCGTAAATCGGACGCATTCGGTTCTTTTTCGCTTGACGTTGAGGTGGAAAGGTTTAAAGAGTTTCTACGTCAACCCGTGCATATGTAGGCATTTATGAACTCATCTCAACACATCGTGGCTCCCCGGTTCGCCGAGTTTCTCGCGGCACTTGCACATCCAGTGCGCCTGCAAATCATCGAGTTGCTCGCCGAGCGCGAGTTGCCGGTGAAGGACCTTGTGGTTGCGCTGGGTTTGAGTCAGGCGCATGTTTCGCAGCATTTGCGGGTGCTTCGCGAGCGCGACATCGTGGTGCATCGTCCGGTGGGTGCGTCGCACATTTATCGACTGGTGCATCGTGACGTGGTTGAGTGGCTGCGCGTCGGTCGGGAATACTCGACGGCGGCGCAGCACAACTGAGTTGCATCTGCGAATGCGTCTGCTGCCTGACGAGACGAGCCAGGCGCAGTGAGCGAGATGCGCCGAACGGGTGGAGACCGCATGACAGGGCGATGAAGACGCACCTCGCGCCGATGGGGAACGGCGGGGTGCGATTCGCAGGTTCACACAGGTACAGTGATTCGCATGGTCGAAAGCTACACTACCGCAGCCAGTCGCGATGACCGCCCCGAGGGGCGTGTGGCGATGATCGTGCTCGATATTCTGGAGCGCCTTGCGATCGCGCATGCGATTCCATGTTCGGCGACGGCGCGTCACACGGCGGTACAGGCGGCGCTTTCGGAGACGGTGGAGCTGAATGCGGACCACCTGCCGGAGGTGATTGGGCGGGCGGCGGAGCGGGTTGGTTTGCGGATTATGACGGTGCGGCGGACGGTGGAGGAGATTGCCGGTGCGAGCGCGGTGGTGTTGCCGGTGCTTGTGGCGTTGAAGCCGACGACGAGTGATGGGCCGTGGTTGATGGTCGAGGCGGTGCGCGGTGGGAAATTTGATGTGCGGTTGATGGGCGAGCGGACGCGGTCGCGGCGGGTGACGGCACGTCAGTTGCTGGATGAGATTGGTCGGTTTGATGAGCGCGCGGTGATTCCATGGCTCGCGAGCGAGCGGATTGAGCCGCTTGCCGAGATGACGAGCCGGGTGATTGTCGAGACGCACCGGGGGCACGACGAGCACGGTTCGCACGCGGACGAGGGGGATGAAGGGCACGGCGGGGGGCGTGGCGGGCACCACGGTAGTGTGTCGCCGATGCAGCGGATGCTCGGGTTTTTGCGGCCCGAGAAGCAAGATATTGGCGTGGTGCTTATCTATGCGGCGTTTGTGGGTGTGCTGACGCTGACGGTGCCGATCTCGGTGTCGGCGCTCGTGAACACGGTGGCGTTTGGCACGCTGATGCAGCCGCTGTTTGCGCTGGCGGTGCTGGTGACGGTGGCGCTGGCGTTTTCGGCGGTGTTGGGGTCGTTGCGGTCGTATGTGGCTGAGATGCTGGCGCGGCGGATGTTTGTGCGGGTGGCGACCGATTTTGCGTGGCGGGCGCCACGGTTGCGCGCCGATGTGCTGGATCATGAGCGTCCATCGGAGTTGCTGCATCGCTTTTTTGACGTGATTACGCTGCAAAAGGGGCTGACGTCGCTGTTGCTCGATGGGGTTGCGGCGGCGTTGCAGATTGTCGTGGGGCTCGTGTTGCTGGGGGTGTATC
>CAZXXB010000220.1:3680-6487 GCA_964644185.1 uncultured Myxococcota bacterium
GCGCTGCTGGTGTTTGACCTTGTGCTGCTGATGGCGATCATCACGATGGTGTTGTGGTACTGGCGGCGCGCGGTGCGGACGAGCATCGAAGAGTCGATTACGAAGTATGCGTTTGCGGCGCATCTGAGCGAGCTTGGGAACAGCGCGACGACGTTTCGCAGTCGCAGCAGCGCGCAGTATGCGCTCGACGCGAGCGATTTGATGGCGCGGCAGTGGATAGCGGCGCGCGACGCCCACTTTTCGGTCTACTTTCGGCAGATTATTGCGTCGCACGTGGTGCAGGTGACGTTTACGGTGGCGCTGCTGGTGCTGGGTGGCGCACTCGTGATTGGTCGCGAGTTGACGCTGGGTCAGCTAGTGGCGGCCGAGCTTGTGGTGACGGCGGTGATGTCGTCGCTCGCGAAGTTTGAGAAGCACTTTGCGAACATCTACGACGTGCTGGCGGCGTGCGACAAGATTGGGCACGTGGTCGATGCGCCGCTCGACGCGACGAAGGGCCATGCGCTGGAACGAAGCGACGCGCCCGCGGCGATTGCGTTGCAGTCGGTGAGCTACAGCTATGGGCAGTCGCACGGAGGGGCGGTGTTTACGCCGTTGAC
Organism: uncultured Myxococcota bacterium; assembly: GCA_964644185.1. Taxonomy (GTDB): domain Bacteria; phylum Myxococcota; class JAJVIH01; order JAJVIH01; family CAZXXB01; genus CAZXXB01. The sequence continues at coordinate 4,280 of CAZXXB010000220.1, forward strand.
GTGCGCGATTGCGCCGGGCGAGCGGGTGGCGATTGTTGGGGCGGCAGGCGCGGGCAAGTCAACGCTGCTTGAGATTGTTGCGGGGTTGCGCTCGGGGGCGCATGGCACGCTCTCGATTGACCGTCAGCCGTATGGCGAGATTCAGCCACACGATCTGCGCGAGGTGATCGCGTTTTGCAGGGGGGACGAGCTTTTTTCGGGGACGGTGCTCGACAACGTGCGGGTGGGTCGGCAGCACGTGGGGGTGAGTGAGGTGCGCGGGGCGCTGACGACGGTGGGGCTGTATGAGACGGTGTTCAGGATGCCGGGGGGGATGCTGCAACCGCTGGGGCCGGATGGACGTCCGCTGTCGTCGCAACAGCGGTTGCAACTGACGCTTGCGCGGTGCCTTGCGTCGCGTCCGCGGCTTCTGGTGCTGGATGATTGCCTCGATTTGCTGTCGGGTGAAGCGCGGGCGGCGGTGCTGGATGCGGTGTTTGACGAGCGGCGTCGGTTTACGGTTGTGTTTTCGACGAATCAGGCTGAACTTGCGGCACGGGCAGACCGTGTAATCGAGATCGATGCGGCGGGCGATGATGGCACGCACGCAGCGCATCATTGAAGAGCGCGTGAGGAACGAGATGCAACCCGCCCCACATGCGTTTGGCCGCGTAGACGCCCTTGAAGATGGGCCCGCGCTGAGTGCGGTGCGCACGCCGAATGCGGCGCGCGTGCTGGCACGGGTGTTGATGGCGCTCGCGGTCGTGTTTGTGGCGGCGCTGATTTTTGCGCCGTGGCAGCAGACGGCTTCGGGCGAGGGGCGTGTGGTGGCGTTTGCGCCGGATGATCGCGAGCAGGCGATCACGGCTCCGGTCGATGGGCGGGTGACGAAGTGGCACGTGATTGAGGGGTCGCACGTAAAGGCGGGCGACATCATAGCCGAGATGGTCGATATTGACCCGGATATCATGGAGCGGTTGCAGCGTGAGCGGCAGGCGGTGCACCAGAACCTCGAGGCGGCGGGTGAGCGGGCGGCCGCGTATGAGCGCAAGCGTGAGTCGTTGATTGAGTCGCGGCGTGTGTCGCTCGAAGCGGCGCGGTTGAAGGTTGAGGTGGCAAAGCAGAAGGTCGCGGCGGACCAGCAGAAGATTGAGGCGGCGGAGGCGCAGCGGGTCGCGTCGGAGTTGAACCTGAACCGGCAGCGGAAGTTGAGCCAGGAAGGGCTTGCGTCGCAGCGCGATGTGGAGTTGGCGGAGTTTTCATTTTCGAAGGCGGCGGCGGATGTGGAGCAGGCACGGGCCGATTTGCTGGCGTCGCGGGCGAATGCGCTTGCGAGTGAGGCCGACTACCTGAAGACGGGGGCTGAGGCGCTGGCGAAGATTGATAGTGCCGAGGCCGAAGTGAAGAAGGCGCGCAGCGACGAGGCGTATGCACGCAGCGAAGAGGCGAAGCTCGACACGCGCATTGCGCGGCAGGCGTCGCAGACGGTGCGGGCGCCACGTGACGGGACGATATTGCGCATCTTGCTGCGTGAGGGGGGCGAGCTTGTGAAGGCGACGGCCCCGATGGCGATGTTCGTGCCTGATGCTCCGACGCGAGCGGTGGAGCTGTGGGTGGATGGGAATGATACGCCGTTGATCTCGCAGGGTTCGCGTGTGCGGTTGCAATTTGAGGGGTGGCCGGCGGTGCAGTTTACGGGGTGGCCGTCGGTTGCGGTGGGTACGTTTGGGGGCAAGGTGGCGTTCGTTGACCCGACGGATAACGGGGAGGGGGCGTTTCGCACGTTGATCATACCCGATGAGTCGGATGAGGCGTGGCCGACAGGTGAGTTCTTGCGGCAGGGTGCGCGGGCGAAGGGTTGGGTGTTTTTGAACGAGGTGTCGCTGGGTTTCGAGCTGTGGCGTCAGTTCAATGGGTTTCCGCCGTCGGTGGACCCGAAGAAGCTGGGTGAAGCGATGGGCAAGGGACCCGTCGGCGACAAGGCGAAGAAGTAACGTATGGAGGCGGGGCGCACATTGCAGCGACGGGTAACGCAGCGACGGGGGGCGGTTGCGTTGATCGCGTGCGCCGCGGCGTTGCTGTTTTCGCAGGGTGCGAGTGGGCAGGGTGCGAGTGGGCAGGGTGCGACGAGCGGTGAGGGTGGTGGTTCGTCGGGCGAGGCACGTCGGGTCGATGCGGTGTTGCGATCGAGTGAGGCTGCGTTGGCGCAGGCTGATGGGGGTGATGGTG
>CAZXXB010000221.1:0-1192 GCA_964644185.1 uncultured Myxococcota bacterium
GGTGGTTTGCGGGCTTGTGCGGGGCGCGGTGGAGGGGGCGACGTTGTCAAGAAAGGTGCCTGTTTTGCCGCATTGCGTCAGTTTGACGCGGGGGTTCATGCCTGCTTTTCGTGCGGCGACGGAACTCGTTGTTTTTGTTTTGGTTTTTGCGTTGATACCACAGCACGCGTGATGTGGGTCACGGTCGCATCAGGGTGTGCGGGGCGGGGTGATGCTGGTTGAAGCGGCAAATCGGGGGTCTGCGCGTATTGCGTGCCGCGCAAGCAGGCAGGGTTGCACGGGTGGCGATTGCGTCGGTGCGGTGTGGGTTTGCGTGGGTTGAAGGTGGCGGATGCGAGGTTGGGAGTCCGCGGGGAGGGGTGGCTGGCACGGGGCGTGCTTTGACGTGGTGAGTTCAACGCCGTTCGTGTGGTTGCAGTGGGGTCTGCGCTGGCGAACGGCATCACCCGAAACGTGGGAGTAAACCCGCCAAATGAAGAATCTCTGGTCGATACCACTCTTGTTGCTGATGGCCCTTGGTGTGTTCGGGGCGTTCATGCCTGCCGGTGAGGCGGTCAAGCCTGGCGACGCGATCAACAGCGGAGACACGGCGTGGATGCTGACGGCATCGGCGCTGGTGCTGCTGATGACGCCGGGGCTGTCGTACTTTTACGGCGGGATGGTGCAGGCGAAGAACGTGATCTCGACGATGTTGCAGAGCATGATCGCGATGGCGATCATCAGCATTTTGTGGGTTGTGGTTGGCTTTAGCCTTGCGTTTGGTGACAGCATCGGCGGGTTCGTTGGGAATCCGGCTACGTTCTTCATGTTCAACGGGGTGACGGGCGCGACGAACCCTGATCTTTCGCCGACGATTCCGCTCGTGCTGTTCGCGTTTTTTCAGATGAAGTTCGCGATCATCACGCCGGCGTTGATTACGGGTTCGTTTGCGGAGCGGGTGCGGTTTTCGAGCTACCTCGTGTTCATGTGCCTGTTCTCGGTGTTTATCTATGCGCCGCTTGCGCACTGGACGTGGCATCCGCAGGGCTTTTTGCGTGCGTGGGGGGTGCTCGACTTCGCGGGTGGCGCGGTCGTTCACATGTCGGCGGGGTTTGCGGCGCTGGCGGGAGCGATGGTGCTGGGTCAGCGCAAGAGCCACAAGGCGAAAGAGCCGCACATTCCGGCGAATATTCCGTACGTGATTCTGGGCACG
>CAZXXB010000221.1:1203-6479 GCA_964644185.1 uncultured Myxococcota bacterium
TGCTGTGGTTCGGGTGGTTTGGTTTCAACGCGGGCTCGGCGCTTGCGGCGGGTGAGCTTGCGGCGATGGCGTTCGCGACGACGAACACGGCGTCGGCTGCGGCGGCGCTTGCGTGGGTGATGTTTGATGCGGCGCGCGGACGCAAGCCGACGGCGCTTGGTGCGTGCATCGGCGCGGTGGTGGGTCTTGTGGCGGTGACGCCGGCGGCGGGTTTTGTGAGCATCGGCGCGAGCATTTTTATCGGTGCCGTGGCGGCGGTGATCTCGAACCTTGCGGTGCACTTGCGTACGAAGAGCGAGCTTGACGACACGCTGGATGTGTTTCCGTGCCATGGCGTGGGCGGCGTGACGGGCATGATCATGACGGCGGTGTTTGCGAAAGACGCGGGGCTCGCGTTTGGCGAGACGAAGCTGTTTCTGTTGCACCTTCTGGCTCTGGTGATTGTGGCGGGCTTCACGTTCATCGGCTCGTACGTGATGTACATGATCACGAACGCGATTGTACCGCTGCGCGTGACCGAGGATCAGGAGAAGGAAGGGCTGGACGTGAGCCAGCATGGCGAGTCGCTGGCGGTGTAAGCCGCGGCGTCGGCGGTGAATTGCCGCGACAACATTGGACCCCCTGCCACTTGGCGCTCTTGCGACTCCCCTCGTAACAGCGGTTGGTGGTGGACCCCAGCCGGGATGGTTGCACACGCCATCCCGGCTTCTTTTTTTGTGTGGGGTATGAGGGGCGTGGGGTTGGCTGGGGGCAGCGTGTGAGGCGCGCTCTCACCCTCTCACTCGCTCACACCCTCTCACGGGCTGACCGGAGGCGACCAGAGAGGGCGAAGAGGGCGGCGAGCGCGAAGAGTGCAATGGTGAAGAGCGACGAAGCAGAAGGGTTGTGAGGGCCTGATGAGTTGACGTTGCACCCTGCCCCGTCGTCGTCGTCATCGTCATCGTCGTCATCATCGTCGTCATCGTCGTCGTCATCGTCGTCGTCGAACGAGACGTCGGGCAGCGTTGTGTCGCCTGCTGTGTCACCTGCCGTGTCGCCCGCTACGTCGCCTGCCGTGTCGCCTGCTGTGTCGTCGTCGGTTGTGTCGTCGCCGGTTGTGGAGGGTTCGTCGGGGCACGAGCCGGGCGCGAGGGCCGCGCAGACGAGGTCGAGGTGGCGCGCGACGCTTGTGTAGATGCTGCGCGAACGCGGGCATCCGGTTGGGCCAATGCTGGTGATGCCGACGAGGGCACCCGCAGCGTTGAAGGCGGGGCCACCGCTGTCGCCAGTGCAGGTCCATGAGGCGCCCTCGGTCTCGAAGGTGCCCGCTGTGACGAGGCTGACGGCGGCGTTGCCGGTGTACTTGCGGCCAAGTGCGACGCCGGTGGCGGCTTCGGTGTCTTCGTCGACGAAACCGTAGCCGACGATGCGGATGGGGTCGTTGATGGCGGGGGCGGCGGTGGCAAGGGGGTATGGTGTGAGGCCGGTGTCACTGGCGAGGGTGAGCACGGCGATGTCGTCTCCGTTGATGGCGTCGGCACGGGCGTAGACGCCGGGGGTGGTGCTGATGGCGGTGACCGCTAACTCGCGGTCGACGGTACCGAGGTCATTGCGTACGGCATCGCCAATGACGACGCTGAAGAGGTTTGTGGCGACGGGAATCCAGACTCCGTCGTCGTTGGGTTCGTCGAAGACGCAGTGCTTGGCGGTGACGACGGTGCGGGGGCCGACGACGGTGCCGGTGCAGATGCGAAGTGTGCTGGTTGTTGGGCGGGTGTAGTAGACGCCGACGACGCTACGGTCTTCTAACTCGCGGGTGCCGTTATAGATGGGCGCAGAGACGGCGGCGGCGAGGTGGGGGTCGCTCGCGTCGCGATTGGTCTCATCATTCGCCTCACCGCACGACGAGAGAATGACGAGGCCAGAGGTGAGGGCGAAGGTGAAGCAGCAGTTGAGCCAGAGCGCCGCGAGGGCGGCTGAACGCGAACGGGCGAAGTTTGATGTCATCATGCGGGGCACGATACCGCAGTGACGCGAAGGCGCAAGCTGGCAGCGTGAAGCGTGGAATTGCGAAGCGTGAAGCGGGGTGGGTCAGTCGGCGGGTTCGTCGGCGATGAGGCCGGTGAAGGGGCCGCTCATTGGGCGGATGGGGTTGTTGAGTCCGGGTGAGCTTGAGGTGCCGTTGCTACCCGACACGCCGCGTCGGTCGAAGAGGGCTTTGACGTGGTTCCAGCGGGCGTCTTCGACGGAGAAGATGAAGTCGGCGACGTCGCGGCTTGAGCCCTGCAGGAAGACTTCGGCGGTGGCGGCGCGAAAGTGCGCTCCGCGGCGACGTGAGAGGATGTAGCCGGCGACGAACATGGCACCGATGGCGATGGCGACGGCGGCGGAGTCGAAGTCTGAGCCGGAGAAATTCCAACCGAGGCCGACGAGGAGCGCGCCGAAGCCGAGCATCCAGGGTTTTGAGCGGACGCGTTCTTCGATGGAGTCGAGTTTTTCGAGTGGAATGGAGATGAAGTGGGCGCGTCCGAAGATGGTGGAGCTTTGCTGGTAGATGCGCTGGGTGGTGAGTCCGACGCGGTCGGTGCCGCGGACGCGTTCGGAGAGGAGGGTTTCGTGGTCGAGAAGGCGCATGCTAGCGTCGTCTTAGATTTTTCACTGCGGCGTGTCAAAGCAGCGTGTGGCTGGATGCGCGAGAAGTGGAGGTGCCGAATGCGTGCGAGCGGTGGTGCAGTGGCTGGTGGTGGTGCAGTGGCTGGTGGTGGTGCAGTGGCGATTGGTGGGGACCGGGGCGGCGGCGACGAGAGCGTGTTGGGGGAGGCGCCGGATGTGTGTGTGTTGATGACGACGGTGGCGTCGCATGAGGCGGCGATGGGGCTTGCGCGTGAGCTTGTCGAGGGGCGGTATGCGGCGTGTGTGCAGGTGTTGCCGCAGATGACGAGTGTGTATCGGTGGCAGGGGGCGGTACATGCAGAGGAGGAGTGGCTTTTGCTGGTGAAGACGCGGCACGCGTTGCGTGAGTCGGTGGCGCGGCGGGTGATTGAATTGCATGGGTATGAGACGCCAGAAGTGGTGGTGATGGAGGCGTCGGCGGCGTCTCGCGGGTATGTGGCGTGGCTACGTCACGAGACGGTGGTTTCGAAGGGGCGATGAAGGCTTGACAGTGCGCCACGGATAGATGTATCCGGCGCGGCCACTGTGCGGGTCAGGAAGATTCGCGCGAAACACGGGTGTCGTGTGAGCGCGCGTCGTTCTTGGGTTGGCGGTGGAGATCTCTGACAACTGAATGATTCTCCAAGGGTGCGGGCTCGCCGACGTAGCTCAGCCGGTAGAGCGTCTGATTTGTAATCAGAGGGTCGGGGGTTCGAGGCCCTTCGTCGGCTCCAGATTTTAACCGCGGGCGTGACCCGTGGGTTCTGATGCATTGCCAAGGTTTCCGCTGTTTGGCGTTTCTGTTTGGAGGAATGCCCGAGTGGCACTGAGTTTTCTGGTGTTGAGCCAGTAGGCTCAACGCAGTGTGACGGGCTGTACCGAAGCGACGGACGACGCGACGCGGATAGGAATACTTGTGGAGGCCATGTCTTCACCCCCGCCGCAGACGGCGCCCCCTGAGGGGGCGAGGCTGTGACAGGCTGTACCGAAGCGACGGACGACGCGACGCGGATAGGAATACTTGTGGAGGGATGCCCGAGTGGCACTGAGTTTTCTGGCGTTGAGCCAGTAGGCTCAACGCAGTGTGACGGGCTGTACCGAAGCGATTGACGACCTACTTGTGGAGGGATGCCCGAGTGGCTAAAGGGGACGGGCTGTAAACCCGTTGGCTAGCGCCTACGATGGTTCGAATCCATCTCCCTCCATTTTTGCAGTGGTTTTTGAGTGGTTTGAAGTGTGAAGGGGTGTCGAAGCGGCGAGAGTGCGGGAGTAGCTCAGTTGGTAGAGCGCAAGCCTTCCAAGCTTGATGTCGCGGGTTCGAGTCCCGTCTCCCGCTCCAACGTAAGGCCGGGTGGGTGAGGGGTTGACGATGGAGAGTCAGACGGTTGTCAGGGTTGGCGTAACGCCGCGCCTGCAGCGGTGGTCTCGTCGAGTGAGTGACTCAGCGAGGCAACGGTCTGCGAGTGGGGCATGTCACGCTGACATAGCTCAGTCGGTAGAGCACTTCCTTGGTAAGGAAGAGGTCACCGGTTCGATTCCGGTTGTCAGCTCCATAACGTGAGATTGGCTCACAATGCAGATGCTCTCGGGTTTGCCGTTCGCCAGGGGCGGGCCCGACATACGGAGGTTCAGAGGCCATGGCTAAGGAAAAATTTGACCGCAGTAAAGATCACGTAAACGTCGGCACGATCGGCCACGTCGACCACGGCAAGACGACGCTGACCGCGGCGATCACGAAGGTCATGTCGGACGAGGGCCTCGCGAGCTTCACGTCGTACGATCAGGTTGCGAAGGCGTCGATTTCGCAGGGTCGTCGTAACGATGCGAAGATCGTGACGATTGCGACGTCGCACGTTGAGTACGCGACGAAGAACCGTCACTACGCGCACGTGGACTGCCCGGGCCACGCCGACTACGTGAAGAACATGATCACGGGTGCGGCGCAGATGGACGGGGCGATTCTGGTGGTTTCGGCGGAAGACGGTCCGATGCCGCAGACGCGTGAGCACGTGCTGCTCGCTCGTCAGGTGAACGTGCCTTACATCGTCGTGTTTCTGAACAAGTGCGACAAGGTGGATGACCCCGAGTTGCTCGACCTCGTTGAGATGGAAGTTCGCGACCTTCTGAGCGACAAGGGCTTTCCCGGTGACAAGCTGCCGGTGATTCGCGGTGCGGCGCTTGAGGCGCTTCAGGGTCTCGACACGAAGTACGGCAAGAACTCGATTCTCGAGTTGATGAACGCCATCGACACGTACATTCCGACGCCGACGCGCGACGTTGACAAACCGTTCCTGATGCCGGTCGAAGACGTGTTCTCGATCGCGGGTCGCGGCACGGTTGCGACGGGTCGTATCGAGCGCGGTGTGGTGAAGGTTCAGGAAGAAGTCGAGATCGTCGGCCTGAAGGATACGTCGAAGACGATCGTGACGGGCGTCGAGATGTTCCGCAAAGAGCTCGACAGCGGCATGGCTGGTGACAACGTTGGTCTTCTGCTTCGCGGTGTGAAGAAGGAAGACATCGAGCGTGGTCAGGTTCTGGCGAAGCCGGGTACGTGCACGCCGCACAAGAAGTTCAAGTGCGAGGTCTACATCCTTTCGAAGGAAGAAGGTGGTCGCCACACTCCGTTCTTCAAGGGATACCGCCCG
>CAZXXB010000222.1:0-1724 GCA_964644185.1 uncultured Myxococcota bacterium
CACTCTCTGGCACCTCGATGGCCGCCCCCGTCGTCGCAGGTGCCATGGCCCTCCTCGCCGAAAAATACCGCGCCGACAACGGTGGCCGCGACCCCCGCGCCGCCGAACTCAAAGCCCTCGCCATCCACACCGCTGGCTCGCGCATCACCACAGGCTCACCCACCACAGGCCCCAACTACCAATCCGGCTTCGGACTCTTCAACGCACTCGCCGCCGCCAACGTCATCGAAAACGACGCAAACCAGCCCGCCTCCGCAAAATACATCCGCGTCAGCAGCCACACAGGCTCGGGCTCAATCGACTTCACCACCACCGTCTCCGTACCAGCCTCCACCGCCTTCAAAGTCACCCTCGTCTGGATAGACCCCGAAGGCACCGCCAACGTCGGCCCCTACGACGACGCAACACCCGCCCTCGTCAACGACCTCGACCTCGAACTCATCGACCCCGGCACCACCACCCGCTACCCATGGAGCCTCAACCCCGCGAGCCCCGCCGCCGCCGCCACACGCTCTGGCGCAAACCACGTCGACCCCGTCGAGCAAGTCCAAATCCTCACCTCCGACGCCGCCCCCTCCGGCACATGGACAGTGCGCGTCAACGTCACCGGCACCCTCACCGGCGGCCCCCAGACCTTCGCCATCGTCAGCGACTACCCCCTGAGCCCACCCTCGCCCAACGCACAGGTTCTCAGCATCCCCCGTCAAATCGAGTTTCAATCCAGCTTCGGTAACAACCCCTCCGCCGCAACCTTCGACCTCGACAACATCGGCGGCGGCTCTGCCATCGCCTTCACCGCCAGCGAATCCACAAGCTGGTTCTCCCTCTCGCCCGCCTCCGGCAGCACACCCGACACCATCACCGTCACCCCCGACCCAGTCGGCGCCGGCCTCTCAACCCCCGGCAAATACTTCGGCGAAATCTCAATCACCGGCGACCCCGGCGGCACACGAAAAATCGGCGTCGTCCTCGACTACGTCTGCGTCCCCGATTGCACCGGAAAAGACTGCGGAGACGACGGCTGCGGCGGCTCATGCGGCACCTGCACCATCGGTGACGAGTGCAACATCTCGGGCCTCTGCGTCGCCTGCGATCTCGTCGCCAACTGCTCAGGCAAAACCTGCGGCTACGACGACTGCGGCGGTACCTGCGGCACCTGCACCACCGGCAACTCATGCGACGCCGCCGGCTCCTGCTTTGCCGACCCAGGCGCATGTGGCGACACCGACGGCCTCCTCGCCGGCGCCATCCAGGCCACCAACCGCTCATGCCCCACCCGCCACGGACGCACCTCACAACTCGGCCCCGCCAACATCACCCCCTTCGCCGGTTGCCCCGCCGGCAAATGCTACAGCGTCGGCGCAAACGTAAGCTGGTCGCAAGCCGCAATCGACGCCACCGGAAACATCTACTTCGGCTCAAGCAACAGCAGCCTCTACAAACTCAACAGCGCCGGCGTCCTGCAATGGAGCCAGACCTGCGACGGCGGCGGAATCTTCTCCTCACCCGTCATCACCGCCTCAGGCGACATCATCGTCCGCAGCTTCAACCCCGCAACCCTCTGCTCCATCAGCTCCGCGGGTGCCCTCAACTGGACAGCCGCACTCAACGCCGTCACCCTCAGCTCGCCCGTCGTCGGCGGCGACGGCACCATCTACATCGGCGTCGATGGACTCTTCGCCTACGACAGCAGGATCGGAAGAGCACACGTCTGAAAGAGTGTA
>CAZXXB010000222.1:1734-6457 GCA_964644185.1 uncultured Myxococcota bacterium
AACTCTGGAAATTCACCACCGTCGGCTCCATCGCCGGTAGCCCCGCCATCTCACCGCGCGGCAACATCATCATCTCGACAGCCAGCAAACGCGTCTACTCGGTCTGGCCCGACGGCACCCAGCACTGGTCTTACACCTCCGTCGGCAACTTCTTCGCGGGCCCCGCCGTCGCAAGCGACGGCTCAATCTACATCGGCGACCAGTCAGGCCGCTTCTACGGACTCAACTACGACGGCACCGAAAAATGGACCCCCCTCAACATCGGTGCCACCACCATCAACTCGTCAGCCGCCATCAGCGTCAACGAAGACCGTGTCTACTTCGGTGCCGCCGATCAAAAACTCCGCGCCGTCGATACCGCAACAGGCACCCAAATCTGGCAAACCGCCAACCTCGGCGCTCTCAACGCCTCACCCACCATCGACGGCAACAACCGCATCTTCATCGGCTCCGCAACGAGCCGCCTCTACCACATCCGCGACGACGACACCGCGCCCGTCACCGTCTTCAACTTCAATTTAGGCGCCGCCATGAACGCCACCCCCACCATCACGAGCGACAACAAAGTCGCCGTCGGTGCCCTCAACTCGCGCTTCTACATTCTCGACGGCTCATGCACCCCCGCCTGTGTCGGAAAAGAGTGCGGCGCCGACGGCTGCTCAGGCCAATGCGGCCCCACCTGCAACGACGACAACACCTGCACCTCCGATAGCTGCGACATGTCGGGCCTCTGCGACTACGACCCACTCCCCATGAACGGCTCACCCTGCGACGACGAACTCTTCTGCACCATCACCGACACCTGCTCAGGCGGCACATGCAGCGGCACCGCAAACCCATGCAGCGACGGCGTCGGCTGCACCAACGACACCTGCAACGAAGTCAGCGACCTCTGCGTCAACACAGAAGACGACGCCAACTGCGACGACACCATCGTCTGCAACGGAGACGAAGTCTGCGACGCCGTCCTCGATTGCCAACCCGGCTCACCCCCCGTCGAACACGCCTGCTCAAGCCTCAAAATCTGGAACGGCTCCATCGACGACGACTGGGGCGACGGCACCAACTGGACTCCACCCGGCATCCCCACCTCAACCGATCAGGTCTGGGTCGACCCCGCCGCACCCAACATGCCCACCCTCGACACCAACCGCGCCGTCAACGCCATCTACCTGCCCGCATCCACCTCGCTCGACATGAACAGCGCACAACTCACCGTCGGCGATGTCGTCGAACTGCTCGGCACCGTCACGGGTGGCGGCGCGCTCGTGCTCGACGGCACCGGCACCAACCCCATCACAACAGGCGGCAACACCCTCGCCTCACTCACCATCGCCAAACCCTCGGGCACCGCCGTCCTCAACGACGCACTCACCCTCACCGGCGCCCTCACCATCTCTTCCGGACACCTCCAGTTCGGCAGCGCCACCCACACCATCGGCGGCACCTTCTCACTCACCGGCGGCAGCGCCGAAATGCAGTCGAGCACCACCACCGTCACGGGCGCACTCACCCTCACGAGCGGCGCCACCCTCGACCTCTCCACCACCGGCGTCTCGCTCGAAGCCGCAAGCCTCGACCTCTGCGCAAGCTGCACCCTCACCTTCGACTACCTCGGCCCCTACAACCTTCGCCCCTTGCAACCCCACGACGCCGCCGTCGGCCTCTTGATCATCAACGGAACCATCACCCTCTCGGGCACCTTCAACCCCGGCACCGCCACCGTCGAACTCAACGGCATCGCAGCAAACCTCACCCCCGGCACCAACAACTTCTACGACCTCGAAATCAACGGAACCTACACCGCCACTGCCGACTTCGACGTCCTCAACGATCTCGTCACCGCGGGCTCGCTCACCTTCGGTGACAACATGACCCTCGCTGTCGGCGGCGACTTCGACGCCGGTGGCTCATCCGTGCTCACCTTCGGCGACAACATGACCCTCACCGTCTCTGGCGTCCTCGACACCGCCGGAACCTTCATCATCGGCCCCGGCTCCACCGTCTCACTCGGCGGCTCAAACGCCCACACCATCAACAACCTCTGGGCCGACGGCGACACCGATGGCGCGGGGCGCATCGCCTTTCAACGCGATGGACTCGGCTACATCGGCCTCACCCTCACCGGCATCGTCGATATCCTCGAAGCCGACTTCGACGACCTCTCCGCCTCACACGGCCTGCACCTCGCAGCCGAGCCCGGCATCCACAACGGCAGCTTCCCACCCGCCCAATACAGCGGCTTCAACTACGTCACCTTCCGCGACGGGCAGCCCCTCGGCTCGCTCACCTACCTCACCCTCTCCGACCCCGCGATGGTCGGCAAAACCATGTACGGACTCGCCTTCGAGAACACCGCCGCCACCGGAGAAAAAACCATCGCCAACGACACTGGCGGTGCCGTCCTGCTCGAATCGTTCACAAGCTCAAGCGGCTACATCTGGGGCCCCAGCACCACCACCGGCGACACCGTTGACTGGGGTGTCTCGCTCGCCGAATTTCTCGACATCACCGCCACCGGCTCACGCGCCTCAAACGCCGTCTACGTCCGCTTCACCACCGTCTCCGAGCGCAACAATTTAGGCTTCATCGTCTTGCGCCACGCCACCCCAGGCGGACCCTACCTCGCCGCCTCCGACCTCATCCCCGGTGCCGGCACCACCCCCGTCGGTGCCACCTACACCTTCATCGATCGCCTCGGCGACGGCGAGCAAACCCTCGCAGAGGCAGCCCCCATCTACTACTCGATTCAAGACATCGACTTTCTCGGCAACGTCCGCGTCCACGGCCCCGTCGCCGTCGTCTGGCAAGACACCGTCAGCCAAATCGACGCGACCCCACTCACCCCCGACGAGGTCCGCAAGCTGCGCGGCTCAACCGGCGCTTCACCTCGCAGCGACACCAGCGTCCGCGCCACCCAGAAACCCCGCGCACCACTCACACTGCGCGCCCGCAGCCTCTCGTTCCCCGTCACGCTCGCCGCACCTCCCGCCACGCCACCCCGCGCGCCCATCGCGCCCGTCAATCAGGCCGCGCCCGTCAAGACCACACCCGCCGCATCGCTCGCCCCTGCCCAAAAGCCCACGCCCGAACTCTCACTCCGCGGCAGAGGCACCCTTCGCCTCACCACCCAGAAGTGACCGCGCAGTCGGCGACACCGGCACATCCCCAGGCTTCGGCAGCGTCTGCAACACCCGGTCGCCGAGGTGCATCGTCACACCAAACCAGTAGTTCTCATTCTTGTAGTGGTGCCACCGATGCCGCTGCCACACCCGCCGATACAACCCCGACTGCGGACGATAATTCGTGTGAATCAGATAGTGCGTCCACTCGTACCCCACCCCAATCGTGAACTGCACCGCAATCGCCGTCAGCGCCATCCCCATCGGCAACACGAGCGGCCACACAATCAGATGAAACGCCATCGCCTGATACAGAACAGGCGTCGGAATAAACGTATCCTCAAGGTTCGACGGGTCTTCGTGATGCGCACGATGCTTGCGCGACGCCAGAGGGTCCACAACCGACGCCCCCACTTTGCGCGGACGAAAATGCAGCAAAAAAACGTGGATACCCCACTCGACAAACGGCTGCGCCGCCACCATCACGAGCGCCACCTTCACATCACCGAGCGAAAACGGCTGCCCTAGCCACAGCGCCCCATACAGCCGCACAAACCACGCAATCATCATCCCCGACAAAAGCATGTTCGGCGTCGGCCACCGCACAAACTCGCGCATCGCCTCGCCCAGTGTTGGCGCTCTGCCCTCCGGCAACCGCCCTTGCCCCACCCGCTCGCGCACCGTGCTCGTCGTGTCTGCCGTGCTCATCGCGTTCTCCTCTCCCGCGTGCCTTCTCGCCGCGTTACCGCGCCTCGCGCGCCGTCAACCGCGCCACCGCCGCATTCACCGCCCGCTCACCCGTCGCCAAAAGCTCGCGCGCCTGCTTGCGCGCCTTGTCGGGGTCGCGCCGCGCCACCGCACGCGCAATGCGCCGATACGCGTCAACATCGGTCAGCTCTGGCGCAAGCACCCCCGTCAACGCCGGACGCAGCGCCTCATACACCCCCCGCAAACTGTTGTAGGCGAGCCGATACGCAAGGTTCCCCGCCCCATCCACAAGCGCCTGCCAGAACGTCAGCGCATGCCCCTGCAACGCCACCAGATCGTCGCCCGCCGCCTCCATCGCCCCCACCGCCTCATCGAGCCGCGCAATCACATCCGGCGTCGCCCGCTCTGCCGCGCACCGCGCAATGTCGGGCGCAAGCGAACTGCGCATCTCCATAATCGACCGCACCACCTCGACATCGAGCGTGCCCGACGCCCCAAAAATGCGCCGCGCCAACAGGTCGAGCCCCGCCTTCTTCTCGAAATCAACCACCGTGTTGCCGCTGCCATGCCGCGTCTCGATAAGCCCCGCCTGCTCAAGCCGCCGCATCGCCTCGCGCAACGCCCCGCGATTCACCCCCAAAATCGTACACAGCTCGCGCTCTGGCGGCAGACTCGTACCCGGAGCCATCCGCCCCGCGAGAATCTCACCCGAGAGCTGCTCGTACACCTCATCTGACAGCGACCGCCGTGGCACCGGACGTAGCTGCGCCACGTTGTCGTGTGCCTGCCCATCGCCCGCGCCCTTCGCCTCCGCGCGCGGTTGAGCTTGCTCCGTCGCTTTTCGTGCCGTGTTTTTCACTTGACCACTTGACCTTGCTGTGCGAGGTTGAGGG
>CAZXXB010000223.1:0-2294 GCA_964644185.1 uncultured Myxococcota bacterium
TCAAACAACTCGGGCAGCCACTTCTTCACAAACGGCTCACCCCCCGACACCCGCAACATAAACGTCGGACCTAACCACTCCACCGTCTCATCCAGCACCTTCTTCCACGCATCCAGCCCATTCTCCCCCGCCCCACGCGGATTTATCCGCCAGATGTCACAATGCACGCACGACAGATTGCACACATCCGTCACCGAAATATGCACATCGGTAGGTCGCTGCGCAGGCCTTGCCCCCTCACGCGTCGCATGAAACGCCACCTCACGCGGCACCGCACCCCCGTTGCGGTTCCACACCCCAATAAACTGCGTCTCGTTCGGTAGATACATCGCGCGCGTCACGCCGCTTCCAGCGTCACCTTGTTGGGACGCGAAATCAGCAAATCTTTCAACGTCGTCTCGGCCATCGTGCAGTTCAACAGATAGCAGTTGCGCGAGCAGTGATAGATCTCTTCGCGCCGCTTGTACGCCTCGTCGCTCTCAAACACCTCGTCGGGCTGCTGCTTCGTCAAATCCCCAACAAAATCAAGGTTGAAGCACAACCCCATCTTCCCCGTCGGGTCAATGTCAATCTCCGCCTTGCCCGCCCCACACGGCTCCGGAGGCTGTATCTCCGGATTTTTGAAGTAAAACTTCATCATCGTCAGTTGCGAGTCGTGGTTGCCAACCACCCAGTGCCGCTTGCGAAACGCCCGCAGCTCTTCAATCACCCCGCACACCTTCTCATAATCATCCGGCCACAACGGCGACGTGAGATACCA
This sequence comes from uncultured Myxococcota bacterium, assembly GCA_964644185.1. Lineage (GTDB taxonomy): Bacteria > Myxococcota > JAJVIH01 > JAJVIH01 > CAZXXB01 > CAZXXB01. Next base: position 761 of record CAZXXB010000223.1, read on the forward strand.
CTTCGCGTTGTATGGCTCGCCAAAGTTCTGCAAAATCGGCTGCACCGTAAACGTCGCAAGCCCCGTCTCTTTCACCCACCACGCCATATCCACAAGCTCGTCGAGGTTCGGCTTCATCATAATCGTCGAGACGTTCGCGTTCGTCACCCCCGCCTCTTTGAACGCCAGCAGCGCCTCAATCGCCTGTGCGTGACTCCCCTCTTTGTTCCGCGTGTGGTCGTGAATCGCCGGCGTCAGCGCATCGAGCGAGATATTCACCTCATCGAGCCCCATCTCCGACAACCGATACACGAGGTCACGCTTCAACCGACTGCCGTTCGTCGTCACGCCGATATACAGGTCGAGCGACTTGCCGTACGCGATCAAATCGGGCAACCACTTCTTCACAAACGGTTCGCCCCCCGCAAACTTCAACACATACGGACCCCCTAACCACTTGTAGAGGTTCGTCACCACGTTCTTCCACTCGTCAAACCCAAGCTCACCAATCGCCCGCGGGTTCCGCATCCAGATATCGCAATGGTGACACGACAGATTGCACACGTCGGTCACCGAGATGTGCACCACCTTCGGCTTCTGCGAACTCTCCGGACGCACAAACGCCTCCGGACGCTCGACAAACCCGCCGTTCTGGTTCCACGGCGCCGTAAACCGGTCGCCCTCAACCGGCTTCAACTTGCGCGCCGCAATCGCCTGATCAACGTATTTCCCCGTCCAGGCCGTACTTGGGTTCATCGGTTCGTGGCTCATGCTGCCTCCGCGCGGGGGGCGTCGCCCACACTCACCGTGCTTGAAAGCCCGGTCGCCGCCTCGAATTCATACAGCGAATGATTGTAGCACTGCACCGTGCAGCCTTCGTGAAACAGACCCGTCATCGCCGCAGCCGTCGACGGACTCTTCAAAATCTCGCTCAACGTCTGCGTGTGAATGTCGCCAATCTTCAACTTCTCTTCTTCGCCCCACACACAACACGGTATCACCGTCCCATCCACCGCAATCCCCATCTGGTCCGACACCCCAAGACACCGCACCTTGCGCACCTCACCCGCGTGATACCGCATCCCCCGCTCGTAATAATCCATCCGCCCTGCAAACTCCGCATCACCGCTTGTCACCCGCCGACAAAACGCGAGATACGCCGCCACCTCTTCCGCCGTCTTCAAATACATCTCCGGAGCATTGTTGACCGGCCAGCAGTTGTAATGAAACCCCTGCGCCACCGCCTCGTCGTACAACCCATCGAGGCAAAACACGTTCTCGCGCGTCACCACCGTATAAATATTGATTTGCGGCATCTTCCCCGTCGCCCGCAACGCCGTAAGCCCCTCGTCAATCTTCGCCCGCGTCCCCTCACGCCCGCGTATCCGGTCGTGCAACTCACCCGGCCCATCAATCGAAATCGACAGCGAATCGAGCCCCGACGCCGCAATCTTCGCCGCGTGCGCCTTCAGACTCGTCCCGTTCGTCGTGATGTTCAACCCGATGTGCCGCCGCTTCGCATAGTCGATAATCTCAAATATCCGCCGATGCAAAA
>CAZXXB010000223.1:2316-4082 GCA_964644185.1 uncultured Myxococcota bacterium
CTACACGACGCTCTTCCGATCTGTAATCCCCGCCTCCGCCATCTGGTCAATGATCCGAAACGCCTCTTCCGCCGTCATCTCAAGCTCAAACTTATAGTGGTCGCAAAACCCACAAAACAGGTTGCACCGCTTGTTGAGCTGCAAAATCAACACCCGCGGACGATACGGCCTCACGAGTGGATGCGGCTTGCGCCCCTGAATCAGCGGGGCAGGGGTGTACCCCGCAACCGCCGTGCGCTCACCATGCGTCGCCCCCGGCACGCCCATCGGCAACTTCGCGCGAAACCACCCCACAAAATCGGGCAGCCCGTGCAACTCATGCGCAAGCTGCGCCCCACGACGCCGCGCCTCACCCGCCAGCGTCAGCCACGTCGAAAAGTCGCGCGCACGCACAAGCCCACGCAGCCCGCTCGCAGAGCTGCTGTCACCCGCAATACCGCTCGTCTCGGCGCCCTCTCGTGCCAATGCCTTCCCTCACCGCGTGCGCATGCCACACGCTCACGTGTTGGTTCCCCACGTGCGTGTCCCCGTCCCCCCAACGTAACAAACGCATCGCATCGCCGCAAACACATTCACCCCTCTTCCCCCTGATTCGCCCATCTTTCGCATCATTCGCATCATTCGTCCCTGCCGCCGCCGCCGCCGACCCCCACGCGCAGACAGTTTCGCCCCCGCACCACTTTTCACGTGACAAACCGGTGACGGTTCGGTATCGAACCTTCAAGGACTCGACAAATGTGCCCGCGCATTTGACGGGTGTGATCCACCCCTTTGCAGGGTGTCTTCGAGGGTGCCCCATGGGGCCAACGCCAACACCAAAACCGCCACAACCCAGTCGCCACAACGCCAGCAGCACCCCGCACCCCGCCACCAACCCGCGCCCCACGCAGCGCGCGAAAGGGCAGGGCGCTCGCACCCGCCTGCTCAACTCCCGCCTGCTCAACTCCCTCCTCCTCCTCGCCGTCGTCGGCGCTGGCGTCGCCCTCCTCGAACTCACCGCCCGCCTCCTCTACGCCCGCATCGCATGGGGTAAGCTCTCCGACCTCCCCGGCGTCATCTACGAACCCAAACCCGGCTACCGCTACGTCAACGAACGCGGCGGTCGCGGCCCTGCCTACCTCGACCCACCAGAACCCGGCGTCTGCCGCATCATCGTCGTCGGCGATTCCGTCGCCCACGGACAAGGCATCGACCGCGACGAAGAAACCTTCCCCCGCCAACTCGAACAACTCCTCAACACCGCCGTCGCCCGCAATGGAGACACAGGCGACGACCACCGCCGATACGAGGTCTACAACGCCGCCGTACCCGGCTATAACATCGAGCAAGTCGTCGCCGCCTACCGCCACCGCCACGCCACCGAACCCCACGCCGTCGTCCTCTACGCCCTCTTCCCCAACGACCTCGATTACCCTACGGGGGCATGGTACGCCGAGCACGAAGGCTACGCCCTCGTCGCCTTGCCCCCCCACACCGGCGAACGCCCCCGCCTGCGACTCCCCACAGACATCACATGGTGGCTCGCCACCCACAGCCGACTCTACCTCCTCTTCCGCGCCGCCACAGAAATCGCACGCACCGCCGCCGACCCCGACATCTCCGAAGAACGCCCATGGACCCTCAACGACCCCGAACGCGTCACCATGGTCCGCGATCAGCTACGCCTCTTCGCCACCGTCGCCCGCGACAACCACCACACACCCGTCATCGCCCACCTGCCCACCATCGACTCGGCCCTCACCGACGACGAACGCACCGCCTTCTAC
>CAZXXB010000223.1:4106-6451 GCA_964644185.1 uncultured Myxococcota bacterium
AAGACGACGAAATCCGCTTCCTCTTCGAAAGCGCCGCACGCCAGCGACTACTCGTCGCCGACCTCGCCGACGCCTACCACGGAATCCCCGCGCGCGACCTCCTCCTCGACCGCCCCGAACCCGACTGGGCACACCCCACCGCCCACGGACACGCAGCCATCGCCCGCGCCATGCTCAACCAATGGCAGTCACTCAACCTCGACGACCACTGCCCCTGACACGCCCCCCCAACACACCCCCTCATCTTCACTGCTTCATCCCGACCAACGCATCTCGACCACTGCATCTCGACCGCTTCATCTCTGCGCAACATTTGCCGCACTTGCGCTGCGTCGCCGCGAGACATACCTTCCACCCCATGAAACGCTGCGAACATTGTGGCACCGTCGTCAGTTCAGGCATCACCATCTGCCCCACGTGTCGCCACGTGGTCTCGGCCAGTCACACCCCGCATGACGGTTCTCGTGACGCAGCGAGCGACACCTCAACCGGTGCCGCTCAGCACCAACGCACCCGCAACGACGATCAACACGGCACCCACGCCCACGGCCCCCACGCCCACCGCACCTTCCGCCGCGTCCGCGTCCGCATGGGCAACCGCCCCCGCAACCGCGCACCCCTCGCGTGGGTCCGCTTCTTCGCCGTCCTCGCCCTCGTCCTCGCCTTCGCCACCATCATCGTCATCGGCGCCACCGTCGTCGGACTCGCCGTCACCGCCATCTCGCTCCTCGTCGCCACGGTCGGATGGCTCGCCTCGCGCCTCGCCGGCCCCCCGCGCTCCTCAACCCCCATGCGCCCATAACCCCCATGCGCCCATAACCCACAGCGCCCATAACCCACAGCGCCCCTCTGACCCCAAAGCATGATCTTCGAAGACCTCGACGCCCTCTCGCGCATCTGCGGCCCCTCAGACCGCAACCTCAAACTCGTCGCCAAAGCCACAGGAGCCAACGTCTCCCGTCGCGGTGACCGCCTGCTCTTCACCGGGCAACCCCACCAGACCGAACTCGCCGAACACGTCCTCGCCGCCTGCTACGAAATCCACAGGGCAGGGCACCCCCTCTACCCAAGCGACATCGAGCAGGCCATCCGCATCCTCTCCCGCGACCGACGCGCCGACCTCCGCTCCATCTTCCTCGACGACGTCCTCACCACCAGCCGCAACTTCACCATCCACCCCCGCGGACCCGCCCAAAAAGCCTACGTCGACGCCATCCGCGCCAACGACATCGTCTTCGCCAGCGGCCCCGCCGGCACCGGAAAAACCTACCTCGCCATGGCCGTCGCCATCGCCTCACTCGAAGCCCGCCGCGTCCGCCGCATCGTCCTCGTCCGCCCCGCCGTCGAAGCCGGCGAAAAACTCGGATTCCTCCCCGGAGACATCGCCGAAAAGGTCAACCCCTACCTTCGCCCCCTCTACGACGCCCTCAACGACATGCTCCCCCCCGAGCGCGCACGCCAACTCATCGAAACCGGCGTCGTCGAAGTCGCCCCCCTCGCCTTCATGCGCGGACGCACGCTCAACGACGCCTTCATCATTCTCGACGAGGCGCAAAACACGACCCCCGAACAGATGAAAATGTTCCTCACCCGTCTGGGCTACAACTCAAAAGCCGTCGTCACGGGTGACACGACGCAGATCGATCTCCCACGCACCACGACTTCGGGCCTCGTGCAGTGCCGCAAGATTCTTGTCGGTACCGAAGGCATCGTCTTCATCGATCTCCCCGCCAGCGAAATCGTCCGCCACCCGGTTGTGCAAGCCGTGGTCGAGGCCTACGACCGTGCCGACGCCGCGCAACCGCCCCTCTTCGCCCACCAGCACCCGCTCTCACTCGGCCCCCCCGACGATTCCCCCGCACCTCCACTCTCCGCGTTGACCGCCGATGGAGCCGAATCTTAGTTTTTACGCACGAACGTAGAACCGCAGCAGGTATTGCTCGACCCAGTGCGGTAGTCGGCTCGCACTGACCTCGACCTCGGAACCCTCCCGAATGATGGCAATCAGTTCCATCGTTGAAGAATTGTCGAAGATGTACGCCCCATTCGAGTTCACGACGGCCTCATAAAGATTGCCGAGAGACCGCGAATAGCGACTCACGATCTTGTCGCGAGGTACGTCGTGCCCGCCGCGCGCGACCCGTTGCGCCACGCGATCGATGTTGATTTCCGGTGCCTCCGTGGCGACAAAATACAGGTGAACCCGGTAGCCTTGCTCGCGCGCCATCCGCATCAACGCAACCTTGTCCGCAGACGACATCACCGTCTCAAACGTGAAGGTGCGTCCGGCGGCGACGAGCCTCCGCCGCAAGAAATCAGCGAGAGCCGACGCGAAATACGAATTC
>CAZXXB010000224.1:0-1176 GCA_964644185.1 uncultured Myxococcota bacterium
GGGCTTTTTCGGACGCGAGCCCAATCGCGGTGTAAACCCCGACGAAGTGGTTGCGGTTGGTGCCGCAATTCAGGGTGGCGTGCTCACGGGCGCCGTTCAAGACGTGCTGCTGCTCGACGTCACGCCGCTCTCGCTCGGCGTCGAGACAGCGGGAAGTGTGTTTACCCGCATCATTGATCGCAACACGACGATACCGACCCGTCGATCGCAGGTCTTTTCGACCGCTGCCGACAACCAGAACCTCGTCACGGTCCATGTCCTTCAGGGCGAACGCGAGATGGCGGGCGACAACATGTCGTTGGCGCGTTTTGACCTGGTGGGTATTCCACCAGCACCGCGCGGTGTTCCACAGATCGAGGTCACGTTTGACATCGACTCGAACGGCATCGTTCACGTCTCTGCCCGCGACCTGGGCACGGGCAGGGCGCAATCCATTCGGATTCGCGCGCAGAGCGGTCTCTCCGAACGTGACATTGAGAGGATAGTCGCCGAAGCCGACCAATATCGCGAGGAAGACAATCGCAAACGCGAACTGGCCGACTTGCGCAATCAGGCAGAGTCGCTGCTCTACTCTGTCGATATCTCGATGCGGGACTACGCCGATGTTCTTCCGACCGAAATGCAGGCGTCACTGAATGAGGCCGTCGCCGCGACGCGCGCCGCGCTCGACAAGGGCGACCTTGCGCTCGTGCAGAGCAGCGTCACGACGTTGGAAGAGCGCGCCCACCGCATGACAGAAGCCATCTACAACGCGGGCTAACGCAGCGCCTCATTTCGCGTGCCGTGAGCCGGGTGGGCTAGCGGCTTGTATTCAGGTTGCTGCCGTTGCGGATGCAACGGGGTGAACGGGTGGAATCCCGCTGTCATCACCACTTCACCCACGAACGCAAGCTGCGCGGCCGATCGAGCCGAAGCGTAACCCGCAGCGACGCGAAGCGACTGTGTTTCTGTTTCACGCAACCGCGCCACGACTTCATCCGCCTGCCCCTCAGACACCCCGGCATCGAACACAACCAGCAGACCGGCTTGACGGCTTTTCGCAGCGACGCACGCGCGCTCTGCAACGATGGCGGTCGGGGCGACCCATGCATCCCACGCCGGTTGCACATCGTCGCCATGCGACAGCGCCGCAAACAGCTCGCCGCGCCCAGCGCTCGCAACTGCCAAGACGACAGG
>CAZXXB010000224.1:1235-6442 GCA_964644185.1 uncultured Myxococcota bacterium
GACACGGCCGTACAACGAATGTGTGGACTTCGCGCACGAGCAAACCCTTGCAGGTAGCCCAGGCCGACGCGAAGCCCGGTGAGGCTACCCGGGCCAACACCTGCGATTAGCCACGTGACGTCGCGCACCGATGCATCGGCTGCGTCGAGCAGGTTGGCGACGACCTCGGGTAACGCCGACGATAGCGATTGAGGCTGCTCAAAGACAGGCCCGCGTGCCCGGAAGTGGCGCGTCGTCCGGCGATGAGGCGTGCCGCGGCACCCTCTCGAAGCTGTGCCTGATCAAAAAGCGCAACGGTCGCGACGTGCGACGATGCTTCGAGCGCGATGGCGAAGCTCACGAGCCGCTGCTCCAAATCAGTCGGAACACATCGTTCTTCGTCGAGAAGAGAAACAGCGAAAGCAACAGAACGAGTCCGACGAGATTGAGCGCGTTGCGAACCTGCGGGGTGAACGGACGCCGCCGCAACGACTCAACAGCAAGCAGCGTGAGGTGTCCGCCGTCGAGCAGCGGTACCGGAAACAGATTGAGCAGACCGAGGTTGATGCTGATGATCGACATCATGCCGAGAAACGCCTCGAACCCCGTCGATGCCGACTCTTTGGCGATTTGAAAGAGCAATATCGGCCCACCCACAGACTCTGACGGCACGCGACCTGCGAAAAGCAGATAGACCCCGTAGAGCGTGCCCGTGATCATCTGCCACGTCGTAGTTGCGGCTCGCTGCACGCTTTCGACCGGACCGAATTGCTCTTGCACGGTCTCCGCCGCAGACATGTCAATGTAGGTGAAGAAGCCGGGGCGAATCTCGGGTACATCGACCCCGCCAGGCCCCTTCGCACTCGTTTTCCAAAGGCTGATCTCGCCGCGCGCCATCTGACCATCGCGCGACCAGGTAATCGGCTGAGCCTCATCGGGCTTCGCGCGCAACGCTTCGGCAATCATGTGCATATCGGTGACGGGAATCGCGCCAATGCTGACGATGCGGTCACCGGGGCGCAGCACGCCTGCGGCGGGCGAGCCTTCGTCTGTTGCAACCACGTAGAGGTCGGCGCGTTCGATACCAAGTTCTTGCAGGCGTTCAGCACGACCGGCGATGGTCAACGTGGCGGTGCCTTTGACGCGCGGACCGCTTTCGAGCCCTTTGCGACTGACGTCTTGCGGACGCTCGTACTCGACAGCGACATCGCCACTCAGGCCAGCGGCAACCATCGCCTCAAACTGGGGAAAGTGAGCCACCGGGTTGCCGTTGACCGCGACGATACGATCCCACGTGCGCAGACCCGCCTGCCATGCCACCGTCGACGTCGCCGGAATGCCAATATCCACGCGCGGAAAGTATGGCGTGATGCCGATGCGCCCGACTGTGCTCTCTCCGCCGAATCGGTCACGGGCAGTGACCGCGCCGGGCGTGAGCGTCAATTCGACCGATTTGCCTGCGCGGTCGACAGTCAGCCGCGTTGGCTGCCCCGGACGCGCCGCAACGACGTCGCGCAGACCCGAGAATGTCGCAACCGGCTCACCCTCGACCGACGTGATGCGATCACCCGCCATCAACCCGGCAAGCTGACCGGGTTGCCCCGGAATCACATAACCGACGACCGAAGCCTCGGTTTCATGCGGAATCGAGAACATCGCGGTGTAAATGAAGAGCGGCAACACGAGGTTTGCGGCTGGCCCTGCAAACAGCACGATCGCCCGCTTCCACGGTGCCGCGTTGAAGTAGGCGCGGTGCATTTCGTGGGGGCCGAGCACATCGGGCGGAATCTCTTCGCTGTCATCCATGCCGATGATGCGTACAAAGCCGCCGAGCGGCACCGCGCGCCACGCGTAGCGCACCTCACCAATCTGCTTCGAGATGATGGTGGGCCCGAAGCCAACGGCAAACTCGGTGCATTTGATGTTGAAGGCGCGCGCCGCCCAGAAGTGGCCCAACTCGTGGATGATGATGAGGACGGCGAGGAAGAGAATTGCAGCAAGAGCAGACACGAGAACTCCCGTTGGCGGCGACAGGTCGAGCAAAACACGCTGCGCCAGCCTCGCGCATGATGGCTGAATTGTTCCGTGCGGTAAAGATGCCCGGTTTTTTGGCGTAAATGACAGGTGTTCAGCCGCAAGACTTTGATTTGCGTCCGGTGCAAAATGCGTCTATATCGCGCGCCAGTGCCGGGGGGCACACATTGGTTCAGGCGGTTGGCGCGAGCCCGATTATCGGGCACCGCACCGACAAGTCGCTGCCGCGCACAATGGCATCTTCGCGGAACATGCAGATTCTTTCGCGCGCAATAGGCGTGGGTGGGCTGGGGCTCGCCGCGCTGGTCGTGTGGATGCAGTTTCGCTCGCTTGATTCGGCGCGAGTGGTCGAGGTGCTGGGCCGGGCCGGGTACATGCTGCCGCTCGCGCTTGTGCCTTTTGCTGTCGCGTCGATCGTCGATACGCTTGGTTGGGCGGTTGTGCTGCGGGCGTTTGGGTATCCGACACGGTTTGAGTTGCTGCTGCGGTTGCGTGTCGCGTGCGAGGCGGTGGTGTTGGCGGCGCCGGGCGGGTCGGTCTTGGCCGAAGGCGTGCGTCCGGTGGTGTTGAATCGCGCGGCGGGGGTGCCATACCCGGCAGGCATCGCGAGCGTCGTCTTGCGCAAGTGGCTCATCTTCGTCGCCAACGGAATCTACCTCGCGTGCGGCCTTGTGGGCGGGTTCGCGATTTATCGCGGTGCATCGGTGGCGTTGATCGGTCGCGATGGTCTTGAACACTTTGCGGTGGCAGTGGTTGCCGCATTTCTGGCGGGGTCGCTGGGTTCGATGATACTTCTGACGCGGGCGCACCTGAGTGAGCGCCTGTTTGATTTTCTCTCACGGCTGCCGTTTGCGGGGCTCGCAAAGGCGCTTGCCGGTGCGCGTGATGGTTTCATGCGGCTCGATGGTTACCTGCACGACCTGCTCGCGAAGAGTCGCGGGGCGTTTGCCACGGCGCTTGGGTTTATCATCGCGCTGTGGTTTGCCGAGGCGCTCGAGACGTGGGTGCTGCTGCGCCTCGTGGGGGTCGAATTGAATCCGCTTGATGCGCTCGCCGTCGAATCGGGGGCGTCGTTCGTTCGGTCGCTCACGTTTTTTGTTCCGGCAGGATTGGGATTTCAAGATGTTACGTATGCTCGACTGCTGGGTTCTCTGAATATTCCAGATGCGCTCGAGGTCAGCGCCGCGTTCGTGCTGCTGAAGCGCATCAAGGAAATCATCTGGATCGTGATCGGGTTCGTGCTGTTTGCCTCGCTGCGCCGCGCCTTCGCGGTGTCGTTACAGCCGGTACCCGCAGAGGAGGTTCTGTAAGCGATGTCGTCAGCACTTGTTCCAACCGGGTCGGGCGCCCGCAAGACCGCCCTGCGTGGTAGCCGCAAGAAGATTTTCTTTATTTGCGGATCGATCAATCAGACCGCACAGATGGTGCAGATCGCGGCGCAGTTGCCCGAGTACGACCACTACTTTTCGCCGTATTTCGGGCGTCCGTGGGAAAGGCTTGTGGCGCGCGCGGGGCTGCTCGAAGGCACCATCATGGGCAGCAAGCGTGGTGGCTGGTGCCTTGATTACCTGAAGGCCCGCGGTCTCAAGGTCGATATGTACGGCGAGACGCTCGGCAACGACTACGACCTCGTCGTCACGTGCACCGACCTGTTGCCGCAACCGGTGTGTCGCGGGCGCAAGGTGGTGTGGGTGCAAGAGGGCATTCTCGACCCCGAGTGGTACATGAGCCGCATCGTGCGAGCGCTTCCGTTCATTCCGCTTTACTTCGCAGGCACGACGCTGACCGGGCAAAGCGACATGTATTCGGTCGGTTGTGTGATGAGCGAGGGCTACCGCCAAGACCTGATCAAAGAGGGTATCTCGCCCGACAAACTGCGGGTTACGGGCATTCCCAACTTCGACAACTGCGAGGCGTACCGCAACAACACGTTTCCGCATCATGGGTTTGCGCTCGTCTGCACGAGCGACGTGCGCGAACTGGGTGGTCGCGAAGACCGCAAGTCGTTCATTGAGCGCGCGACGGGCCTCTCGAAGGGCAAGCGGATGATTTTCAAGCTGCACCCGAACGAGCAGCGTGAGCGGGCAGAGCGCGAGATTCGCGAGTGGGCGCCGGAGGGGACGCTCGTGTTTCAAGAGGGTAGCGCCGAAGAGATGATCGCCAACTGCGACATTCTCATCACGCTTTACTCGTCGACCGTTTTCGTCGGTATGGCGCTTGGCAAAGAGTGCCACTCATGGTGGCCTGAAGCCGAGTTGAAGCGCCTGTGCCCGGTGCAAAACGGCGGAACCTCGGCGCAGCGCATCGCCGACATCTGCCGCGAGCAACTCGAGATTGAAGAGCCCGCACTGTCGCGTGCCTACGAGCCCCGTCAACTCGCGGCGGCTCTTGGTGCGTCGGCTTCAAACCATCACTTCGACCCGACTGGCAAACGCTGACTGAAGTTGCAGACGCTGAACGTGGCCTGTTTGATTTCGGATTGAGTGAGAAAGGCATCATGCGCGAACGGATCGTCATCGTAGTTCAAGCTCGCACCGGCTCAACGCGGCTGCCGGGCAAGGTGCTCATGCCACTCAAAGGCAAGCCGCTGCTGGCGCGGGTGCTCGAACGGATCTCGGCTGCAAAAGAGGCCGATGCGGTGATTGTCGCGACCACCTGGGAAGACGGCGACGCGACGGTCGCGAAGATATGCGAAGAGATCGGCATGCCGTGCTATCGCGGGCATCCGAGCGACCTGCTTGACCGGCATGTGCAGGCGGCGAAGTTTCTTGAGCAGCAGACAGGGCTCAAAGCTGATGCGGTCGTGAAGATTCCGAGTGACCAGCCGCTTATCGACCCCGCCGTGATCGACCGAGTACTTGGCGCGTACAGGGCTGGAAACGGCGCGTACGACTACTTTTCTAACGTCCACCCCGCCACCTACCCCGACGGCAACGACGTCGAAGTGATGAAGTGGCAAGCGCTTGAGGCGGCCCACAGCGAAGCGACGAAGTCGCACGAACGCGAGCACACCACCTCGTTTTTCTGGGATCAACCAGAACGCTTCAACATCGGCAACATCACGTGGGAGAGTGGCCTCGATTACTCGATGAGCCATCGCTTCACGATCGATTATCAGGCCGACTACGACTTTATCACGGCGGTCTACGACGAGCTTTTCAGCGAAGCGCACCCGATTTTCAGCGTGGGTGAGA
>CAZXXB010000225.1:0-1520 GCA_964644185.1 uncultured Myxococcota bacterium
CGTTGGGTGGGGGGAACTGGCAGCTTCTGCCCCAGCAGGCGAGGCCGTCGGCGCAGGGGATGGGGGTTGCGGCGCTGGTGTCGCAGAGTTGTCCGAGTTCAGCGGGAGGTGCGCCGTCGTCGAGGCCGCCGCAGCCTTCTTCGCCTTCATCTTGAAGGGGGCAACCGAGGGCGGCGAGGGTGAGTAGCGCGATGGCGATGGTTTTTGAGGCACCGCGCAGGGGGGCGTGAGGCGCGGAGGTGACTGGAGCGTGATCGAGGCGCGAGGCGCGTGCGAAAGAGGCGAGCGAGCGAGCGAGACGCATGTAGACCCCCATTGCGTGCGGCGCGACGAGCATGTGGCGCACGAACAGAGAAGATTCGCGAGAACGAATCGGCACACGAAACGAAAAAACGAGCCCAGATAGGTTATCTGGGCTCGTTCGCGTTGACAAGATGCGTCTTAGCAGCGTCGCATTGGGCACATGGCTCGCAGGCGCTGTGACGTCTAACTGGGGTTGATCAGCCAGCGACCTTGCGGGCGACCCAGTAGATTTGGTCGACCGATTTTTTGTTGACGTTTTCGGTCTTGACGGCGGCTTCGAGGGCGCCGAGTTTGGCCTTGGCGATGGCCGGGTCTTGCGCGAGTACGCGCATCGCAAACATGATCGACTGGCGCACCTTGTTGAGGTCGCCCTTGGCAGCCTTGTCTTTGACGCTGGCGTAGGTGGCGGTGGTTTCGGCGAGGCGCCCCATGAGGGCATCCATCGCTTCGGGCTTGCTGGTGCGGGCGAGGCCCCATGCGGCGGCGTCTTGCTCGGGGAAGGTGCCGCTCTTGAGTTTACCCGAGAGGCAGCCGATGTCGCCTTTGCACTCGGCGGTGGTTTCGAGGCGCTTCAGCGACTCGACGGCGCGGTCGTAGACGCCAACCATGACGAAGACATCGCGGACGGCTTCGATTTCGGTCTTGAGTTGCTCGCGCTCTTCGGCCTTCGTCGTGGGTTTACCCATCTTTTCGTTCTTGGCGAGGATGGTCTTGGAGAATTCGGCGAACTGGTCGGCGCTCGTGAGCTGGCCCTTCGAGGCGGCGATGGCGGCCTTGGTGAGGCTGTCGAGCAGCGATTTCATGCGGGGAATCTCACCGGCACCACCGAGGAGGCCGATGGCTTCGACGGCCTTCGCGCGCGAATCCCAGGAGATGAATTCGAGCTTGTCGTCTTCGGCGACTTTCCAGAGGCTGGTAAGGGCTTTGGTGTCGCTGAGGAGGATGAGGGCAAGCTGGAAGTTGGAGTAGATGGCGGGCTGGTCGCTGTGTGATTCGCTGGCTTTGGCGAGGCGCTCGGCGATGGCGGGCGAGCGCGAGCGGCCAGCCGACATGGCGGCGATGCCGATGAGGCGGGCTTCGTTTTGCTCGACGGTGCCGTCTTTATCCATCTTGGCGGTGATCGCTTCGACGGCGGCCATGAGGGGCTCCGCGGCGGCGGGGGTTTCGAGGTCGCCGAGGACTTCGGCGCTCTTTAGCTCAATGGCGAAGGGGGGGAA
>CAZXXB010000225.1:1533-5273 GCA_964644185.1 uncultured Myxococcota bacterium
TTCTTCGATCTGGGTGTTTTTGCGAAGGAAGGTGTCGATGAGGGGCTGTGCTGCGGGCTCACCGATTTTGAAGAGGGCGTCGCTTGCGGCGGCGTAGTTGCGGCCCTGCTCGTTCCAGAGGTTGACGATGAGCATGGGGATGGCGGCGGCGACGCGCAGCTCACCCAGCGCCTGAATGGCGATGCGCTTGGCGCTCGACCAGTTCTGGCCTTCTTTGCCGATGATTTTCATGAGGCCGTCGATGGCGTCTTGCTCTTTGTAGTTCATCTTGGCGAGCGCTTCGGCGCTGGCGGAAGCGAGTTGGACGTCGTCGTTGCCGAGGAAGGTGACGAGCTGTTTTGCGGCGCCCGTGTATTTCATCTTACCGAGGGCGGTGATGATCGATGCGAGGAGTCGGTTGTGGGTCTTTTTCTCGTTGCCCGAGGCGCCTTCGGGGGCGGGCTTGAGCGAGTCGAGCAGCGGCTGACCGGCCTGCTGGGCGGCTTCTGGGTGGCGGTCACCGATGTCGCCGAGGATACCGGCGATTTTTTGGCGGGTGGCGTTGGCTTTGTCGCCTTTGAGGTCGGCCCAGACCTTGAGCATCACGGGGATGGTGGTGGGGTCTTTGAGTTTGCGGAGGTTGTCGAGGGCACCTTCGCGGCGCTCTTCGTTCATCGCCTCTTCGGTGTAGAGCTTGGTGAGGGCGCGGATGGCACCTTCGGCCTTGGCTTTTGCGTCGGGGTCTTTGGCGTCGGCCAGCTCTTTTTGCCAGTGATCAACGTCGGGGATGCCGTGGAACGAGTCACCGCCGCACGAGGCGAGCGAGAGCATGAGCGAGCCCACGAGAGCGAGGGCGACGGCTCGAACGGTGTGCTTAAACTGGCACTTTGACATCTCTTCAACCTTCGTCATGTGGTTCCCCTGCGAGGCCGAGTCAACGTTACGGGGGTGTAGCGTTCTCGGCCGTGTCATTTGCCCGGCAACGGACGCGCGGTTGCTGTTGGTTTGCGCGTAGAAGCCAACGGCCCCGCGAAGGAGGCGTGGCAAGGCCCAAAAAAATTCGCGTCTTGACTAGCAACGATGGCACCTCTCTGCAAGCCCTGTAAAGGGGGTTCAGGGGCTTCGTGCGAAGATTTGCAGGCGCGCGGCGGTTTCCATGGCGTCGCGGACGTGCGTGGTGAGGTGTTTGCGAGCGGCGGGAGGGGTGTTTTTTTCGAGCGTGGCGAGGGCTTTTTCGAGTGGGTGGGCGAGGACGAGGGGGTAGAGGGCGGCGGCGACGGGGGTAAGGGCGAGGGCGTCGATGCGGGCGGGTAGTTTTGTGGGGTCGTGGAGGAAGTCGCGCGAGCGGGTGATGAGCCATGTGACGGGGTGCGGGTGGGGCGCTGGGAGGTCGAGGGGGTGTTCTCCGGGGAGTGACGCGAGGCGGTTGCGCAGGGCGAGAAGCGCGCATGACTCGGTGACGAGGGCGGCGTCGTCGGTGAGGCGCAGCGGGCGGGTGGTGGCGGCGGTGTCGAGGGGTGCGGGGGTGACGGGTGGGGCTACGAAGACGCGCTGGTAGGCGGCGTCGAGGTCGGCGGCGTCGAAGAAGGCGGAAGGGTGATTACGCTGGCGACGTAGCCATGGGGCGAAGTTGAATCCGATCGCGGCGATGTCGGTGTCGCGCGGGGGGTGGGCAGTGAGAAAGTCGGCGGCGATGCGGTTGAAGTGGAAGTATCCGAAAAGGCGCGCGGTGAGGGGGTAGAGGTTTTGCAGGACGGTGGAGGGGCGAACCGGGTATTGGCGGTTGTGGAGGGCGGGGCGGGGGGCGGCGGCGAGGGTGGGGGTGTCGGCGATGGGGGCGACGGAGGTTGCGGGGTAGTGGGCGGGGGTGGCGGTGAAGGTGCCGGAAGAGGGGTCGAGGGGGTGGGTGATGGCGGCGGCAAAGTTGGCTTCGATGCGGGCGAGGTCGGCTTCGATGCGGGCGAGCCGGTCGCGCGTCTGGGTTGTGCGGGTCATTTTCGCACCTCACGGGCGCGGTTTGCTTCGGCGAGGAGTGCGGGGAACGGGGGGATGCGGTCATCCCACTCGATGAGGGTTGGGAAGGGGCCGCCGATGTTCCATGCGTTGCGGTAGAGTTGCCAGACGGCGTCGCAGACGTTGTCGTTGTGGGTGTCGATGAGGGTGCCGTTGGGGAGGCGTTCGTGTCCGGCGAGGTGGACCTGGAGGACGCGGGTGTAGTCGATGGCGGCGAGGTAGTCTTGTGGGTCGAAGCCGTGGTTGGTGGCGGAGACGTAGACGTTGTTGATGTCGAACATGAAGGAGATATCGGCGTCGCGGACGACGCGGGTGTAGAATTGCCATTCGGTGAGCGTGGAGTCGCGGAAGGTGACGTAGCTGGAGAGGTTTTCGAGGGCGAAGGGGCGGCCGATGCGGCGGGCGACGTGGGCGGCGCGTTCGGCCGCGTAGTCGGCGATGTCGGGGGTGTAGGGGGTGGGTAAGAGGTCGTGGAGGTTGTGGGCGTGCGAGCGGGTGAAGCAGAGGTGGTCGGTGACGAAGGGGGCGTTGAGGTCGTCGGCGAGGCGGGCGATTTGGTCGAGGTAGTGTTCGTCGAGGGGTTCGTGCCCTAAGAGGTTGAGTCCGACGCCGTGAAGGACGATGGGGGTGGTGGCGGCGATGCGCATGAGGGCGGCGCGGGGTGGTGCGGCGGGGGTGATGAAGTTTTCGCTGATGATTTCGAAGTAGTCGGGGCGGGTGTCGTGGTCGAAGAGCCAGGGGTAGTGCTGGGGGCGTAATCCGACACCGACGGCGTCGCGGGCGAGGGGCGGTGCGGCTGCGTGGTGGTGGGTCATGTGGGCGGCGGGCGTGGCACGGTGGGGGGCGGCGGGGGTGGCACGTCGATCAGTCGGCGGGGGCGTCGTCGGGGAGGACGCAGCTCAGGCCGGTGCAGGTGTTGAGTCCGCGACAGGTGTGCTCGGAATAGACCTTGGTGGTGGCGTCGTACGAGAAGCCTTTGCACGAGTTGTCGCCGCCGCAGTGGGCGTGTTGTTCGAGCTTGCCGCCTGCGGCGTCGCACATGGCGGCGAACTTTTCGTAGGTCATGGTCTCGTCGACGACTTCTTTGGTGACGACACGCGCTTCGGTCGCGTCGTCGTCGTTTGCGTCGTCGCTTGCGTCGTCGTCTGCATCTGAGCCATCGGCACCGTCGGTGTCGCTGGCGGTGTCGCTGGCGGTGTCGGCAGATGTGTCGTCATCGTCGTCGTCGCAGGCGGCGAGGGGTGCGGCGACAGGTGTGGCGAGCAAGGCGGTGAGGGCGGTGGCGAGCAGCGGCGACGAGGTTGCGGTGCGGCGGTGGCGGCGAAGGCGACGGGGGCTGAAGGGGCGGGTCATGCTGGGCACTCACGGGTTGCGGGGCGCGCCTGCGTGCGTTGTGTGCGCGAGCGGGCGGCGCGGTGACGAGAAGACGTTGACGAGACGACAACGTGCGGGCGAGCCGCAAACCCGCGCAGTTTGGCTAATCGAGGGGGTTCGGGTCAACCTCTTCGGTCTCGCCGAGGATTCCATATGGGGAGGGCTCGACGTCGAGGGTGCGCAGATGGGCGACGGCACGCTCGATTTCGGCACGTGAGAGCTTGCGGTAGAAGGCGGGCATGTTGGTGTAGCTGGTGCCGTTGGCGTTGACGCCTGAGGTTCCGAAAGCGGTGATGGTGACGAGGCGGGCGTCGGAAGAGGCTTTGTGGGCGGCGACGGCTTTGTCGGGGTCGGCATCGGGGGCGATGAAGAGG
>CAZXXB010000225.1:5317-6433 GCA_964644185.1 uncultured Myxococcota bacterium
TGCAGTTGTCGGCGTAGATTTCGCTGCCGGGTTTGCCCGATCCGCCGGTTTCGGCTTCGGAAGGAAGCTCGACGCATGACATTCCGCCGCAGGTGTTCATGGCGCGGCAGGTGTGCTCGGTGAGGTAGTTGTCGAACTTGTTGAATGAGACGCCGCGGCAGGTGTTGGCGCCGGAGCAGGTGGCGTGGGTCTGGACGATGCCGCCGCGCTCGTCGCAGAGTTGCTGGAATCTGGCGAACGTCATCGCGTTGTCTTGCACCTGGCTGATGACGTCGGGCGAGGGGTCTTCGTACGGCTCGGCGGTGTCGCTGTCGTCGTCGGCATCATCGTCATCGTCGGATGCACTGTCGTCGTCATCGGCGTCATCGTCGGCGTCGTCGTCATCATCATCGTCGTCATCATCATCGTCGGCGTCATCGTCATCATCATCGTCGTCGGCTGCGGGGGTGGTATCGCCCGACGTGTCTGCGCTCGTGTCGCTTTTGTCACTGTCATCGTCGTCATCGCCACAGGCGGGGAGCGTGGCGCCGAGAAGTCCGGCCAGGGCGGCGGAGACGAGGCGCGGTGAGGCGATCACGGCAATACGGCGGGCAAGGCGGCGGTGACGGCGAGGTGAGAAGGGGCGCGACATGGGAACCTCTTTTTTGAGCGAGAGCCACTTTTCGAGAGCGGGTTTCACGAATGAGCGCCAACCCCTAGCCCACGCCCCGCCCCCCACGGAAACCGCTCCCCCGTATTTTTAAACTATGGGGGCGGTGGCACCTGCGGCGGCGAGCCCATTTTGTGATTGCGTCGGGCCGGTGCGTTGTGGTAGCGCGCGCTCGCCCGAGCGAGGTTCAAGTCGTCGTCGAGCCAATCGAACAAAACGACGGCAAAAGAGTGTTTTCTTTGCGGCGAGTCTCCGGCCACCGCGCTCTACTGTCGTTCCGACCCCGTGCGGCGCCGGTCCCCAGGCGGCGGTGGAGAATTGCGATGACCCTGAAAGAAGTACCGGCTGGCGTAGAGGTTCGCGGCGCGATGGCGCCGGGCTACGAGACGATTTTGACGCCCGATGCGCTCGCATTTCTGGCGACGCTGACGCGCGCGCTGCGTCCACGTGTGGAAGAGGCGCTGGCG
>CAZXXB010000226.1:0-6343 GCA_964644185.1 uncultured Myxococcota bacterium
ACAAGAACGAGCTCACCCTCGCCGCCGAAGTCGCTCGCGCAGGTGGCGCCCACGAGCACCGCATCGTCAAAGTCGATCTCGCCTCATTCGGCGGCTCGGCCCTCACCTCCGACATCCCCGTCCCAAAACCCGGCTCGGTCGAAGCCATCGGCACCGGCATCCCCGTCACCTACGTCCCCGCGCGCAACACCGTCCTCCTCTCCCTCGCCCTCGCATGGGCCGACGTCCTCTGCGCACACGACCTCTTTCTCGGCATCACCATCTTCATCGGCGCCAACGCCCGCGACTACAGCGGATACCCCGACTGCCGCCCCGCCTTCATCGAGGCCTACGAGCGCCTCGCGCAGGTCGCCACAAAAGCCGGTGTCGAGGGCGCTCCCGTCAAGATCCACGCCCCATTGCTCACCATGTCCAAAGCCGAAATCATCCGCGCCGGCATCGCACTCGGCGTCGATTACGCAAAGACCCACAGCTGCTACGACCCCGCACCCGACGGCGGCGCCTGCGGACGCTGCGACGCCTGCGTCCTGCGCAAAAAAGGGTTTCTCGAAGCCGGCATCAAAGACCCCACGAGGTACGCAGCGTGACCACCCACGAAGAACTGGTCGGCGACGAAACCCGCGACGACACGCACACAGGCGACGACACGCACACAGGCGACGACCCACAGGCGCAAGAAGCAGCCTCAAACGAAGACCACTTTCGCACCTGCCCCTGCCGCGGCGACGTCAGGCACCCGTTCATCCGCCCCGAGCCCGAATACGACTGGCTCGGCATCCTCCTCTTAAATTTCGGAATCACCGCGCGTGCAAAGCGTGTGAAGTGGGTCTGCCGCAAGTGCGACCGCGTCGTCCGCGACGAACACGACCCCGCCGCCATCAAATCCGGCACCAGCTAACCGCAAACCTACTTCGAATCGTTCCGACCCAGGAATGCGAGCGCGCAGTCTCGCAGGGCCGGTGCCTCGCCGACGACCGTTTCCCAGATGAGTTCGTTGTCAATTTCGAAGTATTGGTGCGCCAGCACATTGCGCAGCAGCGTCCAACCCCGCCAATCAACTTTCGGATAAAGTGCCTTCACATCGTCGCTCAGGTAGCGGGCCGCCTCACCGATGATTTCGAGTTCGCGGTGCACGCTGTGCTGAAGGCGGCGATCCCGCAGAAATTCTTCGCGTGACGTCGACTCGATCGCGGCGCACGCCGCCACCGCCGCCTCGTAAATGTCCAGCATCCGCGCGTCATCAAGCCGCGCCATGCAACACCGTGTAGTCGCGCATCATCTCGTCGCGGCGAAAGTGATTGCGGCTCGAAAGCACCGCCTTCTTCGTCAGCAAATCAACCTTGCGGCCCAGCAGCCCTTCAAGCTCGTCGCGCAGACGAAACAGATCGAAGTAGCTCCGGCGCCTCTCATCTGAAAACGCCACGATCACATCGATGTCGCTCGTCTCCGGGTCAAAATCGTCGCGCGTCACCGACCCAAACACCCCAATCTCGGTAAGTCCCCACCGGCGACAAAGCTCGCTCATCTGTGCGTCTGTCAGTGCAATGCGTGCGCTCATCACCACCTCACAAGCTCATTCTACCGCCGAACCACGCGCGATCAACACCAACGAACCCTCACCCGCCCGCAAACATCACCCGGCAAATCGCCACCGCCGCCACGAACCCCACAAAATCCGCCGCCAGACCCGCCGCAATCGCCCACCGCACCTTCGTCACACCCACCGCACCAAAATACACCGCCATCACGTAAAACGTCGTCTCCGTCGACCCCTGTATCGTCGCCACCATCTTCGTCACATACGCATCCGGCCCATGCGCCTTCACCGTCTCACCCAGCAAACCAAACGCACCCGAACCCGACAGCGGACGTATCAACCCCATCGCCAGCGCCTCTTCAGGTATCCCAAGCGGCACCAGCACCGGACTCAGCACCTGACCAATCAACGTCAACGCCCCCGCCGCGCGAAACATCCCCACCGCCACCATGATCGCCACAAGATACGGAATAATCCGAATCGCCGTCTGAAACCCCTCTTTCGCCCCCTCGCAAAACACCTCATACACCCGCACCCCGCGCACATACCCAAACCCCAGCAACCCCACCATCAACAGCGGCAGCATCCAGTGCGAAAACAGCGTCCCAATCGCCTCAATCATGCCCCGCCCCTTTTTCTGATTGCTCACTCACCCGCCCGCCAGCCTGCACCCCTTCCAGCAGCGGATTATCCGCGCGAAACCGTGGCAGCCTCTTCAGCACCCGCGACACCACAATCGCCGCCGTCGTCGAGCACGCCGTCGCAAACAGCGTCGTAAACAATATCGACGCAGGCTCGCTCGAACCCGCCGACTGCCGCAACGCAATCACCCCCAGCGGAAGCACCGCAAGCCCACTCGTGTTGATCGCCAAAAACAGGCACATCGCATCGGTCGCAACCCCCTTCTTCGGGTTCAACCCATCCAGCTCTTGCATCGCCTTGATGCCAAGCGGCGTCGCCGCATTGCCAAGCCCCAAAAGGTTGGCCGCCATGTTCATCGTCATCGCGCCAATCGCAGGGTGCTCTGCCGGCACATCTGGAAACAGCCTGCGCATCAGCGGACGTATCCCCCGCGCAATAATCTCCATCAGCCCCGCCGCCTCAGCCACCCGCATAATCCCCAGCCACAGCGTCATCACCCCCACGAGCCCAATCGCAAGCTCAACCGCCGACTTCGCCGAATCCATCGACGCCGCCGACACCGCCTGCATCCGCCCGCTGCCCGGCGCAACAATGTCAGTGACCCCCGCCACCAACACTGCAATCACCAGCAGCCCAAACCAGATCGCATTGATCATGGGGCCGCCTGCGCGGGTGCCGTCGCCGGAGCCCCCACTGCCGCATCACCCGTCGCACCCGCACCAGTTGACCCATCAGTCGGTGCTGCCACACCGCGCCCACCCATCTGCTCGTTGAACCTCGGCGGCATCACCGGCTTCTCAAGTTTAAAATTCTTCTGCGCCTCAGCCTGCGCCGCCGCCACCACCTCACCCGCCCCGTTGTCGCGCGAAACGACCACGCCCTCGCGCGACAGCAACGCCGGTTTCATCGCCGCCACGATACCCAGCGATTTCGCCGTCGCATGCCCCGGGTCTACCAACACCACCACCCGCTCTGCCGAACCCTTCATCACCGTCGCAAGCCGCTCGGCGTAATCAGCCGGGTCGGCAAACACCACCACCGTGAGGCTCTGCGACGCATCGCTCTCTGCCGCCTTCGCGTAGCCCGCTATCGCCGCAGCGCACGCAGTGCAATCTGCCGTCGCGACATCGGCAATCACCACCTTGCCCTTCAAATCACCCGCACCAAACGGCGCCCCAAACCCCGCCCGCGTCAGCGAAAAATTCGCCACATCCGTCTTCGCCGTCGCAGCATTCGCAGCCTCGCCCGCCGCCGACTCAGGCTGATTTTTCGGCGGACTACTGCACCCGATCGTGGCGCAAAGCGACGCCGCAACGGCAACAACCACAACAGCGATACGACGCATGTTTGTCTCCAGACGAAAGGGGCAACGGCCCCGTGAAGGCCGTACCAATTGAGCTTGCGAACCGCGACCCGCGCAGTTTATGGCTTTTGCGCGGGCATGGCGAGTGAACCGCCCGATTTCCGCGCGAGCCCCGCCGCACCCCCGCCCCCTGCACCCCCCGCACCAGCCGCCGACACCGCCACATCATACCCCGTCAACCGAATCACCGACTGCGGCACCGGAGCCGTACCATTCAGCACCATCTCGACCCGCACCTGCACGAGCCCCACCCCCGGCGCATAGGTCATGTACGCGTGCTGCACCACACCCTCGCTCACCGCATTGCTCGCACGCACCGTCACGCAATCATCAAAACGCCCAGCCGCGGTCTCAAGCCGCGCCCCCACATCCACCACCTCAAACTCCTCCACCGACACCTCACTCGCCACCGCCTTCCAACTCGTCCCCAACGCCAGCGGACTCCTCAACACATACCGCTTGCCCGTGTCGCGCAAACCCCGACCATCCATCTGCCACCGCGCCCCCTCACTGTCGGTAAAGATACCGGCCTTCTCCGCCTCAATCCGTATCCGCTTCTTCACCTTCTGCCCGCGAAAATCCAGCTCGTACTCCCACGCATTCCCCACCGCCAGCGGATAATACGCATGCAGCTCACGCGCTGCCGCCTCCGTCGGCTTCCCATCGCGATCAGCCCCAGCCGTCGTCGCGCACCCACCCGCGAGCACCAACGTCAGCGCACAACCCACAAGCCATACCCGAAAAACGTCTCGCCCCATCGCGCGCTCCCCTCTCGTGGTCTGCCCTCTCATGCTCATGGTGTTCCGGTTGCCCCCGCACCCGTACCGCCCTCTCCCGTCCCCTTTTCACCCTGAATCCCTGCCGCATTCGCGGCAGCAGAAGCACGCGCCGCCTCACGCTCTTCCTCGTTCTCAAACTCAAGCAGCACATCATTCGCCGCCCGCCGCACATCACCCCGCGCGTGCCCCGACGACACCACCGACAAAAACGCAACCGCATCATCCCCACGAAACCGCCGACACAACTCAATCAGCCGCAACGCCTCCGCGGGGTCCGTCACCCGACTCGCATCAATAATCGGTATCAACGCGCGCGGGTCGCCAATCTGCTCAAGCGCCCCCATCGCATGACGCACCACCCGCTCATCCGGGTCATAAAGCGCACGCAACAACGCATCGAACGCCCGCGGATCACGCCTGTCCGCCAACGCCTGCACCGCCGCATCACGCAGCCGCGCATCCGGACTATTCAAATCCGCCAGCAACCGATCAAGGCTCGTGTTCCGCGCCTCATAACTCAACAAAAGCTTGTCCAGCGACTGCCGCAGCGCCTCATCCAGCATCTGCCGATGTGGAGCAGGCCGACCAATCGTCCCCGCCTCAGGGTTCGCCTCAAAATGCTCAATCTCCGCATCACCCGTAAACAGCGCCGCCTGTCGCCCCCTGCCAAACCCCGCCGACACCGTCCCACTTATCTGCACGCTCACCACGAGCCGCGTCACGCTACCATTCAACCCACCCCGCGACTCGCGGTACTCATTCATCTGCTCGACCCGCACCTTCGCCACAAACGATTCTTCCCCCGCCGCCCCCTCATCGAGCCTGAACCGCGCATCAGATCGCACCACCCGCGCAAACGCCCCCTCTAAATCAAGCGACGACGCCTCCCCTCGCGGAAACCCCTTCAGCGCCGCCCCCTGCGCCGTCACCCGACCAATCACAATCGGCCCTTCATCCGCCGCCGCACCAAAATAAAAATACCACCCCGCACCGAGGGCGGCGGCGATCACCAGAAGCGCCACCCCAAAGGCAGCAAATTTCGTCGCTCCACGCACAGCCACTCCGTACTACTTTCAGCCCGCGACCGTCAAAGCGATCCACCCCACCAAATCCACCCCACCAAATCCACCACCAACGAATCCACCACCAACAAATCAATCGCCCACCAAATCAAACCGATGCTCAACCAGCACACTATGATGCGTCGCTGGTGGAAGCTTCCCCGTCGCCGTACCAAAAAAATTCCCCGCCTCCACCGTAAACCGCATCGCCGACGTCACCCAGTCGGCAATCTCCCCATTCGCCTCGCTATACACGTTGATCGAATACCCCCCCGGCATCAGCGGAAGCTTCGCCACCGTCGCCGTCAACGTCCCCCGCTCTGGCAACTCCTGCGGCAACCCACCCGACCCAAGGTCGCTCGCCAAGTGAAACGCCACCGTCAGCCGCGCGTCATACACCGTCAGCGACACCAGCACCCCACGCACCGCCCCCGCGCACACAAAATCAAGCTCGACCCGCAACGGCTCACCCGCCCGCAACACATCCGTCGCCTCACCCGCCGCCCCCTTCAACCGCATCGCCGTAAACCGCAACGAACCCGACCCCTGCCTGTCGCTCCGCTCACCCAGCGCCACTGCACCCGACGTCGCCGCCCCCGCAAGATACCGCGCAATCACCTCTTCCGGATTCCCATCCAGCACCACCCGCCCCGCGTGAAGCAACACAGCCCGCGTACACAACGCCTCCACCGCCGCCATGTTGTGCGACACAAACAGAATCGTCCGCCCCGCATCGCGCAACTCACCCATCCGCGTCAGACACTTGCGCTGAAACGCCGCATCACCCACCGCCAACACCTCATCAACAATCAACACCTCCGGCTCGACAAACGCCGCCACCGCAAACGCAAGCCGCACCTGCATCCCACTCGAATACCGCTTCACCGGAGTATCAATGAATTCGCCCACCCCCGAACACGCCACAATCTCCTCAAAACGCGCCGCCACCCCGCCCGCCGGC
>CAZXXB010000227.1:0-4452 GCA_964644185.1 uncultured Myxococcota bacterium
GGTGAGCGGGGTGGCGGCGGGGAGGGTGGGTCGGGGGGGCCGGCGGGTACGGCGGGGGCTGCGGTGGGGGTGTTTGATGGTGTGACGTATAAGCCGGCGCAGGGGGGCGTGGGGGTGGTTGGTTTTGCGGGTGGTGGCGGCGGCGGCGGTGGTGGTGGTGGTGGTGGCTGCTGTGACGAGGGGACGTTGGGTACTGGCACGTGTCTATTGGGCATTTGTGAGCCGGACTCGGGTGGCGGCGGCGGTGGCGGTGGCGCGGGCGGTTGTGGGGGTCCGGGTGGGTTTGGAGGTTTTGGCGGCGGGGCGTCGATTGGCGCGCTGGTGGTGAGCTCGGCGCCGAAGTTTGAGCGGGTCGAGATTGCGCGTGGTCGCGGGGGAGTGGGCGGCGCGGGTGAGCGCGGTGGGGCAGGTGGTGCGGGTGGCACGGGCAATAGCAGTCTTGGGTCGCAGCAGGATGGTGGCAAGCCGGGTGGACGTGGTGGCGATGGCGGTCGTGGCGGCGAGGGTGGTCCGGGTGGTGGAGGTGCTGGTGGCGCGTCGTGGGGCGTTGTGCTGATCGACAACTCGCAGCCGACGCTAACGGACGTGACGTATGTGGGTGGCACGGGTGGCGCGGCGGGCACGCCGAATGGTGTGGCCGGTGTGGTTGAAGACACGCGGGAGTTTTGAGCGTTCGCAGCTAGCGGCTCAAGCGTTCGAATTCGTCCTAGGTCATGCCGGCTTGACGCAGGACCGAGCGAAGGGTACCCGCGGCGACTTCGCGGTGGTGGGGCACGATGACCGTCCTGCGTCCTTGCGGGTCGCTGCGCGCGTATTTGACGTGACTACCGACCTGAGAGACTTCAGCAAAACCGGCGGCGCGCAGGGCGCGCACCACATCACGAAACGGGTAGGGATGATCAGGCGGCATCGGCGATGTCGACTGGCAGGGTGATGACTTGTGGGGCGGCGGTGGCGAGGGGGGGCGTGAAGTAGAGGGCGAGGGCCTCGCTCAGGTTGTCGCGAGCCTCTTCGGCGGTCGCACCCTGACTTGCGACATCGACATCAAGGCACTGCGCGACCCAGAGGTCGCCTTCCTGAACGATGGTGGCGCGGAATTCTCGACGCATGGCGAGAGTATTTCTCAGCGGTGACCCACGCGCAAGCGGTATTACTCGACGCGATCACTCGACGCGGCCCGTGGTGACGCGGACGACTTCTTCGAAGCTGGTTTCTCCGTAGGCGAGCTTTTTGATTGCGCACTCGCGCAGCGTCATCATTCCATCGAGGCGGGCGACGCGCATGATCTCGGCGGAGTCGGTGCCGTTGTGGATGAGCTTGCGAATCTTGTGGCTGACGGGAAGCACTTCGAAGACGCCGGTACGCCCCGTGTAGCCGGTGCCGCGGCATTGCGCGCAGCCCTCGCCCTGCTTGACCGAGAGGCGGACGGCTTCGCCTTCGGGGATTTTGATGTCGAGGGCGATCATCTGGTCGGGGGTGAGTTCGGTCTCGACGGCGCAGTGGGGGCAGACTTTGCGGACGAGGCGCTGGGCAATGACGCCTGTCAGGGTCGAGGCGAGCAGGTAGGGTTTGACGCCGAGCTCGATCATGCGGGCGACGGCGGTAGGTGCGTCGTTGGTGTGTAGCGTCGAGAGGACGAGGTGCCCCGTGAGTGCGGCCTGGACGGCGTTTTCGGCGGTTTCTTCGTCGCGAATTTCGCCGACCATGATGATGTCGGGGTCTTGGCGAAGAATGTTGCGCAGGGCTGAGCCGAAGGTGATGCCGATTTTGGGGTGGATGGCGGTCTGGTTGAGTTCTTCGTAGACGATTTCGATGGGGTCTTCGATGGTGACGATGTTGACTTCGGGTTGGGCGAGTTGGCGCAGGGCGGTGTAGAGGGTGGTGGTTTTTCCGCTGCCGGTGGGGCCGGTGACGAGGACGAGCCCGTTGGGTTCACCGATGAATTGCATGAACTGCTCGCGCTCGGGGGGGAAGAATCCGAGCATGTCGAGGTCTTGCACGAGGAGCTTGGGGTCGAAGATGCGGATGACGATTTTTTCGCCGAAAGCGGTGGGGAGGGTCGAGATACGCAGTTCGACTTCGTGTTCTTCGGTGCCGGTTTTGATGCGCCCATCCTGAGGTTTGCGCTTTTCGGCGATATCCATGCGGGCGAGCATTTTGATGCGCGAGACGAAGGGGGCATGGACGGTTTTGGGGAGCATGTGGACGTTGTGGAGGACGCCGTCGATGCGCATGCGGATGACGCTTTCGTTGCGCTTGGGCTCGATGTGGATGTCGCTGGCGCGTTGTTCGAAGGCGTAGCGGAGGAGGTATTCGACGGCTTTGACGATGTAGCGGTCGGTGGCTTCGAGTTCTTCGACGGCTTTGAGCTTGATGTATTGTTCGAGGTTGCCGATGTCTGCGCCGAGGCGGAAGACGCGCTGAGCGGCTTCAACGGATTGGCGAAATCCGTAGAATTCGTTGATGGTGCGCTGGATGTCTTGTCGGGTGGCGATGACGGCTTCGATGGAGCCGGTGAAGATGCGGCGGAGGTTTTCGAGCAGGTCGCGATCCCAGGGGTCTGAGAGGGCGATGCGCATCGAGTGTTCGTCGCGGGCGAGGGTGACGACGCCGTAGCGGGTGGCGAAGGCGCGGGGGAGCGTGCTCATCACCTGATCGGCGGTGAGTTTGAGGGGGTCGATTTTGACGAAGGGGAGTCCGGCGAAGCTGGCGATGGTTTGAAAGATTTGGGTTTCGTTGAGGAGCATGTGAGGCGCGCCGGGGAGGCGTGGCTCTTCAGAGAGGATGAGTTCGGCGGCGTGGAGGGTTGAGCGGGCCTTGCGTGGGTCGCGCAGTTCGCGGCGGCGGCTTTGCAAAAGGCGGGCGCGGATTTGTCCCTCACGGACGACGAGGTCGCGGCGCAGGGTGTCGTCGAGGAGTCCGGCGCGGACGAGCATTGCGGCGAGGGTGGCGACGTTGAGTGAGCCGTCGCGGGTGAGGAGTTCGTGGATTTCGGCGTCGGTGGAGATGGCGGAGGGTGCGACGCCGGGCGAGAGGGCAGAGGGGTGGATGGTGGCGGAGGTGGTGACGCCGTTGACGGGTGCTGCGGCGGTGGGGTTTGCGGGTGGTGACGTGATGACGGGGGTGGTCATGCTCACGGTCTCCGAGCGTTTTTGGCGGCTTCGAGTGCTTCGAGGCGCAAGATGAGCTTTGCGGCTTTGCGGTTAAGTTTTTGCGAGGTGGTGAGCATGCCGTCGAGGCGGTTTTGGGCGGCGCCGTAGTCGGTGCGGGCGGCGACGCCGACGCGGTTGAGGTTGCGTCCGACGGTGGATTCGAAGCGGGCGCTGGCGGAGACGATTGCGCGCCAGCGGAGGTAGATGCGTTCGCCGACGTTTTTGTTGCGCAGGAGTTCGAGCAGGGCGCCTGTGAGTCGCAGTTGTTCGAGGGTGACGGTTTTGCCGACGGCGAGCTCGGCCTTCAGGCGGCGCAGGACTTCGACACGTTGGGAGATGGGGTTTGTGATGCTCATCGCGGAGAGACGCTAACACGGCGGCGCGGGTTCGCCAAAACCGGATGTGCATGGTAGCAAAGAAGCGTGCGAGTACGAGGTGAAATGTTGGCTTTTTTGCGCGCCGGGCGGCGCGTGGGCTGGGAGCGTTGCGCGCTGTGGGTGGCGGGCGTCTGGGTGGGGGTGTGGCTATTGTCGGTGTCGATGTCGGCGTCGATGGCGGTGGCGCAGCCGACGCCGCGGAATTGCAGTGATGCGCGCGAGCAGGTGCATGAGCTGTCGGTGCGGGTGAGTGGGCTGAAGGGGCAGCTTGCGAAGTGTCGTGGTGAAGAGAAGTGCATGGCGCAGGTGCGGGGGGCGCTTGAGTCTCCGACGCAGGAGCTTGAGGCGGCGCAGGCGCGGTTGAGGTCGGAGTGTGCGTGTGATGCGACGCTGTCCGAGTTGAAGGGGTTGCGGGGTGCGGTGGATAAGGTGCTGGTGGCGTATCGGGCGTGTGGGTCTGATTTTGCGTGTTCAGAAAAGCACCGGGTGACGATTTACGCGATGGATCGGCAGATGGCGGAGGTGGCGAGGCGGTATCATGCGGTGTGTCTTGCGACGGCGCGACCGCTTCCGCGAAAGATGAAGCATTTTGGGGAGGCGATTGGGGCTGAGGGTGAGACGGGTGCTGAGGTGCGTGGTGATGACGGTGACGAAGACGATGATGAGGATGACGACGAGGATGATGACGGCGACGGCGGCGGTGGTGTGACGGGTGGTGTGACGGGTGGTGAGACTGGTGGTGAGAGGGCGGGTGAGGTTCCGGCGAGTCCGGCGCAGCAGGCGCGGTGAGCATTGGAGTGATGGTGAGCATTGCAGAGATGGTGAGCATTGGAGAGATGAAGCGGCGCGAGCGAGATGAAGCGTGCGTGCCGCGCGGAAGTGACTGGAGGAAGGCGTGGGGCATATGCATCGACAAGTCCAAC
>CAZXXB010000227.1:4468-6302 GCA_964644185.1 uncultured Myxococcota bacterium
CTATTTTTATGACCGTGGCTGGATGATGGGCACGGCGGGCAATCTGTCGGCGCGCGATGATGATGGGGCGTTCTGGGTGACGGCGAGTGGGTGCGCGAAAGGGGCGCTGACGCGGGGTGATTTTGTGCGCGTGGGGATCGATGGGGCGGTGGTCGAGCGGGGGCGGGTGGATGCTGATCCGTCGGCGGAGACGAGTCTGCATCTGGCGGTGTACCGGCGGTTTGCCGAGGCGCGTGCGGTGTTTCACGTGCATACGGTCGACGGGGTGGTGGTGACGGGGTTGCCGGGGTGCGGTGGCGCGCGTGTCGGGTTGCCGGCGATTGAGATGCTGAAGGGTTTTGGGGTGCGCGAAGAGAACCCGGTTGTCGATCTCGCGGTGTTTGAGAACCATGCCGATGTGCCGCGTATCGCCGACGAGGTGGCGGGGTGGCTTGCGAGTGAGGCGCCGGTTGTTCCGGGGTTTTTGATACGGCACCACGGGGTGACGATGTGGGGGCGGTCGGTGGAAGAGGCGCGCAACCGGGTGGAGTTGATCGACTTTTTGTTTCGCACGGCGGTGGCGCGGGCGGCGCTGGGGCTCGACGTGCGCAGTGGTGTTGGCGTGCGCGGTGGGCTGGCTGTGGGCGGCGATGTGATGCGGGAAAAGTGAGACGAGACGGGTTGAAGGGTGTGGGGGCGTTGACCGCGGGTGAGGGGGCAGGGTAAAGACGCGGGCGAAAGTCATCTATTTCAGGTGACATTGTGGAGTTTGTGTGACGGCCATGACGATTCGTCTTGCAAAACGCCTGAGTGGGCTCGTTCAGTCGGATATCCGCCGGATGACGCGTGAGTGTGAGCGGGTGGGTGGAATCAACCTAGGGCAGGGGATTTGCGACCTTCCGACGCCGCCGTTGGTGCGTGATGGGGCGATTGCGGCGATCAAGGCGCAGAAGAGCGTTTATTCGTATCCGGAAGGGGTGAATGAGCTGCGGGTTGCGATTGCGCGAAAGCTCGCGCGCGACAACGGCATCGAGGTGGATGCACAGAAGAACATCACGGTGACGGTGGGTGCGACGGGGGCGTTTGCGGCGACGTTGATGGCGCTGTTTGACCCGGGTGACGGGATTGTGCTGCCAGAACCGTATTATGGGTATCATCTCAACACGGCGATTGTGGCGGGGCTTGAGCCGCAGTACCTGACGTTGAATCCGCCAGAGTTTACGCTCGATGAGGCGGCGCTTGAGGCGGTGATTCGTCCGAATACGCGGGCGATTGTGCTGTGTACGCCGTCGAACCCGAGCGGGAAGATGTTTAGCGAGGGTGAGCTTTCGGTGTTGTCGCGGGTGGCGCGCAAGCACGACCTCGTGGTGATCACCGACGAGATTTACGAGTACATTCGGTACGATGGCAGGCCGCATGTTTCTCCGGCGACGGTTGCGGGGCTCGAAGATCGGACGGTGACGATCATGGGGCTGTCGAAGACGTTTAGCATTACGGGGTGGCGGCTTGGGTATGCGGTGGCGCGCGAAGATGTGTCGCGGGCGATTACGCTTGTGAACGACCTGTTTTATGTGTGCGCGCCGACGCCGTTGCAGCATGGTGCGGCGGCGGGGTTTGAGGCGGACGAGAGTTATTTTACGGGGCTTGCGGGCGATTATCAGAAGAAGCGCGACATGACGTGCGCGGCGCTCGAAGTGGCGGGGTTGAAGCCGATTGTTCCGCAGGGGGCGTATTACGTGCTGGCTGAGGTGGGGCATCTTGGGTATGGCGGGGCGCGTGAGGCGGCGATGGCGCTGTTTGAGGGGGCGGGGGTGGCGAGCGTTCCGGGGACGGCGTTTTATCGGGGCGAGACAGG
>CAZXXB010000228.1:0-2839 GCA_964644185.1 uncultured Myxococcota bacterium
CAACTTCCACAACTACCCCGTCGCCCGGCTCAAGGAATCCCCGCAAAAAATCGACATCACTTTTCGGATTCGCAATCAGCCGCAAGTACGACAGCGTGTCTTTGATCTCCTTCCGCTCATAAAACTTCACCCCGCCCACCACCACATACGCCACCCGCTCGCTCGTCAGCGCATCTTCAAGCGACCGCGACAACGAGTTCGTCCGATAAAAAATCGCAAACTCCCGCCCCCGCGTCCCCCCCCGCATCCGCGACGCAATGTCCCGCACAATCCGCCGCGCCTCATCTCGCTCATCCGTCGGACGCCACACCTGCACCTTCTCACCCGCACCACGGTCGGTCACGAGCCGCTTCTCATACCGATTCGCGTTGTGCGCAATCACCCCACCCGCCGCGCTCAAAATGTGCTGCGTCGACCGATAATTGCGCTCGAGCTTCACCACCGTCGTCGCCTTACCCGCCACCGCAAAATCTTCCGGAAACGCCAGAATGTTCCCCACCACCGCACCACGCCACGAGTAAATCGACTGGTCGTCATCACCCACGACGCACACATTCGGCGTGCCCCGCGCAAGCTCACGCAACAACAGATACTGCGCCCGGTTCGTGTCCTGAAACTCATCCACCAGCACGTGACGAAACCGCGCGTGAATCGTCGCCGCCGCCTCTTCGTCGCTCTTCAAAAGCTCATACAACCGCACAATCAGCGCACCAAAATCGAGCGCCCCCACCGCCGCCAATCGCTCTTCATACGCCTGAAACAGCCGCACGAACGCACCACCCGACGGGTCAAACCGATTCGCCGTCACCTCACCCGCCGACGTCGCCGCGCACCGCGCCGCATCAATCCGCCCACGCGCCCCCTCGACCGTCAACAACCGCTCGCCAATGTTCAACTCGGCCAGCAACGCCTTGATCAACCGCTCCTGATCGCGGTCATCGTAAATCGTAAAATTCGGCGCCAGCTTGATCCTGTCCGCAAACCGCCGCAACAGCCGCGCCGCAATAGAGTGAAACGTCCCAAGCCACATCCCACGCGTCAACTGCGGCTCACCACCCAGCAAATGCAGCGCCCGCTCGCGCATCTCCGCCGCCGCCTTATTCGTAAACGTCATCGCCAGAATCGACCATGGAGCCACACGCTTCTCGATCACGAGGTACGCAATCCGATGAATGATCGTCCGCGTCTTGCCCGACCCCGCCCCCGCCAGAATCAACACCGGCCCATCGGTCGCCACACACGCCCGGTACTGCTCAGGGTTCAACTCACGCTCGAACTCTATCCGCGGAACATTCAGCACATCGAGCGACCATCTCACAGCCGGTCTCTCTGCTGGTCTCTCTGCTGGTCTCTCTACCGGTCTCTCTGTCTCTCGCTCTGCATCACCCGACACCGCATCACCCGACACCGCCTCACCCGCCGCCTCACCCGCCCCAGCACCCTGCACCGGCGCGCGCCGATACGCCCCCATATCAAACAGCGTCGGAGCACCCTCGCCCAACGGCTCAACCGTCCGCGTCACCTTGAACCGACTCATGGCACCGCATCCGGGTAGGTGAGCATCACACCCTCAGGGTTTCTCAGCACCACACGCCCCTCTTCGACCCCCACGATGTACGACGGCTCCAATGGAATCTTCCCACCGCCCGGCATATCGAGCGTGAACTTCGGCAACCCCATCCCCCCCATCCGCCGCCGCAACTCACCCATCAACTCAACCCCCTTCGCAACCGGCGTCCGCAAATGCTCCACCCCTTCCGCAAGGTCACTCTGAAACAGGTAATACGGCTTCACCCGCATCTTCAACAAACCGCGAAACAACGCCTCAAGCGTAGCCGCATCATCATTCACCCCCCGCAACAACACCGCCTGATTGCCCACCGCAATCCCCGCCCGCGTCAGCTTATCCACCGCCGCTGCAGCCTCACCCGTCAACTCCCTCGGATGATTAAAATGCACGTTCACATACAGCGGATGATACCGCGCCAGCATCGCGCAAAGCTCTTCCGTCACCCGCTGCGGCAGCACCACCGGCATCCGCGTGTGCACGCGAATGATCTCCACCGACGACACAGACCGCACCGCCTCGAGTATCCGCTCGATGCTCTTGTCGGGCACCGCCAGCGGGTCACCACCCGACAAAATCACGTCTTTCACTTCAGGGTGCGCGCGAAGCCAACCCACCATCGCATCGAGCGTCGCCCGCCCCACCGTCACGCCACCCTTGCCCACAATCCGCTTACGAAAACAGTGCCGACAATACATCGCGCACGTTGACGTCACGAGCAGCAACGCCCGGTCGCGATACCGCCGCACCAGCCCCGGCACCGGCATTTGCTCATCTTCGTGAAACACATCGGCACGCAGCCACGGCACACGCGCCAACTCTTCGCGCGACGGCAGCGCCATCTTCACAATCGGGTCGTTCGCATCATCGCCATTCGCCAGCGCCAGATAATACGGCGGTATCGCCATCGGATACTCTTCCGCCACCGCCCCCACATCACCCACACGCGCCGCAATCGCAGGTGCCAGCGCCGACAACTCGTCAAACGTCCGCACCGCATGCGCCATCTGGGTCATCCAGTCGGCACGCGCGAGATCTGCGAGCGTGTACGCGTTCTGACTCACGGCTCAGTCGAACTTCGGCTTGCGCTTCTCGACAAACGCGGTGAACGCCTCAATCGCCTCCGGCCCCGTCAGCCGCTCAATGAAGTGCGCCCCCTCAAACGTCAGCGTCTCTACCAACTCATCGCGACCACCGCGCTTCAAAAGCTGCTTCGTCAGCCGCACCGACCCCGGCGCCTTCTCGGCAATCGCGTGCGCCTTCTCCATCACA
>CAZXXB010000228.1:2852-6192 GCA_964644185.1 uncultured Myxococcota bacterium
GCAACGCCTCAAGCGGCATCACCTCGTTGATCAACCCATACGCGCACGCCTTCTCAACCGTGAACTTTTCCGACAACAGCAGCAGCTCACTCGCCCGCGCGTGCCCCATCATTTTCGGAAGCAAAAGGCTCGCCCCCGCCTCAGGGCACAACCCAAGATTCACAAACGGCATCTGCAGCTTCGCACCCGCCGCCGCATAGTTGAGGTCGGTGTGCAGCAGCAGCGTCGCCCCAATACCAACCCCCGCCCCATTCACCGCCGTCAAGATCGGCTTCTCGTACATCACCACCGTCTTCAAAAGCTGAAACACCGAGCTCTCTTCGCCCGCCGGCGGCGCATTCATGAAATCGAGCACGTCGTTGCCCGAAGTGAACGCGTCGCCGTTGCCCGTCAACACCACCGCGCGAATCGAATCATCACTCGCCGCCTCATCCAGCGCCGCCTTCCACCGCCAATACATATCCACCGTCAGCGCGTTCTTCCGCTCCGGACGATTAAACGTAATCACCATCACGCGACCTTCACGCCGCGAAAGAATCCGTTGCTCAACCGCTGTTTCCATCACGTCTCCAGCTCTCTCTCGTCAAAAACTCGCGTCAAAAACTCGCGCCAAAAACTCACGTTCGCAACACGGGGCGTCACGCAACCTCGCGCAACACCCCACATCGCCCTCAATCCCGCTCGCGAACCCGTTACGGATTCTGCTTCGGCCTGCAATACGGCACGTTCGCGTGAAACGTGTTGTGCGTCCGCCACGGGTCGGGCTGCACCCGCGGAATCGACATGTCATCGCGCACGTTCGTGATGTTGTACATCAACTGATTCCAGATGCCGCGCGTGTCACGCCACACATCGGGCTCGGTGTAATAACACAGCAACCCCGCACCACCACCGAACCCACCCTCTTGCGTCACCAGCAAATCGGCGTGGGCGTTGTTGTCAACGTCGGCAATGATCGGCTTGTCGAGACCCGTGCGCGAGAACCGCCCCGCACGATAAAGCTCGGTCCCATCCGGCCCATTGAAAATGTAAATGTTGTTCTCGTCGGCATACACCACCTCGGCCTTGCCATCGCCCTCAAAGTCAAACGACGTCGGCGCCGCCGCACCCGTAAGGTCGGTCACAAGCTCGCTCCACAACACGCTGCCGTCGCGCCGTATCGCCGTCAGATAACCCTGGTCGGGGTCATTCGGGTCACCCGACCCCTGCAACACCGGACGATTGCTCACCACCACCTCAGGGTACCCGTCACCATCGAGATCGTTGATCGACGGCGGCGTGTTGCAGCACCCCGCACCCGGCCCCAAAAGCGGCCCCGCCTCAATCTGCCCCGTGTGACTCACATACCAGATGCCCGAAGCCGTCGAGATGATCACCTCCGGCGTCCCATCAAGGTCAAGGTCGGCAATCGCAACCGGCCCTTCCTCAAGCCCAAACGTCCCCCTCGTCTGCGCCGTCCAGAACACATCCCCATTAAACCGATACGCCGTGTTGCCCGCGATCACCTCCGCCAACCCGTCGTTGTCGAGGTCGGCGACGATGCTCAAAAACCCGCGCCCATCGTTGCCCCGCGCCGCCTTACCACGCCACCACAGCGACCCATCGGCGCGATACACATGCGCCCCAAAAATCACCTCCGTCGATCCATCCCCATCAAGGTCCGCCATGTACGGCGAACCATAGTTCTCGAGATCGTTGTCATTGCCCGTCCACTCATCCGACTCCCACAACAACTCACCCGTCTGGTTCTTCGCGTCATACTTGAACGCCAAGAGCGTCCCCCACGCATGCGCGCCGCAATACAGCGCCAACTGCCCACACGTGTCTTTCTTCGGCAGCTTCCGGTACTTCACCCCCACAATCTCCGGCACCCCGTCACCATCAAGGTCACCAAGCCCCAGCGCCCCCGAAAAGTTCACACCCCAGTAATCGTCATCGGTGAACTGATACACGTCATCGCCCGTCTTCCCGTCGATGATCTTCACATACGCCGGAGCATTCGGGTCCGTGATGTTCTCAATCCCACCACAGTGCGCCGACACCACAATATCCGGACGATCAAACTCGTCGATCTTCCGATCCCCATTGTCGTCGTTCAAATGCCCCACCGACGGCGTCATGAACACCTGATTGCACTCCGGACGCTTCCCGTTCTTCCCCGTCCACTCCCACTTCAAACTCGGGTTGTACGACGACCGCCCCGGACACTCGGCAATCTTGTCGCTGTCGATACCCTGCCCCTTGATCGGTATCGCAATCTGCTCATCCTCACACCCCGTCGCCTCCACATACATCGTCGCATTCGCCGTCGAGATCGTCCCCGGCGTGTACCGCACCTCAATCGACGTGCTCTGCCCCGGATTCACCGTAATCGGCAGCGCCGCCCGCGTCAGCTGAAAGTCAGCCTGCGGCGACGCAAACAGCGAAATCCGCTCAATCGTCCGCGGCGCAAGACCAAAGTTCGCGCAGAAGAACTTCGCCAACCCCGTCGCCTCAAGATACTGCGGACCAAAATCATACGTCGATGCGCGACACGCAAGCTCACAGCTATTCCGCGCCTCCGCCGTCAACGACACCGCCACCGACGACCCATCACGCGTAATCGCCAGAAAATCCGCCGCCGACTTGCCCGGCAAATTCGCGCTGAACTTCACATCCACCGACTGCGACGCACCCGGCTGCAACGTAAACGGCAACGTCGGCGCGCTCTCCACCACAAACCCGCCTCCACCCCCATCAAACCGCAATATCGCCACCTCCGCAGGCCCCGCCCCACAATTCGAAATGTTGATCCCACGCGTCGCCGACGCACCCACGCGAATCACACCAAAATTCTGCGTCGTCGGCGTCGCGCAAAGCGCCGCCTTCGCCGTCCGCGCCGTCAACCCAATCGTCGCCACAACCTCTCCCCCAAAAAACGGATTATCCGCCGACGTCAACGTCAACTGCGCCTGCTCAAACGCCACCAGACCCGGCTTGTACCGCACCGTGATCGTATGCGAATCCGTCCCCGAACCCGTCGGCCCAATCTCAATATCACTCGGCGGAAACCCACTGCTCGGTAACTGCGCCGCATTCGGCACCGAAAATCCCGTGTTCGCCGTCAACGCCGACTTCGTCAACGTGCAAGACGTCGACGCCAGATTCACCAACGCAATGTTGATGTCTTTCTGCGCCGCCACCGCACCAAAATCGACCACCGGCCCCGGCAATATCGCCAGATCACAATCCTGCTTCACACCAGGGTTCGCCGACAGCGCAACCTTCACCGCCGCACCCGCAGAAGGCGTCACCGTCAACTGACCACTCGCCGCCGTACCCGACGACGTAAACTTCACCC
>CAZXXB010000229.1:0-6131 GCA_964644185.1 uncultured Myxococcota bacterium
TGTCTTGACTCCCGGCTCAGATCGATTACGTTAACATCCGCGACTTCAAGGCGACCAATGCCGTTGTGTCTTGACTCCCGGCTCAGATCGATTACGTTAGTCCCCCGCTTTTCGCTGTGAAATCCACGACTTGCGGGGCTTTGGCCTAGAAAAATTCAAGTTGTTTCGGCGGCTCCTCGGTTGGTTTCCGCAACTTTCCGAAAAAAACTTTCATCCGCTCGAACTGCTTGTCCGTCAGCATCACGATCCGAACCTCCCCATCCGGTGGCAGCGCGTGCTCCACCC
This sequence comes from uncultured Myxococcota bacterium, assembly GCA_964644185.1. Lineage (GTDB taxonomy): Bacteria > Myxococcota > JAJVIH01 > JAJVIH01 > CAZXXB01 > CAZXXB01. The sequence continues at coordinate 286 of CAZXXB010000229.1, forward strand.
GCTGCACGTGCGCCTGCGCGTTCTCTTCGCTCGCGCAGTGCCGCGTGTACACCGAGTACTGAAGCTGCGCGAACCCGTCTCGCATCATCGACTTGCGAAACCGCGTGTAGTTCCGCCGAGCGTCCGCCGAGTCGGTAGGCAGGTCAAACATCACCACCACCCACATCGCTCGGTAACCGCTCAACGCTTCCATCGCCGCCCTCACGCGTCTGGAAGCGCCAGCGCCTCCGCATCACGCGTCTCAAACGCCGTCACAAGCGATTGCGCCGTCTTTTGCACCCCAAGCTGCAATACCCCTTTGTCACCCGCAACCGTCACCAGCGTCTCCAAAAACGCCAGCAGCAGTGCCTTTGTCGGGCGGTTCAGTTCCGTCTGCCACGTCCGCACGCACTCAATCACCTGCGCATCCACAAAGGCACGGTACGGCTCGAGCATGTCATCGGCCAGCGCAAACGCATTCTCGCGATTGCCGTGGTGTATCCCCACCGCCGCCGCAAACCCCGCACCCACCAGCGCCCGCGCCATGCACGCCCGCAGCACCGCGTATCCGTAATTCAAAAGATTGTTCGGCGGTGCCCCATCCGGGTCGCGACGAAACGCCGCCCCAAAGTGCGCCTCACGCAATGCTTCCCAGTGTACCCGTGCCGCCTGTGCCTCGATGTTTTCGGGGTCGCCCGAACGCACCTTGCTCCCCAGCGCCTTCAGCTTTGCCACAGCCACCGCTTGCCCCGCCCACCCATAGCACTCGCGCTCGACAATCGCCGCCTGCTGCAAAATCTTCGCCACCACGACCCGCGTCCAAAGCTGTTTTTTCAACGGAAGCTTCGCGTCGAGCTGCATCCGCAGCCGTTGCGGGGCCAGCACATTGCCCTGCACGGGTAGCAGCATTCCAGACGGCTGCATCGCGGCGCTGCACGTCACGACGCACGCCCCCGCCTGCATCAACGCGTCGAGCGCCGCGTGCGTTACCGACACCCGGCCCGCCAGTATCAAAATGCCGATGTCTTCGGCGGGTATGCTCGCCACCTGCTCATCGTTGCGCATGATCGTCAGTTGCCGGTCGCGAATCGCAACCAGAGAACCGTCGGTCATCACTTCGATGGTGCGTCTAATCATTGCAGGGTAACACCTCACCGATGGGAGAAACGGAAACCTTTCGCGGCTTGAGTGCCGCAAGCGAACCCGTCGATGACGGGCGACACAAAGGCTTGGCCTCGCTCGCAGGCCGAGCGTCAGTCGAGAGGCGCAGGCGAACGTCTAAGTTCGTGCTCCATACCTCGACGGGGCGCAGACTCTGGCTGATTGTCTGCACGTTTACGACGGTGCGTTTTCCCGCAAATTCAATTTCAAGCGCATCGCCGATGTGCAGCGACATCACAAAGCCGTCGTCTGGCCTTTCAATCACCGCTTGTTTTGCTCCGGCACGTTCTTTTGACTCATACGTTGTTACGACACGCGCCAGCCAAACCGTTTTGCCGTTCGGTGTTTCTTTCGCGGCGACTTCCGCGTGATGATTGTTGCCAGTAAGCACGTGGCGATATGGTGTGCCTTGCGAATCCACGATTCCCACCGGCTTGCCGAGCGTCTTGTACCTCCTCACGGTCTTGATCACCGGTCCGAGCTTGTCAGGGTTGTTCGTCTTCATCCGCAGCGGCTCGTTCCACACCTCTTTCGGAAACCACTGCTTCGGCAGCGGCTTACCCTCCCCCGTGCCAGCCACGTCAAACCCAAACGCCCGCACGCGCGCCTCGACAATGCCTCGCACCACCGGGTCAACAATCTCGCCAATCGCCGCCCCCGTCAGTTGCTCGACCCCCACCCGATACACATACCGCCCAGGCTCACGCGTTGCCCCGTAGTTCGTCTCTTCGTGCAGCGCCCCGCGTATCCCCCGCTGTGGACGGTGCGACACCACAATCTCCGCCGTCCGCTTCGCGACCTGCTCGCGAAACCCCTCCCACGGTGGCGGCATCACCACACGGTCAAGCCGATTCGATTTGTGCGCACGCGACAACTCGTGCAACGTGCGCGGCGTCGTCATCGCAATCACCACCGCATCCACCGCGTGGTGCCGGTGGTCGTCGCGCAGCTTCACCGCGTTGTCGTCACCGAGAATGCTGTTCAGCCCCCACTGCCAGCGCAACTCCGACGTCGCCCTTCCACGCGCCGCCGTCACATGCACCTTGTTGTCATGCGGGTAGAGGCTCTTCAAAAACTTCACCGCCTCTTTCGCGATATAGGCCGTGTCAGTCAGTTGTCGCGCGATGAACTCATCGAGCTTCACTTCTTTCTGGCTAAAGCGTTTGCACTTCGGGTAGGGCAGGGTGCGCACGCATTGCAGCATCGCCTCCATCGCCTTTTCATCGCCGTGCTTCCACTCCCACGGGGTCTGATTTCCCTTCTCACGGTTCGCCTCGGTCCACGCCACAACGAGGTTCATCATCCCGTCATCGAGCGAACGCGAGTACGGCAGCACATGGTCAATCTCGACCTCATTTGAAAACAGCTTCGTCGCCGGTATCACCCGACCGGTGTAGGGGCACGTCTCGCCTTGCTCTTTCCAGAGTTTGTATTTGCGCCGGTCATCACGGCTGCCCGCCCGCCCGCCAATCTTCGCGATCTCTTCGTCAACCCGCGCGTTGATCTTCTCATTCTCGCGGTTCTCTTTGATCAATTCTTTACGCGCCCGTGGCCCCAGCTTCAACTCGCGCGCCATCTCGACCCGCATAAACTCGGGCTTGCCCCATTTGCGCACGACGCCATTCACCACCTTGCGCATCTCGCTCAGCGTGCGACGCACAATCGGGTTCGCCAGCTTTGGCGTCTTCGGCAATTCATCGCACTCGTCAGGCCGCTCGCCAGTGTCACCGTAGCCCGCCGCGAGCCGTGCGTCGTACTCTGGCATCCCCTCTTCGAGATACGGCATCATCGCTTCAATCGCTCTGCGCGACAGATTCAGCGTGCCTGCCGGCCCTTCAAGCGCTGCCACCGCCTCTGCCACCTCACGCGTCAGCCCCCACCGCGTCGTCGCAAGCGCGATCAAATCGTCTTCATCGGTCACCTCGTCAATCGCGGCGCGAATCTCCGCTCGCCGCACCTCATCAAACGTCTGCCACGCCTTACCGATTGTCTTGATCAGGTCAGCCTCAAGCACGTTGCCTTGCAACTTGTCGCGCTTGCCGCCTTCAAGGTTCAGCTTCCACATGTCAAAACTGTCGGGCCGCAACATCTTGCGAATCGACGTAAACTCCATCGACTTCTGCTGGCTCAGTTTCTCGACCAGCAACGTACGTTCGGCTTTCGTGAGCGCTGCTTCGTCGCCGTTCGTGTGGACGAGCCGCAATGCGTTCACTTCTTTGAGCAGGCGAAAGCGTTGCGCCAGCCATTCGCCCCGTTTGATGCGCGGCTCACCCTTCTCAAGTTCGCAGTCGCCCACCTTCACCGGCTTCAACGGCAACTGCCAGAAGATTGATTTGTCGCCCACTTCAGCCTTGAGATCATCAGTCAGCAACTCAGGGTAGTACGCACGCTGCGCAGCCCACATCGCCTCAAACTCGGCGCGGGTCATGTCGCGATTCGTGTAGTGGCGATACTCACCGCGACGGTTGCGCAAGCTCGCCTCACCCACACGAAACGCCGCCGCCTCTTGCACCCGTAGCCGCTGCAAGTGTTGCCCAAATGTGCGCGCGCCAGCCTCACCCATCGCCTGCTGCGTTTTGTTGATCGCATCTTTGACCTTGCCCGACTCTTTCTTGTCGGCACCCTTGCGATTCGACTTGAACCCTCGTCGTTGATTCAGGTGAAACAGCGCCCGGCCAAACTCGTGCGGCGACAGCTTTTCGTCGAGCGCACGTGCCCGCAACTCGTAAGGGTCGCACTTCTCGTCAAGCAACAGCGCGTGCAGGCTCTCATCATCGAGCGGCAGCATTCCCGCTTCTCGCAACGTCTTCACGAGGCGGCGTTTACGTGCGCGCCGCCGTTGCTTTACCTTGCGCGCACCACGTGCTTCGCGACGTGCCACACTGCGCGACATTTCGCCGCCTTGTTTGTCGCGATCAACACCTTCCGGAAAAACGCGAGCACCCATCGCGACGACTTCATTCTCAGCGGGGTTGTCGACGTTCTCTCGTATCAGCGCCCATCCAACTGAATTCGTGCCGAGGTCGAGTCCAAGCGTCCACTGTGCCATTTTCGCTCCCCAGTCTCGCCGCGCGTGCTGCGGCATTCATGCAACGGTGTTTTGTGGTGCGTTACCCGTTGACATACGACGGAACGTCCGTTATGTCTAGCCGTGACGTAATCGATCTGGGCCGGAATCTTGGCATAACAAGACAAAGGTCGTAGGGCCGCCAGCCCCCCCAAATCTGGCGTTCGTAGATTGCGCAGCCCGCGTTGGTTCACCCCTTCGCGGGTCTTTTTTTTGCCGCGTCGCTGCTTCACCCCTCGCCATCTCCCCTCCAATTCCCCCTCGCCATTTATGGAGAGGGGGCAGGGGGGTGAGGTCTCTTCTCCGGTCCCCCTCCCCGCGTCATGCGGAGAGGGGGTGAGGGGGAGAGGCGTCCGGGGCAGGGGGGTGATGTCTCTTCTCTGATCTTCCCCCTCCCCTGAAGGGGGGGAGGGGGTGGCCCGAAGGGCCGGGGGTGAGGGTCCGATGCCGGCGCTGGGGGGAGAGGTGCGCAGCCTCTAGAACAGCGCCCCAAAATCCCCCAAAAACTCCCCAGAACTCCCCCACTTTTGAAATTACCGGACAAAATCGAAAAAACGCCCCCTGCAACCACCTGATTTCATTCAACAAAAAGACCGTTCCCCCACTCGAAAAGTGGGGAGATTTTCGCACCCCCCCCAAAATCCCCCAAAAACATTTTCAACACTCCCCGCAGACGAATGGTTGCACTACCGTCCGGCTTCGCCTACACTCAAATTTGCCTCAGCGACTTCGGTGACTCAAACCCCAAATTCCCGTGTGCCGGCGCGGGTTTACCACAAGTAAGCACCATGACCACAGAGCGCGTCATCGGCATCGACCTCGGTACTACAAACTCCTGCGTCGCCGTGATGGATGGCAACGAAACCGTCGTTTTGCCCAACAGCGAAGGCAGCCGCACCACCCCCTCCCTCGTCGCCTTCACCGAAACCGGCGAACGCCTCGTCGGCCAGGTCGCAAAACGGCAGGCGGTACTCAACCCCGACAACACCATCTACGCGGTAAAACGCCTTATCGGACGCAGGTTTAACACCCCTGAGGTCGAGTCATTCGTACGCAACGCACCCTACACGATCAAGGCCGCCAACAACGGCGACGCGTGCGTCAACGTCCGTGGCCGCGACTACTCCGCCTCCGAAATTTCGGCCATGGTTTTGCAGAAAATGCGCGAAACTGCCGAAGACTACCTCGGCCAACCCGTCACGAAGGCCGTCATCACCGTCCCCGCCTACTTCAACGACGCCCAACGACAAGCCACCAAAGACGCCGGCACCATCGCTGGACTCGAAGTGCTGCGCATCATCAACGAGCCTACCGCAGCCGCGCTTGCCTACGGCATCAACAATTATGGCGATGGACGCCTCATCGCGGTCTACGACTTGGGCGGAGGCACGCTCGACGTTTCGATACTTGAACTGAATAATGGAGTCTTTCAGGTTCGCTCAACAAGTGGCGATACATTTCTGGGCGGAGAAGATTTCGACACACGCCTGCTCGGCTGGCTTGCCGATAACTTTGAACGCGAACACGGCATCGATCTTCGCAAAGATCGTATGGCATTACAGCGACTCAAAGAAGCATCAGAACGCGCCAAGCAAGAGTTGAGCTCGTCGCTTCAAACAGAGGTAACGCTACCCTTTAT
>CAZXXB010000230.1:0-5638 GCA_964644185.1 uncultured Myxococcota bacterium
CGTCGTTGCCTGCGTCGTCGTCGTTGCCTGCGTCGTCGTCGTTGCCTGCGTCGTCGTCGTTGCCTGCGTCGTCATCATCGACCGAGGGTGCGGTAAGATCGTCGTCGTTCGCATCGTCATCGGTACCGTCGTCGGCATCGTCGGTGGTGGCGTCGTCGGTCGAACCGGTGGTGTTGGCCGCTGCGTTGCGCTCGGCGTCATCGACCTCGATCGAGGTCGTACAGGCTGGCAGCACCGCGACGGCGAAGAGCAGCGCGACGAGACGCGCAAACGAGGGCGCGCGTGAGCGAACGTGAGAGCGACCGAGTGACGTGTGTAGCGTTGGCATCATGGGTTCTCACAACTCGATGGCTGAGTATCCATCTTCGGTGTAGGCGTCTTGATCGGGGGCGCCGAAGCCCTTGGCGACGATGTCGAGCGAGCGCATGAGGCTCAGCATGATCGAGCCGGTATTTTCGGGGATGGGGCTGCGGATGTGGGTGCCGAGTTTCAGCTTACCCTGTGCGCCGCCTGCGTAGAGGATGGGGAACTCGTCGAGGGCGTGGGTGCGCCCGTATGAGACGTCGCTCGTGGCGAGTAGCACCATGTTGTCGAGCAGGGTTCCATCGCCTTCGGGTATCGCGTCGAGGGCCTGCACGAGGTAGGCGAACTCGCTCATGATGAGGCGAATGACCGACTGCACCTGCGGTTGGTCGCCGGGTTCGTCGTGGGTGAGTTGGTGGTGTCCGGCCTGTGCGTCGGCGAGGAGCAGGTTGGTGAGTGGCGTGGTGATGCAGTTGCTGAAGACGCGTGTCTGGTCGCAGGCGCAGGCGAGGGCCATGATGTCGCACATGGCGCGGTTGAGCTCGGCAAGTTGTGGTCTTCCGTTGATGTCGGGGTAGTCGGCGAGGGGTTCGTCGGCTTTGCGACACGCGGCGAGGTTGGCGGGATTTTCGGCGAGGCGGGCAAGGCGCGTTTCGAGCTCACGCACGCTGGTGAGGTGCTGGTCGAGTCGAGCTTTGTCGGCGGTGCCGAGCCCAGCTTCGAAGGTGGTGATGTCTTCGACGACGCTGTCGAGGACGCTTCTGCGCAGTTTGAGTGCGGGGTCGGGTGCGCTGTTGTCGCCGGGCTCGCGGAACTCTTCGCCAAAGATGCGGGAGAAGAGGCTGAAGGGCGACGTTTCGCTGGGATTGAAGTTGTCGGGGCCGTTGAAGCTGAGGGGGCGTTGCGGCCGGGCGCCGAACTCGATCGAGCGGAAGCGGGTGTCGTTTCCGATGGCGGCGGCGATGAGTTGGTCAACGGTGGGGGCGGGGAAGGTGTAGTCTCCGCCCGGTTTGAAGAGCAGCGGTGTGCCGGTGAGAACGCCGGACATGCCCGAGAAGTGGGGCTCGATGTTGGGTACACGCAGCGCGGTGCCGGTGACGAGGGTCATGCGCGATTTGATGGGGGCGAGCGGTTCGAGCAGGTACGAGAGGGCGTAGTCGTTGCCGGTCTTTTCGGGCACCCAGAGCTTGGGGATGATGCCGTTGCCCCAGAAGAAGAGTCCGAAACGTTTGGGGAAGGCAGAGCCGCTGGCGAGGGCTTTGCCCGTGGCGTCGAACTGAAATTCGAAGAAGGGCAACGCGACCGAGACGGCGGCGCCGCCGAGGACTCCGCGCAGAAAGCGGCGGCGGTTCATCGCGAGCGAGTTGCGGGTGGCGGGGCTGCTTGGCGCCGTGTTGCTGGTGGCTGATGTGTGGAGGAGGTTGCGGCGGGTCATTCTGAGACCTCCGTGGCGGAATCTTCGAGGTTGGCGACTGGGCCGACGAGGCGGAACGCGTCGCTGAGGGTGAATGCCCGGATGAGGCCGAGCACGCGGAATTTTTCTTTGGCGAAGACGTTGGTGAGGGCTTCGATGGCGGGCTTCTGGGGGTCGTCGACGACACGGCCCGTGCCGTATTGGATGAGGTTTTGAACGAGGCATGGGGCGAAGCGGTCGCTCTCGGCGATGAGGGGGGCGAGGTCCCACGCGTCGGTGAACGATTTGCCTTCGAATTCGCCTGAGGCGTCGATGGTGGCGCCGTTTTCGCGGGTGCGGCGCACGCCGATTCCATCGAAGTTTTCGAGGCCGAGCCCGAGGGGGTCGGTGAGTTCGTGGCAGCCCGCGCAGGTGGGGTTGGTGAGATGCTCTGCGATGCGGTCGCGCAGCGTGACGGCGTCGCCTGAGGGTTCGGGGATGCTGGTGTCGACGTCGGCGGGTGGCGCGGGGATTTTCGAGCAGAGAAGTTTTTCTTTGATGAACTTGCCGCGCAGTGTCGGTGAGGTCGAGACGGGGTGAGAGGCGAGGGCGAGGAATCCGACCTGGCCCAGGAGACCGCGGCGACGATCGCCGGGGGGCAGGCGCACGGGGGCGTAGCCATCGCGGGTCGGTGCGGTGACGCCGTAAAGAGCGGCGAGGCGGCGGTCGACGAAGGTGAGGTTGGTTGTGAGAAGCTGGCGGAAGTCGGCGTTCTCGGTGAAGACGAGGTGCTCGATGAGGCGTTCGGTTTCACCAAGCGCTGAGGGGCCGAGATCGGCACTCATGGCGGGGAAGACGGTGGGGTCTTTGGAGAGTTTCTTGAGTTCGTCGAGGCCGTAGAGGTCGCGGAAGAAGTTGAGGATGCCGGTGCGGGCGCGGGGTGAGGCGAGCAGGCGATCGACCTGGGCTTCGAGCTTGTCGGGGTCGGTCAATTCTCCGGCTTCGGCGGCGGCGAGTAGCTCTTCGTCGGGGGCAGTGTTCCAGAGAAAGAAGCTGAGGCGTGACGCCAGAGCGAAGTCGTCGAGGGCGAAGACACCTTCGCGCACTTCGACGAGTGAGACTTCGCGGCGGAAGAGAAAGTGGGGTGATTGGAGGAGGGCGGCGAGTGCGTATTCGAGGCCCTTGTAGAAGTCGCCGAGTGTCGAAGCGGCATCACCGGCGAGGGCGACGAGGCGGTCGCGTTCGTCATCGGTGAGGGCGCGGCGCCATGCGCGACGTCCGAAGTCGGTGATGAATTGCTGGGCGCAGGCGTCGTCGCGGGTCGAGGCGGGTTCGCACTCAATGAAGTCGGCGCGAAGCTCGGGTGAGAGTGCCTGCTTTGCGAGGTCGCGGGTGGCGCGTTCGAGGTCTTCGATGGTGCGGGGCGAGAGGGTGACTTCTGATGCGCCGATGGCGGTGAAGCCTGATGATTCGAGGTCGGCGAGGAGGACAGGTGGAATCACAACGGCGTCGCCGAAGAGGTCGAGCAGCACGGTCTCGAATTGAACCTGGGTGAGGCGCAGCACCTGCGCCGTGGCGGGGCGGTAGGCGGCCCACGCAGCGGCTTCGTCGAAGTCGGTCGCATCGTCGTCGTCGTCAGCGGCGGCGTCGGTTGACGAGGCGTCGTCGTCGTCGGCTACCGCGTCGTCGTCGTTGCCGTCGTCGTCGTCGTTGCCAGCCGTGGGCGCGGCATCGTCGTCGTTGACGCTGGGCAGCGCGGTGTCAGCGTCATCGGCGGCGGTATCGAGGTATCCGGGTTCGTCGTCGCAGGCGACGAGTGCGAGCGCAGAGCAGAGCACAAGCGTCGCGAGCGTGCAGCTTCGCGCTCGTGCGACAAGACAGAATCGCATGCAGACCTCCAGCCGGATATGTTGGCCACCCCGAAACGAGGCGTAGTGAAGCTGCTTCTGGTTGCAAACGCAAGCAAAAATGAACGTGATCTCCACGTCGGGTTCGCGTCGCGGGTAGATCGGGTTTGCGATGGGTTCGCGGTGGGTTAGCCGAAGATGATGCGGTGGAGCATGCCGCCGAGCACATCGGCGAACTCGGCGTCGGGCGCAAGCGGCTCACCCGACGACTGGCGATGAATTGCGCCCTCAACCATAGCGTAGAGCACGCCGGCGGCGAGGCGCGGGTTGCCGGGGGCCTCGACCGCGCGCAGCAGCGCCTCGCAGCGGGCGACGATTGCGACCTCGGTGCGGGCGAGTGAGGCGGCGATTTGACGGTCTGCGACGCTGCGCTCGGTGAGGACGGCGTGGAGTCCGGGGTCGCGGCGGTGGATTTCGAGGACGACGCGGACGACCTCGCACATGGCGGCGAAGGCGACTTCGCGCAACTGGTCGAGGGGCAGACTTGGTAGTTGCGCTGGAAGAACGGACTGCACGCGCTCGATGAGGTCGCGCGAACGGCTGTCGGCAAGCTCGTAGAGGAGGGCGTCTTTGTTTTCGAAATACTGGTAAAAGCTGCCGACCGAGGCGTCGGCGCGCTGGGTAATGACGGCGACGGTCGTCGCTGCGTAGCCAAGCTCGCTGTAGGCGGCGCCGCCCTCACGCAACAGGCGCTCGCGCAGGCGTTGGGCACGGGCCTGCACGGGTTTGCGAACACCGCCTGATGTGCGGCCGGGAGCGGCGTGAACCACAGACTCGCGCGATGCAATGCCGGATGAGTAGAGAGCAACCACGGGAACCCCCTTTGAACGAGCGTGGGCAGGGCCGAACGCGTGCAGCATGTGAGTGACTGCCGCACACTAGAACCCATTCATAACAAAACGTCAACCGGCATAACGCTGTTTTGAACGCATCGCTTTGGTCAAACCAACCCGATTCGACCGGCGCAAGGTGGCAGACGAGCCACAGGTGGGGCCGGTGAACGACATGGAGGAGCCGCGCGGGGCGGGGGGGCTGCGACGCCAAGTAGGGTGGGCAAGAGGGGTGGGTTTGGATGGATGGTGTAAAAGCCGAGAGTCGCCGGGTGCAGGGCACGCGGCGACTCGGGCGAGAGCAGAACGGTTTTTTTCGCGGGCTGGCTACAGTGCGTGGGCGCAAGCCGCGAAGCGGTGCGGGTGCCGGGCCTGGCGTTCGCCCGTCACGAATTAGAACTGAATGGCAGCCATGAGGCGGATGCGCTGGGCGATTTCGGCCTGCAAGAGCTGGTTTTCGCGGGTGCCGATGTTTTCGTCGGCGGCGAGGGCGCGGACCGAGCCGCGTTTTCCGTCGTCGGTGACGAAGCTTTCGGGCGAGACCTCGACCCAGCGGCCATCGGGCAGCACGCGGGCGGTGACGTCGGGGTTGTAGTATCCACCGAGGTTATCCATGCCGCGCATGGGGAAGAGGATGGCGTAATCGAGGCGGACGAGGAAGCCGTCGTCGCTGAGGTAGCTGAGGCCGAGGTCGAGCTCGACGCCGAGGTTGTTGTCGTAGCCGGGGGTCGACTCGCGGTACATGGCGCGCGACGAGACGCGCGGCAAACGACTGGGTGATGTTGTATTGCACCGAGGGCTTGAAATAGAGGGCATCGGTGACCTGGCCGATGACTTCGCGCCAGAGGATCATGTCGACACGGTAGTCGGGGTGGAAGCGGAAGTTCTCGATTGTCGTGTCGAGTTTTTCCTGAACGTTGGCGGCGACGACGGTGGCGCGTGCACGGGCAGCGGTGAGGTACTCGGTGCGCGCGGTCTGATATGCGGTGAGGGCGTCGCCGCTGCTGGGGTTTTCGTTGAGTGTCTGGCGAGCAGCTTCAACGGTGGCGCGCGCGTCTTCAACGTTTTGGTCGAGGGTGGGCAGGCGGCGCAGGGCGTTGCCCGACTTGAAGTTGTATTGGCGGTCACGTGCGAAGAGTGGGCGCAGACCGAATCCGCCGCGGTCGTCGCCTGAGGCGGCACCGTGCTCAAAGGCGAGCATGAGC